>CAIZWU010000375.1 GCA_903936775.1 uncultured bacterium | reverse complement strand
GGCCGCCTCCTTCGGCCGGCAGGACACAAAAAAGCGCGTCCAGCGGACTGGACGCGCTCTGAGGGGTGGGAGCCGGAGTTCCCTATCGTTTAGCGGTCAGCAGGAGGGGGACCACCGGGGCCGCGGGGAGGACGGGGGCCCCCGCCTTCGGGGCCGCCTTCACGCGGGGGACGTCCACCGCCCTGACCACCGCCTTCGCCGCGGGGACCGCGGGGCTGGCCTTCGCCTTCACGGCGGGGAGGCATGGGGGGACGCATTTCTTCTTTGCTGATCTTGCCGTCGCCGTCCTTGTCGAGGGTCTTCAGGGCCGTCACCGCGTTTTCAATTTCCTTGGCGGAGATTTCGCCATCCTTGTCGGTATCCAGCGCGGCGAGCAGAGGCGGGACGGGGCGGCGCATGCCGTCAGGACCACCGGGGGCGCCGGGTCCACCGGGAGCGCCGGGAGGAGGACCGTCCGGACGGGGAGGGCCGCCGCCTTCGGGTTGGGCGTAGAGGAGGGCAGCGCTGGCGGCGATGGCGAGGGTGATGAGGATTGGTTTCATGGTTTCGTTATTTAGTGGGTTTGATAACTCAGGGGCGGTCGAAAGAAATCTTCCGCATGTTGACACCATGGCACCCGATTATGAAGTCCTGATGTCTTCCGGGCGTGCTTTTTGTTAAGCCTTTGTAAAAATCCGGCCTGCCGCCCGGTTTCCCGGGGAAACCCACTCAATCCCGGCTGCCGGGGGTGATTTTCAGCACCGCCCGTTTGCCGGTGCGCTGGACTTCGATCTCGGTTTCCAGACCGATCTTCAGCACTCCCATCACGAAGGTGTAATCGTAGATGTTCTTGATCTCCTTGCCGGCCAGTTTCACAATAACGTCCCCGGCCAGCAGGCCAGCTTTGGCGGCCGGACCGATGGCACTGACGCCGCTGAGCTTGACGCCTTCGATGCCGTCCTGGGAGTAATCCGGCACCGTGCCGAGGTAAACGCGCATCCCGCCGCGGCTGCCTTCGTCAGGACGCTTTTGTTCCTTGTAAACCGGCACATCCGTCCCGGTGGCGAGACTGCGGGCGACCAATCCCATGAAACGCGTCACCTGTTCGGTGCCGGGATAGTTGATCTTGTCCGCAGTGTCGCTTGGCTTGTGATAGTCCTCATGCTGCCCGGTGAAGGCATTCAGAATCGGCACCCCGCGGAGGTAGAACACCGAGGCATCGGTCGGCAGATAACAATCCTGCTGGGTCTGGAGCGACAAGCCGGTGACGGCATTGCGGCGCTCGATTTCGCCGGCCCACCAATCGCTGGAGCCCAGCCCCTGGAGGATCAGGTTTTTCTGGAGCCGGCCGATCATGTCCATGTTGAGATTCGCCCCGAGGATCAGATTCAGTTTGGCGTTCTCGTCCTTGAAAATGGACTTGGCCAGATCGCGGCACCAGGCATTGGCGCCCAGCAGGCCGATCTCCTCGCCGGACCATCCGGCAAAGATCACCTCGCGTTCCAGCTTGAGGCGGCCGGCTTTTTGTTCGCTGGCCATCCACTGCGCGATCTCCAGCACCCCGGCCACGCCGGAAGCATTATCGTCGGCTCCATGATGGATGTCATCGGGCCGGGCATTGGTCTCGCGGGAAGTGGAAACGGTGCCGGTGCCGAGGTGGTCGATGTGGGCACCGATGACGAGGGCGGGGGCATGGGGATTGAGGTTTTCCGTGGTAAGGCGCGCCAGCACATTCCGCCCGCGGCGTTTTTCCTGGTTGATATTCAGCACCGCGCCAAGGGCCACGCCGGGCAGATCGAACCCCTGGACCTGTTTTCCGCTGTCCAATTCGGTCTGGAGGGCGGCGAGGTCTTTTCCGCCGGTGCGGAGCAGGGTGGCGGCGGCGGCATCGGTGAGGGAAATCGCCCCGAGGCCACTGCCGGCCATGCTGGCATCGAAACTCAGCGGCACCAGCTGCGATACGACTTTGGACGAGGGGCCGCTGACCACGATGATTCCTTTGGCGCCTTTCTGCCGGGCCGTCAGGGCCTTGAAGCGCAGGCTGGCAAAACGGCCGAACCGCACCCGCTCCTCCTGACTGATCCCTTCCGGCAGATAACGGAAGAGCATCACCCACTTGTCCTTCACATCGAGATGGAAGTAGGAGGAGTAGGCTTCGGTGCGCTGGCCATTGGCATCCATGCCTTCGGGAACCTCCATGCCGTAACCGGCAAAAACCACCGGAGCCGGGGCAATCGTGCCCGTGGAGGAAAAGGTCAGGGGCGTCCAATCCTTTTCCACTTTGGGCTCCGTCCAGCCGTCCACTCCGGTAACGGTGAGGGCATTCCCCTGCCCCAGCGCGACCCCGGCCGTGAAATCGAAGCCGTGGTAAAAGGTATCGTCATCCCCGGCCGGAAGCAGGCCGAATTCCTTGAAGAGGCGGGCGGCATAATCGGTAGCCAATTGTTCGCCGGCCGTGCCGGTGAGGCGGCCCTGGAGGGTGTCCGAAGCGAGGTAATAAATGTGCTTTTTCAAATCCTCGGCGCGGATTTCGGGCGCGAGGCCGGCGGCCTGCCCTGCCGGCACGGCGGGAGGGGCGGCGGCAGTCCCCGCCGCGGCATCGATCAGACCCAGCGCCTTCCGGGCGGCGGCGTGATCCCAGCCCGCGATGAAGATCTGCGAGGCCTTGTCGCCGGTACGGTTGCTGGTCCACGACAGTTTTTGCCCATCTGGGGAGAAGACCGGCAGGCCATCGAAGCCCGGCGTCGAGGTGACCCGCACGGGTTCGCCCTGACCAGAGGCCGCCGCCAGATAGAGCTCGAAGTTGTCGAACCCGTGTTTGTTGGTGGTGAAGATCAGATATTCGCCGGACGGGTGGAAATACGGGGCCCACGACATGGCGCCGAGTTTGGTGATCTGGCGGGAGTCCGAGCCATCCACATTCATGGTCCAGACTTCCGCCTGGCTTTCGTCCTCGGTGAAGCGCCGCCAACAGATTTTCTTTCCATCCGGACTGAAAAAGGGGCCGCCATCATAACCCGCCACATCTGTCAGGCGCTTCACTTCCGAGCCATCCGCCCGCATCAGATAGATCTCCATCGCCCAGGATTTCTGGCGGTCGAACTTCTCCTGCTGCTCCGGTGGCATCGGCCCGGTGTAGGCGTGCCGGTTCGAAGCAAAGGCGATCCATTGGCCATCCGGGCTGTAGCTGCCCTCGGCGTCGTAACCGCGGGTCTTTGTCAGGTTCACCGTCCCGGTGCCGTCCAGTTGCTGCGCGTGCAGATCATAGTGTTCATCGTAATCCCAAGAATAACGTTTCTGTTTGCCTTCGGCGCGATCCTTCAGTTCCGCAGCCTGGAGTTCAGGCGAGGCGGCATCCTCATGGGTGGAGGCGTAGAGAAACCGCTGTCCGTCCGGATGCAGCCAGGCACAGGTCGTTTTACCGCTGCCATTGGACAGCCGGCGGGTATCGCCGGTTTCAAAATCGAGGAGGTAGATTTGATAAAAGGGATTCCCGGGCTCCCGCTCGCTCTGGAAGATCAGGCGCTTCCCATCGGCGCTGAAATACCCTTCCCCGGCGCGTTTGCCGGAAAAGGTGAGTTGCCGGGTGCCGGAGACGAAGGCATCCACCGGGGCCGGGGACTCCTCGGCCGGAGCAGTGGTCAGGAGGACAGCAGCGGAGAAAAAGAGGGATCGTAGCATGCCTTCAATACGCCTGCCGGAAGCGGGTCCGTCAACCAAAGGGGGCGGTCCGGGGAAGGCCCCGGTTTTCGCGGAACGGGCGATTTTCGCAAACGGTTGATTCAATTCTTGCCTTTTGCCCTGGTTTTAGGACTTACTGCACATCCCCCATGCGATTCGTCCTCCCACTCCTTCTCCTGGGAATCCTCGGTGCCGGCTCTGCCAGCGCTTTGGATTCCGTCGTGGTCTTCAACGAGGTGCAGTATCATCCTGCGGCCGGTCAGTCCGAATGGATTGAACTGCGGAACCTCAACGGGGTGGATGTGAACACCGCCGGCTGGACCATTACCGGGGGTATTGACTACACTTTTCCCACCACCGGGACGGGCTCCTTCGTCCCCGGAAACGGCTACCTCCTCATCGCCGCCAATCCGGCGCTGGTCCCCGGCTCGATCGGGCCCTTCACCGGCACCCTCAATAACAGCGGCGAAACCCTGCGCATCCGGAACCTGAACGGGCGCATCATGGATGAGTTGATTTACGCCGATGGCGGCGACTGGCCGGTGGGCGCCGATGGCAGTGGCGCCAGCCTGACCCGACGCGACGAAACCAAAGCCACGGATGGGGCCTCGGCGTGGGTAGCGAGCACCCGGCTGGGCGGCACCCCGGGAGGGCAGAATTTCCCCTCCACCGCACCCGTGACCCGCAATCACATCATCATGGGTGATTCGTGGAAATACCGCGACGCCGATGCGGCCCCACCGGCCGATTGGAAGGACTTGGCGTTTGTGGACACGTCCTGGACTTCCGGCAACGCGGCCCTGGGCACCGCCCCGGCCTCCACCGCCCTGACAGTAACCACCAATCTGGTGGGCCGCTACCGCGCTGGGGCCCTCACCGGCCTCGCCAATGGTGCGACCGTTACGACTTGGACGGACACGGCAACCGGCGACGGAATTTCCCAAAATGGAGCCGCAGGCACCACCACGCCGACCTACCGCGCCACCTCCACCCCCAACGGCAAACCGGCGGTGCGTTTTGATGGGAATGATGAATCACGCACCACGGTTTCCCCCGGCATCACTGCCGCGGGCGGCTGGGTTTATTATATCGTACTCAAAGCCAACGGCGCGCAGCCCGGCGGCGCCTACATTTTCGACCGCAGTCTCGCGGGAAATCCCCTCGCCTCCCTGACATTCAGCAGCGAATTCTACGCCCTGCAAAAACGCTATACCGATGGGACCGGCTTGGGGGGCCCGATTTCCACCACCGCCATCTCCACCACGGACTGGCACATGGTCGCGGTCCGCCGCAACCGCACCCAGAATCGTTTTGAAATGTGGGTGAATGGGGTGATGCAGGCCACCGAGGCCGACACCGGAGGGGCCCTCACCCCGGACCCTATCAACATCGGGCGCCACAGCACCAGTCCCACCGGGGGCTTCAACGGCGACATCGCCGAACTGCTGATCTACAAGGACGGCCTGAGTGAAGCGGACTTCCAGTCGGTGGGGTCCTATCTTTCCAGCGAATATGGACTGGCCGCGGTGACGCCGCTTTCGCCCACGGCCCCGGTCAGCTATCTGCGCAAATCCTTCACCTTTCCGGGCGATCCCTCACGCACCACTGTGCGCCTGAATCACACCCTCGCGGACGGTGCGGTGTTTTATCTCAACGGCACCGAAATCCTCCGCCCCAACATGCCGGCCGGTTTGGTGGATCACAGCACCGCGGCCTCCTCCATCATTGCCTCCCCCCTGCCCTCCGGCCAAATGCTGGTGCCGTCCACCTCCCTCGTGAGTGGCACCAATGTGCTCGCCGTTTCGCTGCACAAGGCGGCGGGCAGCACCGCCACCTATTTCAATGCAGCACTGGAATCCCTCGAGTTGCCCGCCGATCCCTCCGCGCCGGCGCCCCTCCAGTTCAATGAAATCGCAGGGGCCAGCGATGCCAATTTCTACATCGAGTTCCGCAACAATTCCGGAGCGGCCTTGGACACCGCCGGCTGGACCCTGACCACCAGCCTCGGCCAGTCGGCAGCACTGCCCGCGCAGTCCGTGCCTGCCAATGGACTGTTCACCCTGAATGCCGCAGCCCTGGGCTTCAGCCCGGCCGACGGCACCCGCCTGTTTCTGCTCGCCCCCGGCGCCACGGCCTTGAGCGATGCCCGGGAGGTGACCAGCCGTATCCGCGGCCTCGTCGATGGGGGACGCTGGGGCCACCCCACCACCGCCACCCCTGGCGCCACCAATGTAGCGGTTGTCAGCCCTGACATTGTCATCAACGAAATCTTCTACAATGCGATGGGCGATGGCCCGGAGCAGTGGATCGAACTCTATAACAAAGGAACCGCCGCAGTGGATCTCAGCGGATGGAAGTTCAGCGATGGCATCGGGTTCGATTTCCCTGCCGCCACCAGCATCCCGGCGGGCGGTTATCTGGTCGTGGCGTGGGATCCTGCCGCGTTCACCGCGCTGCATCCTGCCGCCACCGCGCTGGGCCCCTGGAGCGGCAGTTTGGCCGGCAGTGGGGAAACCATTACCCTGCGCGATGCCAACGACAACATCGCTGACCAACTGCACTACGCCGACGGCGGACGCTGGAGCCAGTGGGCCGATGGTGGCGGCAGCAGTCTGGAATTAATGGATCCGGACGCCGACAATGCCCGGGGCGGAGCGTGGGCGGCCAGCGATGAGAGCGGCCAATCCACCTGGCAGACGGTCAGTTATAGTGGGACAGGGGCCAACCCAAGCACCACCAGCGGCGACCCCGCCACGTGGAATGAGTTCGTCTTCGGCCTGCTCGACACCGGAGAATTCCTGATCGACGACATCAGCGTGACCTTCGGCGCCGGAGCCACCCAACTGATCCAGAACGGGGGCTTCAGCAGCGGAGCCTCCAACTTCTGGCGCATCATTGGCAATCATGCCGGAACCGTCCTGGAGGATGCCCCTTCCCTGTCGGGTTATGCGCTCAAGGTTTCCGCCAGCGGTGCCACCGAGCACATGCACAACCACGCCACCACGACCTTGAAAAACGGCACGTCTTTTCACACCATTTCGGCAGCCAACACCTATACGATTAGCTTCCGTGCGAAGTGGTTGAGGGGCTCCAATCGGCTGCACACCCGCCTGTATTGCAACCGCCTCGCCCGCCAAACCCTGCTGCCCGTGCCTGCCACCGGCGGCACTCCCGGCGCCGTGAACCGCAGTGTGGTGGCCAACGCCGGCCCCACCTTCGATGCCCTGAACCATGCCCCGGCGGTGCCGGCGGCCGCCGAAGCGGCCACGGTCAGTGTTTCCGTGGCTGATCCCGACGGCATCGCTTCCGTGGAATTGTTCACCGCCCTGAATGGCGCCGCTTTCACCAGCGTCCCCATGACCACCACCGGCGGCGGGCGTTATTCCGCCACCGTGCCCGGCAACACCGCCGGGGCGCGGGTGCAATTCTATGTGCGCGCCAGCGACACCCCCGGGGCGGTGAGTTTCTTCCCCGCCGCAGGCCCTGCCTCCCGTGCCATGATTCCCTGGCAGGATAGCAAGGCGATCCTCCAGATGCCGAGCGGTGCCCGGCCCCACAATATCCGCATCGTGCTGACCGGGGCGGATGCCAATCAGCTCTACCGTCTCGACAATGTGATGAGCAACGGCTCGCTCCCCTGCACCGTGATTCTGGACGAAAAGGAAATCTATTATGGAGCCAGTGCCCGGCTCAAGAGCAGCGAACACGGCCGCTTCAATTCCACCCGGGTGGGATACAACCTCCAGTTCGCCAGTGATGAATTGTTCCTTGGCGTGCATGGAGCCATCTCCGTCGACCGCTCCGGCGGCACCAGCGCCGGGCAAAAGGAAATCCTCATCAAAACGGTGACCAATGCGGCTGGTGGCATCAATGCCCCGGAAGATGACATCATCCGCGTCATCGCGCCTGTCGCCACGGGCGTCACCCTCAACCGGGGTTGGAATTACGACGGCTCGACCATGACCGGGGCGGCCATTCTTTCCAAAACCCGCTTTGATGACACCTATCTGGATGCCCAGTGGGATGACGGCGGCTCCGGCCCGATGTTCAAATACGAACGGATCTATGTCCTGACCCAGACCATCAATCCCACCACCGGGATCACCGATGCCGGAATTGTCCCCGAAAATCCCAAGATCCCCCAGGACACCACCGGCCCTCCCGGCGTCAATGTGACCACCCTGGGCACCAACAAGGAAACCTACCGTTGGTATTGGCTGATCGAGAATGCGCGGAGCACCGATGACTATCAGAAAATCATGAATGTGGCCACCGCCATCGGCCAGGCCCAGGGCTCCGCCGCCTTCAAGACCCAGACGAATCAATTTCTCGATGTCAACGCCCTGCTGCGCGCCCACGTGCCCGCGATTCTTTATGGGGTCACTGACAACTACCTCGCCGGTGCCGCCCAGCACAATGTTCTCTTCTACTTCCCGCCCGGCGGGAAAGGCATCGTGTTCCCATGGGACTTGGATTTCCTCTCGCAGAGCAGCACCACGGCGCCTCTCAACAGTGGACAGGATCTGGGGAAATTCCTCGCTGATCCCGCCAACAAACGCCTCTACTACGGCCACCTCCTGGATGTGCTGAACCGCTCGTTCAACGATGCTTTCCTCACCCGCTGGGCGACTCATTACTCGCGGTTTGGCACCGACGACATGATCAGCAGCCTGGGCTACCTGCGAGGCCGGGCCACCTATGCCCGCAACGTGGTGAATGGGACCGGTGGCCAGACGGCCGCCGTGCCCGTGGTGGCCTTTGCCCGCACCAGCGCCGCCACCATGGACGTAACCACCCCGTTCGCCACCATCACCGGGAGCGGCTGGATTGATGTGGACCTGATCCGGCTCGCCGGAAGCCCGGAACCGCTCACGGTAACCTGGACCACCCAGAATGCCTGGTCGCTCCAGTTGCCATTGCTGATCGGCACCAACATCTACACGCTTGAGGCTGTGAAGAAGGATGGCACCATCGCGGGCACCGCCACCGTCACCGTGACCACCAGCAGCGGGACCAGTCCGGCCTCCGCGGACAATCTGGTGATTTCAAAAATCCACTACCATCCCTCCGCCCCCACCCCCGCCGAAATCACCGCCGGATACAGCACGGCGGATGATTTCGAATATCTTGAACTCCAGAACATCAGCGCCACTCCGGTGATTCTGACCAATTGTCATTTTGATATCGGTCTGACCTATTCTTTCGCCCCCAACACCGGGATTCCTGCGGGAGGACGGCTGATCCTGCCGCGGCGCAGTGCGGCTTTTGCGCTGAGAAACCCCAACGTGGCCACAGCTGCGGAGTATTATGTGGCGGCGGATCCCACCGGGAACAAGCTCAAGGACGAGGGTGAAGAACTGACCTTGATTTCCGCCGCGGGGCTCCCTGTGAAGAGTTTTGTCTACGACAACCAGGCCCCATGGCCGACGGCGCCCGGCGGCACCGGCAGCTCCCTAACTTTAATTTCCCCAATGGGCAATCCCGATCATACCAATCCCCTGAGCTGGAGATCCAGTTCGGCGCCCGGGGGCGCACCCGGCACGTCTGACGGCATTCTCTTCACCGGCGATGCCAATGCCGATACCGATCAGGATGGCCTGAACGATCTGGTGGACTTTGCGATCGGCGCCGGCAGCCCGCCCACCGCCACCCTCACCGGCACCGCCGCAGCCCCTATCCTGTGGTTCACGATGGACCGGGATATGGCCGTGCAGGTTTCCAGCGGAATCGAAATCTCCAGCGATTTGACCGCGGCGGGACCCGCTGGCTGGATCCCCGCCAGCAACGCCATCCTGATCAGCCGCACTCCGCTGACCGGTACGGTGGAGCGGCTGGTCTTCGCCATCCCCGCCCCTCCAGGAGCCACCCGCACCTTTG
This sequence comes from uncultured bacterium, assembly GCA_903936775.1. Taxonomy (GTDB): domain Bacteria; phylum Verrucomicrobiota; class Verrucomicrobiia; order Verrucomicrobiales; family V1-33; genus CAIZWU01. The sequence continues at coordinate 848 of CAIZWU010000375.1, read as the reverse complement.
TCCGCGCCCGGTTCTCCAATCCGTGATCAATTCCCGCCGCCGGCACCCCACGGTCATTCCACCATCTTAAAAGGACCCTGCCACCGTGGCCACGCGGGCCCTCCGGCCGGGTTCACCTTCACTTCCCGACTGGACCGATGGTTGATTTTACAAGGCCCTCCCGCCATTGGCAGAACCATGCATTTTTCGCTGGCCTGCCGCCACTTGAAAGCTAGTCTGGGGCGTCTGAAAACTCCTGCTTCATCCCGTCGTGCCTTCCTGCGCTGGTCTTTGCCCGCTGCAGGATTCATCGCCATTGCCTCCCCGCTGTCAGCCCAAAGCCCCGCCGCGGCCCTGCGCAGCACCTTGGAGCGGGTTTACGTCCAATGGCTCCAGGCGATGTATCAGAAAGACCTGTCCCGCTGGTCCGCCGTCACCTCGCGCTACCGGCAGATGTGCCTTCGAAACCAGGTGGTCTCCCTGAAACAACCCTGGCCGCGCGCCATCTTCACCTCCTTTTTCCGTCCCCCGGATCTCACCAAACTCCTGTTTGTCGATGCGTCCGCTTCAGGAGCCGCCGCCCGTCTGGTCTATTTCGGCCGGGTGGATTTCGGATTTGTCGAAGGAGAGATCACCCCGGAAAATCCCCTGATGCTCCATTTCCTCAATGAGGATGGGGTTTGGAAATTCAATACCCTGCAATATGTCAATCTCGGCAGCGATGATGCCCTGAAACGCGACATCCGCGCCGGGAGCCGCCGTTGGCTGGAGCGCGAAGATTTCCTGCTCGACCCCAACCCGCCGGAATTCCCCAAATCCTGTCCCGAACCCTATCAGGTCGCCACCATTTCGGTGCTCGCCGAGGGATG
>CAIZWU010000374.1 GCA_903936775.1 uncultured bacterium | reverse complement strand
TGTTCCAGGTGTGGTCGCCGATGGCTTTAACATCCTTCGGAAAGGCATCGAAATAGGCTTTCACTCGCGGCAGATACTGGTCATCGCCGGTGGAAAGCAGGAAGAGACAGACGAGGGCACCGGGAATGCCGTCCTGGTTGAATTTCTCCGGATGGGAATAAAAGGCGGCGGCCTCCCCGATGATGCGTTTTGACTTCGGGCAATCGAGTGGCCAGGTCCTGCTGTAAGATCCGAGCACGGGGATGGTGACGGTTTGCTTGCGTTGCGTCTTGCCGTCGGCGGAGGTGACATCGAAAATCATTTGTCCGTCCGTGGCTTCGGCCTTGGTGAGGGCGTTGCCCATCGCGACGAAAGGGTTCAACCCTTTGAGTTCGGTTCCATTGATTCCGGTGAGGATCTCGCCCTTGGAGAACTTGCCCCCGGACGGCGAGCCCTCTGCCATTTCCTCGACCTTGAGCACGACACCAGGATAGATTCGCGGCTTGAGGCCGGTGGTGCCGATGCCTCCGAAATACCTCTCGCGGGTCGGATCGGGGCGCGACTGGAAGATGGGTCTTTCGGTGTAATATTCCTCATCGGCACTGCCCCCGGCTCCAGCGCGGAGTTGGGCTGTGAGCGCAAGAAGCGTGAGGAGGAGGATGGATCGGTTCATGGTTTGGAATTGGGCTCGGGCTCGGGATTCTTCTTGAGTCGGAGGCGCAGGGTGACGGGAGTTCCCTTCTTTGGCAGATGGGTAGGATCAATGCTCCACATCAATGCACTATTCTCCTGGCTGTGGACCCCGGGCAGGCAGAGCAGTTCGTCGCCGAAGGTAGCGATCGAGATGACATGGCCGCTGCGCTCCGCGAGGTAGACCCTGGGTCCCGGTCCATTGTCGATGAGCAGGGATCCAGCGAAAATGAACGTGCCCGGAAAGCGGGGGACCTTCTCCCCTTCCGTCGGAACGGCCCTGGGACTGCGTGCGTGCTGTGCGGACCGGGTGATGAAATCGCTGATCGGGCGTTCCGTTAGTTTACCGGCGGGATCCTTGATTTCGAGGAGGACATCGATCATGTCGCCCTTGGGGGGAAGGTCGACCCAGCGGGTCGCCTCGTCATGGATCGGCTGGCGCATGGGTGGGCTGCCGTTTTTCGCTCCGAGCAGCAACAAGGCGGTGTGAATGTGAATGGGCCTCGCCCCGACGGCGATAACCGACTCGTGTTCCTTGCTGCCTTTGGTGCAAGCGATCAGTTCGAGAGCACCTTCGTCGAGGCATATGGTCGCTTCGATATCGACGCAGTGGTCCTTGGAATTGATCGTCAGACCTGGGAGCTTGAAGGATTGGCCACCGGATTGTGATGCCTCAGCCACAGGGGGAGCGGGCGGCGGCTGGCCTGGGCCAGGATCGGCTGGCTGGCTGGGGCTATCCTTCACGGGGGGCAGCGGTTCGGCTGGAACCGGAAAAACCGCTACGGCGAGGCTTACCATGGCAACGACTCCCGTGAGTTTTTTCGCGAGTGCTTTCATATTTGGGGGTTCGTTTGGTTGCTCTCTATTCCTGTTTGAACTGCAGGCAGGTGACGGGAACGTCTCCGCTGAATTCAAAATGGCGGATTCATCGAAACTTATTCTCCAGTGATTATTCCTTAAGCCCATGCTCGCGGGCGAAGGCCTCGACAATTTCTCTATCGTATTCGTAATTCCCGTTTTTCTGCATGCCTTGATAAATGGATTGCAGTGCCTTGCTGCGGTCGGGGCCTTGTGGGAGGGTCTCAATCCATTGCATGGCACCCTCTGGATCGTAGGGATAGGTCCTGGCGGCGTAGGCACTTGCGACGGCGGATTTCTCCGGACTATCGGCTGCGCGATTGAGCCACTTGCCGACAGCGAGGTAATCTTTCTCTGTCCACACGGTTGCGAGTTCGAAAGCACGTTCCTTGGAGACCTCATCAGGCAACTCGCGTTTCGCCAGCCAGTCAAGCCATCGACCTGTTTCGCCGACCCGCACTTTTTTCTGCATGTCCGTAGTGGCAGCGTCAAGTTCGTCGCTTGATAGATTCGCCGATTCGAGCCAATCGGACGCTTCAACAAATGTCGCCTTTGCGCCGCCCCGCCCGAAGACGAGCTCGCTCAACTGACCTTTCACAAGCTCCAACTGTTCGGGTGTCGAGGCGAAGGCTCTCATCTCTTCGAGCAACTCCGTTCGTTTCGGAGCACTGTACGCGTAATGTTCCAAAGCACCCCTGATGTATTTTGATTGAAATTCCGGAGGTGCTTCAGCGAGGCACTGGAAGACAGTCTGGATGTCTTTCTTCTCCCAGCTAAAATAGTAAACCAGATGTTGAAATGGATCTTGGATGTATCCCTCAGGCGCTGATTTACCATCAATACCAAAGACTTCTGGCGATTTGCCCATCATTCTGGCCATCTCAACCGGATATTTTGCGATAAAGACAGTCCGGACATAACCATTGAGATCACGCTTGATTCGAAGGTTCAGCCCGGGGTTACTGTAGCATTCATCCATGAATTGCCTGATCGCCGCGGGGTCAAGTTCCTCAAGACGACTCTTTATTTCCGCCTGCCGCTTCGTAAACGCCTCACCGGATTCACCAGTAGCATTCTCACCATAGTCGCGGAATAAAGCAAAATAATCGAGCCCGATCGTTTTCACTTGTTCCCTCATGGCGAGATATTCGTTCCGTCGTTCCATCGCGTTCGGCGACTGGGCATCACCGCCGAGCTTAGTCGAGGCTTCCTCCACGAGTCTGGCATTGATCTCTCTCCTGCTGGAAAGCTGCCGGCTTTCCCGCCACCCCAGAAGGGCGGCGATGAAAAAAATAGCAGCACAAATGATCAGGGAACGCTTCATCCTTCAATTAAGCTTTTGCAGCATTTCCTCACGGAGCCTGTCGTCCGAAATCTTCGTTGCCAGCACTCGCGCTCTGTCCTTTGGATAAGAGATACTGCCGTTCGCGCTTCCCATAATCAATGGGATCAACAATTCGTCTCCGGCACCTGAATCATGGTAATCAGTAGCGATCTTCTCGACAAAATCCTGAGCCCCAGTAGTCTTTGAATTTTCAAGGTAAGTTTGCAGCGCAACTCCCGTTGCTTGATCAGCGGAGGAAGGGTCGATCGCTTGAATCCGTGCGCGAAGGTCATCGAACTTTTCACGGGACGGCGCATTGCCTCTGTCTCTCATCGCCCTGTACTTCGCAATCTCCGCAGAGTGCTGCGCCATCAGGGTGGACCGCTCTTCAGGGCTGAAGCCAAGACGTTCCATGTTCTCTTGAATGTCTTTTGGAACGTTTTTGCTGTCAAAGCGAAAAATATATTCAGTCAGACTATTGTCTTTCAGTATGGCCATATATTGCTCCATCGGCATTGATTTGCGAAGCATATCAATAAAATCCTTGCTGTTCTCCTTGGGAACGTCCCACATGTAAGTACCGACACTGGCGCGAAAGTCTGGTGGAAGATTATTCAGCCGTTGCTCGGCGGCAGCTGGATCGGATGCGAGCAAGGACATGATGAATGCCGATTCGAACGGTATCATCGTGGGAGATTTTCCGTCAAGGGTCTTATCGAAGACTTCTCCGGCGACTTGGCTCTCATACCAGGCAGTGGCCGCAGCGGGATCTCGCGCTAGCCATTTTCTGAAATCTCCCATTCTTATAGGGTCAATACCTTCATTCTGGCATTTTGCAAGGTATTGGCTGAACGCGAACTCGGGATTCTTCCCTTTGAGCCGGTCCAGCATCATCGATTCGAGGTAATTGCGAAACTCTGCTTCAACTGGGAGTGCCGCCATTTCCGTATAGGCTTTCACGAGTTCGTCTCCACTCATTTCGGATGCCAGTTTCTCGAGCCTTCTGCAGGCCGCTGTCAGATTGAATCTCGCCCCCTCGTTATTGTTGAACATAACGAGTTCGCTCCAATCCCTGGAGGTGCTCACCCAGTCGTCAGAGGGCTTGATCTCATTTTCCGATATTTTTTTCTCCCGCTTCGCCTTGGCGCTTTTCTCCCCGGCTCTGGCGCGTTCATTCTGAAGAACAGATGAATTCCGGAATTCCGCGATCTTTTTCTGAAGTGAGAGATTATCCTGCTCCAAGGCACTATGGGTGGCCCGCAAACTGATGAGCCATGCCGCAGCGATGATCAGCGCAACCAGCGGCAGGACGCAGTGAATGTTTTTCATGATTCGTTGATGTTCAGTGCGATAACATCGGCTCTCATCTGCTGTTCGCTTGAATTCTCATTCCGGATTCAATAAAATGACTCTGCCGCATCGATCATCTTTTGGCGTTCGGCGCCATGAATGTTCCCAGCGAAGAATTACCGGACCAATGGCGTGAACGGTGCCATCTGGATCTCGGTATTTTAGCGTCAGTTAAGAGTTTCATTTTCCACCTAAATTACGAACGAAAGTGGCGGCTGTCCACTCATTTACCGATTATTGCCACTGATAGCCATCGAGCGTCCATTTACTTTTGACGACTGCCGATTCGATGTGTTCCATATCGTTTCCCGCCTCCATGACCGGAAATTTCTCCTGAATGACGATGACAAGGAGTTTTTACTGAAGGTGGGGTGCGCTTATGAGGCTCTGCTGGGGGTCTATGTGCTCACCCACGGCGTCATGAGCAATCACTTCCACCTGCTGGTGCGCGTGCCCCACCGGCCCGCAGACCTTGATTTACCTTTGGAGGTAGTGGTGGCGCGGATGGAACGGGCCTTGGGCGAGGACGCGATGGGCCTGCTGCGCAAGCAGTGGGAGTTCTGGCGGCGGGCGGGCTCGGACTCCCTGATCAAGGAATGGCGACAGAAACAGATCGCCCGGATGTTTTTCCCTCAGTGAACTTGTGAAGTGCATGAAGTTCCGCTTTACCCGCTGGTATAGCCTCAAAACAGGCCACAAGGGCGGGCTGTGGGAAAGCCGGTTCAGCTCCACCCTCGTGAAGGAAGAGGAACGGGCTCTGCCGACTATAGCCGCCTACATTGATCTGAATCCCGTCCGGCCCGTCATGGTTGCCGATCCCGCGGATTACCGCTGGAGCGACTATGAGGAAGCGCTGGCGGGCAAGGCCCGGGCGCGCCGCGGTCTGGTGCGGATCATCGGGCAGATGGCCTGGCCACGGGAAACGGCGGCGGGTGCAGAGCCTTGGGGCGGTTCCGCTTTTCCGACTGCGGTGGAGCGATGGGCACTGGTCTTTTACAGGGCCATTCTGGGCGGACAGGGGATAGCCCGGACCGGGGAAGATGGCACGGTGGTGCGCCGTGCGGTGTCGGAAAAACAAAGGAACGCCTGACAACTCCCAATGAGGGGCGGCTGACGGCGGAAGTCCTGACCTGCCAGGTGCAGCACCTCACGAAGGGGGTAATCGTGGGCAGCCGGGTCTTTATTGACGGGTGGTTTGCCAGACACCAGTCGATCGTAGCCGGCCGCAGCCGGACGGAGCGGCAGCGCGGCTCCAACCCGCTCGGCAGACCCGCCCTCCGGGGTTTGTATTCCTTCCGGATTCCAAGGATATGATCCGATCGTTTGGATTCCATAAATCAGGTTTGTGCTACCCCGTCCCCATGCAAACGACTCCCGCCTTCTTCGCCCCCCCAACCGTTCTGGTGGCGTTGTGGCTGGGTCTGGCAGAGCCTCCGACACTATCACGGACCGCGCCAGGCCCGGGAATGGGGACCGTCCCCGTGAGGGCCGAGGGCAAAACCTTCGTCACCGGAGCCCCCAGCCAACTCTTGCGGATCTGGGGCGTGAACTACAACCGCGATGACACGGCTGAAAACGGGCGGCTGTTGGAAGACTACTGGCATACCGAATGAGGCACTGGCCATGAGAACTTCGGGGAAATGAAGGTCCTTGGTGCCGACGTGGTCTGCATCCATCTGCAGTTGGGCCGGTTCAGGAGTGATCCTGCCACCCCGGTCGAGGCATCACTCGATCAATTGCGCCGGTTGCTCGACCTCGCTGGATCCATGGGCCTTTATCTGAATATCACGGGGCTTCCTGGCTGGGGTATTTTAAAAGGCAGGCGGCTTTCATGAAAGGTCCCTGAGGCTCCTGCCGGTGGCGCGGGAGCCTGGCCGGCCCCGGCACCATCTCCAAACGGGATGAAAATCCCCGGCCCGGGCTTGCGTCTTGTGGACAGGCCAAGCGTTGGCCCATTTTCCCCCATGCGTGCATTGCTCCTGACC
>CAIZWU010000373.1 GCA_903936775.1 uncultured bacterium | reverse complement strand
GCTACAGGAATTTGGCCCGCAGATATTCCAGATGATAATGCGGCTGGGTCGTCTCGCCGGTGGCCCGTTGCATCAATTCCGGCGGATCGCAGGTGCGGCCCGCCTTGTGAATATTCGTCCGCAGCCAGGACAACAGATTGGTGTAACTGCCCGCCGCCAGTTCCCGCTCCAGTCCGGGATGGGCCCGGTGGGCCGCCCGCATCAGTTGTGAGGCATTCAGATTTCCGAGGGTATACGTGCAGAAATAGCCGAGGCTGCCCATGCTCCAATGAATATCCTGCAGACAACCCCGGGCGTGGTCCGGCACGGTGAGACCGAGCAGTTCCTTGAACCGGGCATTCCACGCCTCCGGCACATCCTTCACCGCGAGGTCACCATTGATCAGGGCCCGCTCCAGTTCGAACCGCAGGATGATGTGAAGATCGTAGGTCACTTCATCGGCTTCCACCCGGATAAAGGATGGAGCCACCCGCCGGGCCGATGCCGCCACCTGCTCCGGCGTGAACTGCTTCAATTCCGGAAAGTGATGGCAGGCGCGGGGATACCAGTGCCGCCAGAACGCATCGCTGCCGCCAATGTGGTTTTCCCACAGACGGCTCTGGCTCTCATGAATCCCCAGCGAAACAGCATCCCCCGCCGGCATACCCCACTCGTCTGCCCGCAGTCCTTGGTCATACAACCCATGCCCCGCCTCGTGCAGCACCCCGTAGAGGGAGCTCAGAAAATCCCCCTCATCATACCGGGTGGTCAAACGCGTATCGCCCGGGCCGAGTCCTGTGCAAAAGGGATGAGTGGTAGTATCGATCCGGCCCGCCGTGAAATCGAACCCGATGGCCTCTGCCACCTCGCGGTTGAAAGCTTGCTGGGCCGCGACCGGATAGTGGCCTGCCAGCAGGTTTGCCGGCAGAGCCTGCGCTTTCTCCATCGCCGGTCCGATCAGGGCCGACACTTCCGGTCCCAGCCTGGCAAAAAGCTGCCCGATTTTCTCACTGCGCGCGCCAGGCTCATAGATTTCCATCAGGGCATCGTAGCGGCAGGTCGTCCAGCCAAAGTGATCGGCTTTTTCCTGACAAAGCCGCACCAGTTTCTCCAGCACCGGCCGGAATGCGGCAAAATCAGACGTCCTGCGGGCTTCGGCCCAGACGTGCATCCCCTGCGAAGTCGTCAGGGAAAACTCCTCCACCAAGGCTGCTGGAAGTTTCGTCTCCCGGTCATAGTCCCGACGCCACCCCCGCACATTCACCGGTTCCACCGCCCCCTCCGGCCACTCCGTGCCTTCACAAATGGCCAGCCATTCCCCCACCTCCGGGGCCGTGGACAGCTGATGCACCAGTCCTGACAAATATGACATCTGCTCCGCCCGCCATTCCACCGCCCTCGGCGGCAACCCGGTTTCCTGGTCCCAGCCGAGCACTCCCTCGGTGGAGCGCAGCAGCGCTGCTTTGCGGAATCGGGCCCGGAGACTTTGATATTGCTTCATGGTTCAACTTCTTTCCTCTCCCGGAAAGTGGAGCCTGAAAACCGGAAAACCAACCCGCTTTCCACATTGTGGTGCGGGTGGTGCGGATGACGCAGGCTATCCCCCCAGGCAGCCCCCGCAACACCGCCTAAATCAGGGTTACCATTGACGGAGCCGGTAGAAGGCACGGGACCGGGTGTTCATGACCCCGGAATCCTCAAAAGTCAGCCCAGGCAGGATCGGGCTGACCGGCCCGAAGGGGGTGGCGGGATCAGCCGAGCGTTCGACCTGAAAAACCCGGCCGGCCCCCGCCCAGGTCAGGCGGATACTGCCGGTGAAGGGCTGCGCACTGATTTGCAGCCGGGGCGCCTCCGGGGGCGGGGTGGCATCAGTCACGATAAATAGCGCATCGAGTCCGAATTCCGCCACATCCTCCAACGGCGCAAAGGTTTGGAGCAACTCCAGATTGCGGAACACGATATAACCCTGATCGCTCAGCAGGTCGCCACCTTGAACCGGCCCCAGCACCTGATCCTGAAATCCATTTTCGGTGGAAAACCAGATTTCACCTCCCGGCCAAACGTAGAGCGAATCCAACCCGTAATCCGTCAGTCCCGCAGGTGGATGAAACCGGGAAAGCAGTTGTTGATAGGACCGCACCACTTCGCCGGTGCTGGAAAGCAGATCGCCCCGGCGCAGCGTGACTTTGAGCGTCTTGGAAACCACCTCCGATCCTATTGAAAACAAAACCTCTCCGGCGTCAGTAATCTGAAGGGCATCAAGGCCGGCGTCGGCCGCCGGGGTGGCGGGAGCAAACGCTGCCAGCAGATCCCCTTGGCGGTAGAGGATGCGGCCGCGGCTGCCCAGGACATCGCCATGCCCCAGCGGTCCGAGGCGTTCGCTGAACATATCCTGAGTGATGGAAAAGGCGGTTTCGCCGCCGGGCAGGAGGTCGGTGGCATCGAGCCCGGGATCCGGGCAGGGCGGCATGGGGCTGAGCACTCCGCAGAACCAGGAACTGCGGTGCACCACCCGGCCAGCAGAGGACAGGAAATCGCCGCCTGAAACGGGGCCCGGCCCGCCCAGCCCCGCAGTGAACCCCAAGGCCGTGGAAAACCAGATTTCCCGAAGCGGAGCCGCGGCCAGGTGCAGCGTGTAGTTTTGCGTGAAAGTTCCGTCAGCTTGCTCAAGAGTGAGGGTGATCATGGGCCAGCGTCCCGTCACTGCCGGCGACGGGTTTTTCAGGTGGCAGACCCTCGTGGCCAACCCATCGTTGATTTCGAGCTCCAACTCCATCTGCTGGACGAGAGCCACCTCGCCGCCGATCTGAAAATTTCCGCTTCCCTTGATCGTGTAAGTTCGGTTCGATCCAGCGGTGAAGTTGAGATTCTCGACTGCATACCGGGAGAAGAGCGGATTGATCTCTATTAACCGCAGTTCGAACGCTCCCCGCAGGGGCTCCCGGATCGAGGGCCGCCCGCACACCGGGCAATCGTCGACCAAATAACTGTCGTGGAGGAGCAGATAGCGCCACGGCTGACGTATTT
>CAIZWU010000372.1 GCA_903936775.1 uncultured bacterium | reverse complement strand
GCATTGGCAGGGAATCGGCAGGGCGTTGCCAGGGTTGCTGGGGCGGACTGCAAGTCCGCGCTCCTTTTCCCCTTCCCTGCGCGGGTGGCCGCCAAGCCCCCAACACAAAACCCGCCCTCCCATGGATGGGAGGACGGGCCTGGGGTTAGTGGGCCGGGATTCCGGGCCGGGGGGCAGGATCAGGGGACGCGGGCGACGTTGAGTCTGCCCTTGGAACGGATTTACCGGAAAGGATTTGCGAAGCAAAGATATCTGGATAGAGGCAGCCCCCCCCACACACCGGGCGATGCCAAGTCGCAGCGACCTGATGTCCAAGCCTCTTTCCTCACGTGGCAACTCCCGCCGTCCCGCCCCGGTAAGAGGGGAACTATTGTTAACTTTTCCCGGGTCTGCCATCCGGTCATTTCACCTGCGCGGCCAACCGGGAATTTCCTTTCGCAATCAGCTGCTCCCGCAGAGCGGTTTTGACGGGAGCGGCCAGCTTCGACAGCCGGCTGAGTTCTTGGGGGTTGAATTCACGCGCCCCCACATCCTTTAGGACTTGATCCACTGCCCCTGCGAACAAGGCCGACTCTGTGGTTACGGTTTCCGCCTCGAATGCCAACACCGGCCCCACTGGTCCCCGGAGGCTGGACAAGGCCTGCATCACGGATTTCAACGCATCTCCCCTCACGTCCTCATCCGTTTGCGAACGCGCCCACGCCAAGGCTTGTTTTCCCTCATCTTCCCCGGCCATCGCTACTTTTATTTGAGCTTCTGACAGAATCTGATTCCGGGCAGCGGATACCGATTCCGCATTCTCCGCCGGCGCAGTTGTTTCCTCCCGCTTATGGTTCCCTGCTGTCGCAAAATGTTTGCTATCTGTCACGGCTTCTTTGATGCGCTGGACCACCAGCCCCTTTGCAAATCCTTCCGGCAGAGAGGCGATCAATTCCTTTTGCCGCGCCAGGCCGACTTTCGAAATCTGCCCAGCGAGAAGACCGAGACGTTCCGCACTTATGGTGCGCCGCCACGCCGGGGATTCCGCGAGAAAGCGGAAAATTTCCACCCCATCTTTAGCAGTATCTGGCAGTTTACGCAGGAGCCATAAGTAGTCTTGGAAGCTCCATTTTCCTTGTTTGTGCTGATCCAGTTGCCGGACCAGATCCAACCCGTGTTCCACCTTGACATCCTTGAGGCCGGAAAGGGCCCACTCCTCCGGCAGGCCTTTCCGCAGCAATTCCGAAAGCACTTCAGGCCCCTTCGAATTCAAACACAGGGCAGTAAAAGAGGATTCCATATCCGCGCCATGCGGGGCGGACTTGGCCAGTCCCAATCCTGAGTCCAAATCCTGCTCAATCCGACACCGCATCACCTCTCCCCAAGCCAGCCGCAGTTCGGACTGGGTCCTCACCTCCGCCAAAGCGGTTTGAATCACCGAGTCAGGAAGTTGGGCGAGATCCGGTGCCAGCATCGGCAATAACGCCAAGCTGTCTTGAACACTTAATTCATGAAAAACCATCGCCATCACCTCACGGGGACGCCGGTGCAGAGCACTCTTCAGCAGTTCTGCGATTTCTCCGGGAGACGAGCCTTCCAAAAATCCCTGCATCACTTTCTCCAACAACATTCGATCCGGGTCATCCGGAGCGGAGGGAGAAGGCGCTGACAACATCCGCTCCTGTGGGTTGACCGCCGGAATCGAAGCGCTTGGATGTGGTCGGAAATAGCGGACGCAAAGCCCCCCCAGCCCTGCGGAAAGCAGGAAGCCAATGGATAGGAAAGCGGCACGGAAAGCAGGGGAGCGCATGGAAATGGTCGATGTATTTTGCCAAGTTAGGGAGCCGGCTTTGGGTCAGTTAATCCTGTGCGGAGCGCTTCGGCCCGTTGCGGGTCTTTCCGGGCCACTCTTTTTAGAACCGCCTCAATCTCCGCAGCCCGGGCTTGCGGGTCCGAGAGCCGGTGAGCCCAAGTTAGTGCGGCCTCGGGATCGTCCCGGGGAATTTCCCGGATCAGCGAAAGCGTAACCTCGTCCGGCACTTCGCCTGATGAATAGGCCGCCAGCGACTGGGACATCCCCACGGCATCCCGTGCTGCCCAGTTTTTACTCAAGCCGGCCAGAAAATCATTTACGCCCTCGCCGTCCTTCATGCTCATTCCCAAGGCCAAGCCCTGCGAAGGATCCATCACCGTGTCCAAGTAATAACTTTCCAGTTTTTCGAAAATCTCCTTCCGGGGAACTCCCTGCTGTTGCAGCAAAAAGGATACATCGGGGGCACCCGCGCCGTCTGATTGCCGGACCCATTCTTCCTTCATGGTTGCCATGGTCACCTGAACCCGGTCTTCCGCAGTCAATTCGGCCCACCTTTCCGGCTCCTTCAGCAGGGTTGTAGCCCCTGCCTCCACCAGTCCCTGCAGCAGGAGAGACCGCAGCTTGGGATCCTGCGCCTTGCGGAGGAGGTCCACCCCAGCCTGCGGATCGGAGCCAGCGATCTTCTCCGCCAAGAATTTCACGGGGTAAGTCTCGAGGTTCTTTCCGGGTTCGAGCTTGGCGATGTCCTCCAAAAACCGATGGGCGTCCGCATCGATCAGGAAGTTCTGGGCAGGCCGGCCCATATACGTTCCCAGCACCTCCGGATCCTTCCGCGCCATTTCCAATGCGAGTGGCCCGAGGATCTGCCTCTCCTTCCAAGTTACGCCTGGAGGAAGAGACCGCAGTTCTACCACACCTGCTTTCAAAAGGCCCGGCAGGTATTGGGCATAAGTTTCCGGGCTTTCCCATGCAGCGGCGGTCAAACGGTCCAGGAGTGTTGCTTTTTCATGTCCTGGATTTTCTACATCATAAGGGGTCCGGGAAGGACGCCGTTCAGGGTTAGAAATCACGTCTAAAAGCAATTTTGCTACAAGTGGAGTGTTTGCCGACTCGTTGGAGCCCGGCGGACGGTCCCCAAGAGTCCGCATCGCATTGACAGCCGCAAGGTCGCCGACGGTTTCCTGTGTCGGATAAGTTTCAGGATAGATCAGAGGAAGGATGAAACGGGAAAATCGAACCGCTTTCGGGGGATCCAGCCGGAAGAGATTTTCCAGTATTTTGCCGGCTTCGAGGGCCTTCGCTTCAATCCCCTCCTTCTCTAAAACCAGCGCGGCTGCTTCCTCGAAGCTCCCCTCTATCAGTCCTGCCCGGTTGCGATAGGCTGCCACTACAGTGTGAGCTGACGTGGTTCCAGTAGCTACCGGAACCACGTCAGGGTTGACTAAGGATAATTTAATTTTTCCCGGAAAATCCGTCTGCCCTGCAATCATCATCCCAACACCTCCGGCTAGGAAGCAGATCAGACAGACAGTGGCTTTAGATTTCATTCCACAAGCATCCCATAGGCTATGTTATAGCCCCTGATTTCCCCGGTGGGAAGGGGTGAATGGGCCGGGGGCCAAGTTGGGATTTGGGGGGTTGAGCGTGTGGTGTGATGGCGGTGCTGTCCCATGGGATTATGTCAAAGATG
>CAIZWU010000371.1 GCA_903936775.1 uncultured bacterium | reverse complement strand
GTCTTGAGCCGCCGGATTTCGTCGTACCAGGCATTGGCCATGCCGGCCGTCCAGGTGCCCAGGGTAGCCACGCTGCGTCCCGTATTGAACCGCAGGGAACCACCGGTCCAGGCCCCGCCGGTATATCCGGCTGCGGTGCCATCATACCACGCCCCATTCCACGAATAGACCTGATTCAAGGTGCCGGCGGTGTAAGCATGGACCTTGTAGCGGTAGTCACCCCATCGGGCGGACTCCAGGCAAATGGCGTCGGGGTTGACCACTGAGGCCCATTTATCGAGCCGTGGGCTGATCACCGTTGGGGTGAGGGCTCCGCCAATCCTCACCATATGCCACCACGCCCGGTCGGCAAATTCCAGCCGGTATTCGGCATTGTTTTTGGCCCGGGGATGAACCGCGGCAGGGGGCAGCAGGGCAGGAACTCCGGAAGCGAAAGTCGTCATGCCGGTGACCCGGTCTTCATCCTGGTGCCACATGAGGTTTTCCATGTCCCATGGGAGCACTTTGAACGGTCCATTTTTCGGACGGAGGAAATACACGTTTTTCATGTAAGGCGCCGCGTCGCCCGCCGCGGTAGCCCAGTCGCGATGGCCGAAATACAGGTGGTGGATCATGTAATCCTGGAACCACGCCATATCCAGATAGGTGCGCAGGCTCTCGTATTGCGTGTTGCTGAAGGCGGAGAGGTAAGTGGCGGAGGATGGCGGGCTGGCCCGGTCCGTGGTGGCGGTGCCGCCGGTCCAGCCGAGCAGGAGTTTCATGGCGGACCAGGCATTCCAGGTGCCGCTCTTCAACTTGCCCTGATCCACCACGTCATAGTCATCCTTGTTCCCACCGAAATAACTGGCGCCGAAATCTTCGGCCTCGTCTTCCATCAGTTCATAGTTGCCCCAGCAGACCCCATTGATGAACAGATTGCAGAAGCGGTGATGACTGGCCGCCCCGCCCATGTCGCGGAAAGTGTCCTTGCAGAAAGCTTCGCGGATGCGGATGCCGCGGGCACGCTGCGAACCGTCGTTGCTTACCGTCAGGGCATCGGTGCCACTCTGGTGCAGCCAGCTGCCGCCGAAGTCACCCCGCAACACCAGCTTGTCCCATTCCCGCACCGGCGAGTCCGGAAAGACCCGGGCTTCCAATTTTCCGGCGCCGTATTTGCCTTTGAAACGGATCGTGAAACCATGCTTCGGGTTCTTGAAGGGATCACGGCTCGCATTCCCGTGCAGATCGACTCCGGCATCGACCACGAAGACCGTGGACCCATCCGGTTGCAGGAGTTCCAGCGAGCAGGGTTTGGTCATATCCCGTTTGATGGAGGAACTGGAGGTCGGGTAGAGGGGGTCGACGGTCCCGGCCGGGGTGGTGCCATTCGGATAGGCCCCGAACATGTCAGAGCCCTTGATCACGAGCGACAAGGCCGGGAGCGTGCGCAGGGCCGCGCGGATGCGTTCCAGGTTGGTCCTTCCATTTACCGCATCCACCGCGCCCGCCTCATTGTAACGGGTGGGGTCCGCATAGACCTTGGGGTCCATCCCATAGTCGGCGGGGATCTGTCCCGCCGTCAGATTATTGGCCCCGGCAGTGGTCCCGGTGGGAAATCCGGTCAGGGTCTGCGCAGCCGTGAACGTGCTATTGGTTCCCCAGGCGATGGGCAGCGGCGAACCGCCAGGGCTCGGCGGCGCCGGATTGGTGTTATCGGTGGTGAGGGCCGGATTATTATAAGGTGGGCTCGGCTGGCCGACCACGGTGTCTGGAAAGAGATAACTGTGGGTGATGGTGCGGCTGGGCACCTTGTTCGTGCCGAAGGCCACCAGCCGCAATACCGTGGTGCCGGTGATGCTGAGGGGAGCGGTGTAGGCATTGCTGCTGATCAGCGGCACACTGCCATCCAGCGTATAACGGATCGCCGCCGTGGGATCCTGGCAGCTCAGAACCACATGGAAGGCCGTGCTGAAAAACCCGCGTCCGACGCTGCAGGAGGGGTCCGGCGTCAGGCCGGTCAGCGTGCTGGTGCCATTGGCCACCCCCAGCGGCAGCGGCGGCACAGTCGGGGCAGGAGCGCCAGTGTCCGAGGAGGGGGGCGTGTAGGCTCCCTGGGAAACAGACGGCGGACGGAAATAGCGGGGAGTGGAGTCCGGTGACTGGCTGCCGTAGCTGTAGTCGTAACGCTGTGGGGGATAGGCCACCCATGCCGAGACGGGAGTGGTGGCCGGACTATCCGGAGAAAAAAGGGCCACCGTACCGCCATTGGCACTGAGTCCGAAATTGGTGTGCAGACTTCCCGAGGCCGGCTTGCGGTCCTTTCCCGAGGCCCAGACGATGAGCCGTCCGCCCGCCGCCAGTGTACGGGAGGGGAAAACCCACTGCGACGGAAAGGCCGGATCATCAGTTAGGGTCCATCCGGTCAAATTGACGTCGGTGGCCCCTGGGTTGTGCAATTCGATCCATGAGGAAAGATCCCAATTTTCGTCCCGGGTGCCGTCGGTGTCGGACCCGGCCGCCACCGCACTGCCACCGTTGGAGGCGAGGAATTCGGTGATCAGCACCTGCCCTGCAGCCGCCGCTTTGGTAACACTCCAGCCCGTGCCGCCAAAGGGATTTCCCGCAAGGTCCGCAATACTGTGGCCCGGGGACCAGGTGAAATTGACCCCGCCATCTGCGGGCTGGGCAAAAGTGAAGAGATAGGGGCCGTTGGCATCACCGGTCACGGAAGTGGCCGCCATCCCATTCACCAACAAGTCCGCGGCATTCACGCCCCTCACCGTTTCGCTGAAAGTGACCGCCGCGCTGGTGAGCAGTCCCACGACCGCTCCAGCCGCAGGCCGCACATCAGGCATCTCCTGACCGGCCACCGAGGTGCGCACTTGGCCCAGGGCCGGGGCGATAGTATCCGTAAGCGTATAACTCCATGAAGCGGCCGGCACGAATTCCCCCGTGCCGATGCCGGCGATGCCCTGATCCGCATTCCAGCCCAGCGTCACGGTGCCGGCCGGCGGCTGGGGAAACGTGAACACATACGGTCCCGCTCCGGCCCCTGCCACCGTATCCGCCAATTCACCATTCACCCCGATGTCCGTGGACTCAACCCCCGTGACCGGCTCACTGAAAGTGATACTTACCGACGTCAGGGTGGAAACGGTGGTTCCAGGTGCCGGGATGGTCACCGAGACCACGGGAGCGGCCTCACCCGGAATTCCACTGAAGAACAGTGCGGCAACACAAAAGATAGGAGGGAAGCGCATGAGGAAATTCTAGAGAAAAGAACAGGGAAAAACGATACAAAAAGAGACCGGAGTGATGAAGCTCCGGTCTCCTGATGTTTAAGATTTGCGGGGCACCAAGCTTGTTATGAAAACAGCTGGCCACCAATTCATGATTAATCAGGCCCGTGACCGGCGCCGGGTCAGCAGCAACGTTCCCGCCAGCAGGGCCAACGAGGAGGTTCCTGCTTCAGGAACGGGAACGACGCCATTATTCAAAGCCAGCTCGACGGCCCGGAGAAACATTTGCTCCCCCTCGGCGCTCAAATTCTCATAACCGGCAGATCCGATACCGTTGTTTGGCGCGGTCGCCGACTCCCGGTTTCCGGTAAGAAACTGCAGCCGGTAGCCACTTAGAATTTGACCGGCAGATGTTCCTGCCAACGTCGTTCCGGACGGCCAACTGGCGATGAAAGTTGCGGTGGCCGCTCCAGCCAACGTCGTCGCGATCGTGGTTGCGCCAGCGACCGGGACATCCGTAATCAAACTGGTGCCGCGGATATCCACGGAGGCATCGGGATAGATCACAGCTTCAGTGACGGAGGCTCCAGTGCTGGCGCCTTTGATGTAGTCGGACACCGCTCCGGCAGTGAAAGTAAGTGGATTCAAGAGCTGGTCAGGCTGGGTGGGACCACCCGTATACCATCCCAGACGGGACGAACGGGAGAAATAGGAGTTGGTGGATATGAGAGGAACCGTCACCTGAGTATTCCAAACCAGGGTTTCGGCGGCGGTATCGAACGAGCCGCTCGCTCCGGATCTCCCCAGAATCACCAGGTTAGACGCATTCAAGGCAGCAGCGGAAGGTGTCGCGGCCAACGCACGGCTCACGGTGTGGCCGGCTGAAGTCAACAAATTGATGTAGCCTTGATCCGGCAATAGGCCGTTCGCATCCAATAGTTGATCACTGACCCAAGTAATATTCGCAGCCGGAACGGTGGGAGCCAACGCAATCAAGGAGCTAAGGCAAAGGAGGGTAATTCGGATTTTCATATTTGTGACAGTTTTGTTTCCACAGAGCACCGTCTTTTTGCCCATTTCCTTTTTTCCGGCAAGATTAAAAAAGCCCGTTTTTAATTATTTCCTCAGAATACCCCAAAAGGGTTACCCCTGTTCAGAACCCCATGAAGCCACGCTTGGTCCGGCTGGCGGCAGCGCAGGATTGGACCGGGGATGGTTTTCCCCGGTCCATGACAGCCCGCGCTGATGCCGGGGTGGGCAGGGCCGGCAGGAGGGGTCACAGAAAATAGGCCCCACTCGACCGATCGGACGAATGGGGCCTATCTTTCAGGACTGGCCGGAGGGCCGTGCTCGCTTACGCGACGTCGTCGGTGATTGGCGCGGCAACCGGAGGCGGGGTGGTGACGCCGCCTTTGATGCCGAGCTTTTCTTTGACGAGGCCTTCGATCTCCGCGTAAAGGGCGGCGTCGTTGCGGAGGACTTCCTTGGCAGCGTCGCGGCCTTGGGCAACCTGCGTTCCTTTGTAGCTGAGCCAGGAACCGCGTTTTTGGATGATTTCCTGTTCCAAGGCGAGGTCGAGCAGGCTGCCGACGGAGGAGATGCCTTCGTCATACATGATGTCGAACTCGGCTTCACCGAAAGGTGGGGCCACCTTGTTTTTGACGACTTTGATTTTAGTGCGGCTGCCCACCACGTTACCTTCACTGCCCTTGATCTGACCGATGCGGCGGATATCCACCCGGACGCTGGAGAAGAATTTGAGGGCCCGGCCGCCGGGAGTGGTTTCCGGGCTGCCGAACATGACGCCGATTTTTTCGCGGATCTGATTGGTGAAAATGCAGCAGGTGCGGGCCTTGGAGATGAGCGCCGTGAGCTTCCGCATGGCGGCACTCATGAGGCGGGCCTGGGCGCCGACGGTAGAGTCACCGATTTCGCCTTCCAGTTCCTGCTTGGTGACGAGAGCGGCCACCGAATCCAGCACGATGACATCGAGGGCGTTGGAGCGCACCAGCGTTTCGCAAATCCGGAGAGCTTCTTCACCGGAACTGGGTTGTGAAACCAGCAGGTCGTCGAGTTTGACTCCCAGCTTTTTGGCGTATTCGGGGTCGAGGGCGTGCTCGACGTCGATGAAGGCAGCGAGGCCACCCAACTTCTGGGCCTGGGCAATGATGGTCAGGGTCAGGGTGGTTTTGCCTGACGATTCCGGGCCGAAGACCTCCATGATCCGGCCGCGGGGGAAGCCGCCGGCCCCGAGGGCACGGTCAATCAGGAGATTGCCGGATGGAATGACCTCAATGTCCATCTTCCGGTTATCCCCGAGGCGCATGATGGAGCCGTCGCCGAAATCCTTGTGGATTTGCTGGAGAGCGATCTCCAGATTTTTGGCCCGGGCGGCGAGGAGGCGGTCTTCACCGGCAGTGGCGGCGGCAGCGGCTTTGGTGGATTCTTTGGCAGGCATGGTAGGAAGGGACGGGTAAAGGAGGATGAATCAGTGCGCGGTGGAATGGTAGTCCTAGCGGCTGCCCGGGGCCGCGTCAATGTCGGTGCGGGAGAAAATAGCAATCACGGGAACGCCGGTGGCTTCTATGGCTTCCAGGCCTCCTTCGCTACGGTCCACCAGCACGAGGGCAAAAGCCACCTGCCCACCCTCGGCCCGGATTTTTTCGATGGCTTCGAGAGTGGAGCCTCCAGTGGTAATGGTGTCATCGACCACCACCACCGAATCGCCGGATTTGAAGTTCCCTTCAATCAGTTTCCCGCGGCCGTGGGTTTTCGCCTGCTTGCGGATGGTGAAACATTGCAGGCCAGGCCCGCCGGATTGCACGGAGGCGATGCCGATGGCAAGCGCTACCGGGTCGGCTCCCATGGTCAGCCCACCGATGGCGACCGGAGCGACCCCCAGTTCGACGGATTTCTCCTGGATCAGAGCCCACGCGGTTTGCCCGAGCCAGATCGCTCCCTGAGGATCAAGAGTTGTGAGCCGGGCGTCACAATAAAAGTCGCTCTTTTTTCCGGAAGCGAGGGTGAAATCGCCGTACATGACGGACTTCCGGCGCAATAATTCCAACAAAGATTGACGGGCACTTCTCATAGTCAGCCAAGTGCCGCCCCACGGAGAGCGGCGCAATGGGAAACCGGGATAATTTCCGCGAAGTGGGCTTTCGGGATCCGCTTCCCGGCAGAGCCGCTGGTCGCTTGAGGACGGTTTTCCGGGTAAGAGGGGGCGGGTGACGGACGTATCTTGGGGGCTCCCCCCATGCGAATCCTCCCCGCCATTTCCCTCTCCCTGCCATTTTTGGCCATGATCGTCCACTCGCATGGACAACCGGCGGCACCCGTGGCAGGAGCAGCCCCTGGCAAGGATTTTGTCAAAGACGTGTTGCCCCTGATTCAAAAATACTGCTGGGACTGTCATGGTGACGGCGCCCACAAAGGGGAGATGAATTTCGACAAATACACCGACGAAAAGACGGTGCTGGCAGACCGGAAGCTTTGGTCCGGAGTGATGTTCCACATCGACCAGTGGACCATGCCCCCGGAAAAAAAGGATCAGCCTACCGTTCAGGAGCGTGAATTTCTGGCCAAATATCTCGACCAATTGCTCAATCCGGTCGATCCCAACAACCCGGACCCCGGCCGCGTGACCATCCGGCGCCTGAACCGGGTCGAATACAACAACACCATGCGCGACCTGCTGGGGGTGAATATCCGCCCCGCAGACGACTTCCCTGAAGATGATACCGGGTATGGTTTTGACAATATCGGCGACGTCCTGGCCCTGCCGCCCATTCTGATGGAACGATATCTGATCGCGGCCGACCGGGTTCTCAATGCGGCCATCCCGCCTCCGCCACCCGAACCCGTGAAGACGGAAATAGCGGGTGACCAATTGACCGGCCAAGGATTTTCCGACGCCGGCAGCCGGCTGCTTTCCTTCAATGGGCAATGTGGCACTGAATTTAATGCCCTCATCGCAGGAGAGTATCTTTTGAGGGCCAAAGTGTGGTCCAGCGTGGGAGGGTCGGAACCTGCCAACCTGGAATTGCTGGCCGAGGACAAGGTCGTCACCAAAGCTGATGTGACCAGCAACGATGCCAATGCCCCCCAAACGGTGGAGACGC
>CAIZWU010000370.1 GCA_903936775.1 uncultured bacterium | reverse complement strand
GCCTTCACGGTGGGCGACGCCGAAACCGCCGCCGGCAGCCTCACCGTGACCGGCAGTTCCTCCAATCCGGCGCTGGTCCCCGCTGCCAGCATCGCGTTCGGCGGCAGCGGCGCCAACCGGACCGTAACCGTGACCCCCGCCGCCCAACAGAATGGCACCGCCGTCATCACCCTCAGCGTCAGTGATGGCAAGGCGACCACTTCCAGTAGTTTTCTCCTGACCGTCGCCGCGGTCAATGATGCCCCGGCCCTTTCCACTCTCGCCAGCCAGACCATCAACGAGGATTCATCCACCGGGCCACTCGCCTTCACGGTGGGCGACGCCGAAACCGCCGCCGGCAGCCTCACCGTGACCGGCAGTTCCTCCAATCCGGCACTGGTCCCCACTGCCAGCATCGCGTTCGGCGGCAGCGGCGCCAACCGGACCGTAACTGTGACCCCCGCCGCCCAACAAAATGGCACCGCCGTCATCACCCTCAGCGTCAGCGATGGGTCAGCGACCTCGTCCAGCACTTTTCTCCTGACCGTCACCGCCTCCACTCCGCCCGGTGTATGGGAAATAGTGGCGCTGACCGGGGATTTGGCCCCAGGAGCCGGCGGATCGCACTTTTTTTCCTTTGCCTCCGGGTTACGGAGTGACGGTTCCGGCAATGCGGCATTTCGCGCCAGTCTGGACTCGCCATTGGGCAGCACAGGCGGGGTTTGGGCGGAATCCAACGGTCTGCTGGCGCTGATCGCCCGGCAGGGCAGTGCAGCGCCAGGGGTGACGGGTGGCCTCTTTGGTGCGTTTGAAGCAAGCCCTTGGTGGAGCGTAACAGGGCACCTGCTGCTCCAGGCGAAACTGCGGACCGAGTCAGGTGGAGTAACCCTGACCAATGATAACGCCTTATGGCATAAATCCCCTTCCGGGCCGCTCAAGCTGGTGGTGCGGGAAAACGGCCTGGCGCCCGGTTTCTCCGCAAGGGCCAGGCTCCAGCAACTCGGCAGCAACCCGGTATTGGGAGACAATGGCGGCTATGCCTTCACCGCGACCCTTAAAACCAACAAATCCCTCGGGATCTCCGACGGAAATGATTCAGGGCTTTGGACAAACTTCAAAGGATCTCCCGCGGTGCTGGTGCGTGAAGGAGCGAAGGCACCAGGCACCCGGAACGGAGAACTGTTCGACACCTTGACCAGTGCCCTGATGTCCACCAACTCATCCGGTCAGCTTGCTTTCCTGACCCTGCTAAAACAAACATCCGCAGTGACCACGGCCAACCAGTCCGGCATCTGGATGTGGGACGGCGCGCAACTGGCGCTGGTGGCCCGCGGCGGCGATCAGGCCCCCGGTACTCCCGCAGGCTCGGTTTTCAGCCAGCCTGGCGCTCCTCTCCTGCGCGACTCCATGCTGGTGTTTCAAGCCACGCTGGCCACCTCTGCCGGAGGGGTCACCACTTCCAATGATACTGGAGTTTGGCTCCTTGAAAACGGCGCGATCACCCTGCTGGCCCGGGAAGGGTCCGCCGCACCCGGCGCGCCGTCCGGGGCCGTATTTCACGCCTTGCCTGCACGGCTGGCGGGAAATGATGCCGGAGACCTCCTCTTCCCGGCGGTATTGCGCGCCGGCAACGGGGTGGACACTTCGAACGACGGTGGGCTCTGGGCCCGCTCGCCCTCTACGGGAAATGCCCTCACCCTCATTGCCCGCGAGGGTCTCCAGGCACCACAGGCCCCCACCGGTGCTGTGTTCACGACTTTCGGCGCGGCGCTGGTTTCCGGCGGCGGCCGGGAGGCTTTCATTGGGAATCTCCTCCAGGGAAAAGGCAGTGTGACCGCCGAAAACGACCGGGGTCTCTGGATGCGCGCCACGACTGGCGGGATAAATCTGGTGCTGCGCGAGGGCGACATGGTGGGCGTGTCCTCCACGGACCTCCGCAGAGTGGCAGACATCACTCTTGACGATTCCTCAGAAGCCAGCGCAGCATCCTTCAGCAGTGGTAATTCCATCAAAATCCTCGTAGCCTTCACGGACGGCTCCTCCGCCATTCTGAGCTACGACGCGCCCTGAACAGCCGCCTTTCCCACAGCTGAACCAGCCAGTTCCGGATAGCCGGAGCCCGGCCGGGGCTGCCCCACGGCGCCTTTGTTCCGATGAATGCGCAGCGCGGCAGGTCGCGGGCAAGGCCGTGGGAGGCACCGGCCATCCCCGAAACAACAAAGGAGCCCACATGACCTTCCCCTTGCTGCACCGGCGGATGAGTTCATGGTAACGCCCACTCCTTCCCCTTCCGACTTCTCCATGGCCCGGATTTATCTCCGCATTCTGGCATCCCTCTTCGCACTCGCGGTGCTGGCGGGAACAGTGCTCGGGGTGTATTATGTTTACAAGGAAACCTACCTGCCGGAGAAGGAACGGACGCAGGAAGTGCGCGCCCTGCTCACCACCACCGCGCCCAAAGCAGATCCCGGGAAAAAACAATTCGATCACGCGATGGAACTGATCCGTCAGGGTGAGTTGGAGGCGGCCCGGCGCCTGCTGACAGAAATTACCGAGGTGTATCAGGATTCCGACCGCTATCAGGATTCCCGCCGGGTGCTGGGAGAAATGAATTTGGACCGGCTGTTTTCACGGATTCCGATGCCCGGCAAACTCGAATATACGGCCGCCCGCGGGGATAGTCTGCAACTGATCGCCCAGCGCTTCCGCACCACCCTTTCCTACATCAAACGGGTCAATAATCTGCTCGGCCATGTGGTTCACCCGGACGACCGGCTGATTGTCTACCCACTCGATCTGAGCCTGCAGGTGGATCTCGGGAGCAAACGCCTTACCGTGCTCAAGGAAGGCCGCTACTTCAAAGATTACGCCATCGCCGGAATGCACCTGCCCTATCCCAGCCTGCCGGAACAGACGACGATAGCCGATAAACCAGCGTGGATCGACAACAAAAAAATCCAACCCACGGACGAACGGTATCCCGGCTCCTGGAAGTGGCTGCAAACCGTCAGCAAACCGGGCCGGCCCGGCATCGTGTTTTGCACCCCGCTGCCGGAAGCAGCGGCCGCTCCGGCTGATGCCCCCCCCTTGTCCGCGACGCCGGCCGGGATCTATTTGAGTGGCCCGGATATCGAGGAACTATCCACCCTGATCCGGGTCGGTGCCCCGGTGCAATTTCTCAAAAAACCCACCCCTGCGGCCCGCAGTTGACCCAACGCCCTGCCGCTGAACCACCCCGACACCTTCCTGACATGAATCCAGCCCCGCTCGAATTTGAAAAACCCATCCTGGACCTGCAACTGCAACTGGATGAGCTCCTGAAAAAAAGTGCCGACCAGTCCATGGATGTCAGCGCGGAAGCTACCGCCATCCGCGAAAAGCTCGACCAACTCAAGGAAACCACTTACCGGAACCTGACGGCGTGGCAGCGGGTGCAAATTGCCCGGCACCCTGCCCGGCCCTACATGCTGGATTATGTGAATCTCTGTTTCTCGGAGTTTCTTGAAGTCCATGGCGACCGCCACACCGGTGATGATCATGCGATGCCCGCCGGATTCGCCACCATCGGCGGCCGCAAAGTGGTCGTCATCGGCCAGCAGAAAGGCCGCGACACCAAGGAAAATCTGAAACGCAATTTCGGCTGTGCCCACCCGGAAGGCTACCGCAAGGCCCTGCGCCTGATGCGCCTGGCTGAGAAATTCCAACTTCCCATCATCAGCCTGATCGATACCCCCGGCGCCTACCCGGGAGTGCAATCCGAGGAACGGAATATCGCGGAAGCGATTGCCTTCAACCTCCGGGAAATGATGACCCTGAAAACCCCCATCATTGCCATCGTCCTCGGCGAAGGCGGATCAGGTGGAGCCCTCGGGATCGGTGTGGCCGACCGCGTTCTGATGTTGGAAAATGCCTATTACTCCGTCATCAGCCCGGAAGGCTGCGCCGCCATTCTCTGGAAGCACCGCCAGCACGCTCCGGAAGCTGCGGAGGCGCTCAAGCTGACGGCCCCCGATCTCGCCCGGCTTGGTATCGTGGATGAAGTCATCGTGGAACCCACCGGCGGCGCCCACTACGACCTGCCGGCCACGGCGGCCCATGTCAAGGATGCGATCCTCCGGCACCTCGCCGCGCTCCAATCAGCCAAACCGGCCGCCCTGCTGCGCGACCGCTATGCCAAATTCCGGCGCTTTGGCGTCGTGGAAGAAGCGGCCAGCGCCTGATTCAGCCCTTCGCAGAAAGGCCTGCCAAGGAGCAGTATTTGGTTGGTTGATCAGGCCGGAGCGCCGCTCCAATGACCCGGTTTTCAGGAAGCGAGGGCATGGCCCAGCGTGGGAATCACCCAGGCCACCTTGGTCAGACCGCTGGCGCGCTCCTCCACCCGCTGCACATCGGTCATGAGGATCTTTTGAATCATCTGGGTCTCCATCTGGCGGATACTGGGGAAAGCGGTGGCGATTTCCTTCATGGGGTGATGATATTCCACCAACCGGAAGCCAGCCTGCGGGTCATACTCCACTTCGGCACAATGCCCCTCCAGATTGCGCAGTTTAGCAAAAGCCGTGGCGCGTTCCGAAACGGATCGCCCTTTGACCTTTTTCAGATAGGCCTCGGTCTTTTTGGCAAAATGGTTGAAGAGCAGCTTGTCCGGCGCACTGGGTCCATAGATCTGCTGGATGGAATGCAGGATTTCCAAGGTCAGTTCATTGCCTGATTCCGGGTAGAAAGCGGCGGCTTTCTCGGTGAGCCGATAGAGTTTTTCCGGTCGGCCCACTTCGCCGGGGCGCCGCCAAGTATCCAGGAATCCCTTCTTTTCCAGCTCCGTGCAGTGCTGCTTCACGCCCATATAGCTCATTTTCATGGCTTTGGCCAACTCCTTGACCGGCAGTCCGGTCGATCGTTTGAGGAGATCCAGAATCGCAAAGGTTTGCGGCTTGGCGATATCCCGGGCAATTCTTAAAAACATGGCTTTTGTAATTGATTTGCAGGCACTTGAGACTTGCTTAATACTAGTAATAATCATCCATTTAAGCGAACGATTTTTTAAGGGAATGAGCAGGAATCAAGGATGAGAGCGCATTATGACGATTCCGTTACGTTATAAGCTTAACTTGAGGATGCGGTTTTCCCCAAGGAATATATGCTCACTTCCACCACCCCAATCAGCATGTCTCCATTCCGACTCTGCCTCGCTTTTCTAACTTCCTTTGCGCTCTCGGCTTTTGCTCAGCCCGGTAGTTTTGGTGGCCTGTTGGGCGAAGCCGAGGGCAAACCCAAGGAGGTCACCGCCAGCCTTCAGGCCGGAGCGACGGCCTTGGTGCCGGGCCAACCGCTGGATGTCGCCCTTAAATTGGTTCATCCCGAACATTGGCACACCTATTGGCTGAATCCGGGGATCGGCGTCCCGACCTCCCTTAAATGGGATCTGCCCGCCGGATGGACCACAACGCCCTTGGTCTGGCCCGTCCCTCAGGTCAAAACCTCCGAGCTGGGGAATATGCATATTTATGAGGGAACCACTTACCTCTTCACCACCCTCACGCCTCCCGCCACCCTCACCCCCGGCAGTTCCATCACTCTGAAGGCCAGTGCCAAGTGGCTGGTCTGCGACGAAGGCTCCACCTGTAATCCCGGCGGTTCAGAGCTGTCCTTGACCCTGCCAGCCGCCACCGCCGCAGAACCGGTGCCTGCCATCCAGGCTGAACTTGCCAAAGTTCAGGCGGTCCAAGCTAAAACCAGCCCCGCGTGGCAAGTCAAGCTTGATCCCAAATGGACCTTGACCCTGACGCCCGGGGAAGGAGCCAACCCCGATCCCGGAGAAATCTACTTTTTTGATCACACCAAGGCGGTGACCACCGAACCACCGGTCATTACACGGGAAGGCAACGTGATCCGGCTCGCCCTCAAGCCATCCGACGAGGAATCCAGTGACGCGCCGGCTGGTTTTGTCCATGCCTCCAAAGGCTGGCTGAAGGATGGTACCGTCCCCTCCCTGGCCGTAGGGCCTGCCGCAGCAACAGAGGCAACCGCCGCGCAAATTACGGGACCAGCCCCGGCCGTCAACGGGGCCCAACCGCCCCGGATTAGTTTTCTGGTCGCTCTGGCCAGCCTGTTTCTGGCCGGCATGATTCTGAATTTGATGCCCTGTGTCTTCCCCGTGCTGGCTCTCAAGGTGCTCGGTTTTGCCCAGCAGGCCGGCAAGGATCCGAAAGAAACCCGCAAGCACAGCCTCGCCTACACCCTCGGACTGTTGATTTTTGTCTGGCTGGTGGCGGGCGGCATGTTCGTGGCCAAGTCTGCCTTTGGCCTTGAATTCGCCTGGGGCGACCTCACCCGCTACAGCGGAGCGATGGCCGTGGTTGTCATCGTGCTTTTTCTGCTGGGCCTGAATTTGGCGGGCCTGTTTGAAATTGGCACCAGCCTGGGCAACGTGGGAGGTGACCTTCAGGATCAAAAAGGTTATGGAGGCAGTTTCTGGTCGGGCGCCCTCACCATGCTGATTTCGACCCCATGCAGTGGTCCCTTCATGGCGGTGGCCATGGGATACGCCCTGCAACAGCCAGCGCTCCAACAATTCATCCTCTTCACCGGCTTCGGCTTGGGGATCGCGGTGCCCTATGTGGTGCTTTCCAGCTCACCACGTTTACTGAAAAAGCTGCCCCGTCCCGGAGCGTGGATGGAGACGTTCAAGAAAGCCCTCGCCTTCCCCATGTTTGCGGCGGCCATCTATTTCCATAACACCTTTGGAGAAAAAACCGGGACTGATGGATCTTCCCTCCTGCTGTGGTCACTCCTCTGCATCGCCATTGCCGCTTGGATCTATGGCCATTGGTGCACCCCCTCCCGGCCCGGCCGCAGCCGCCTCTTCGGCGGTCTCGCGGCATTGCTTGTCGCTGGCGGGGGCACCGTTCTCGCCCTGGATGCCAGCCGTCAAAAACAATCCTCCTCTGTTCCGGGCGCGGTCTACATGACCGGCGGTCTGGCTTGGACCCGCTGGTCCCCGGAAACCCTCGCTGCGGAACGGGCCAAAGGCCATGCCGTTTTCGTAAACTACACCACCCTGGGGTGCCCGACCTGCGACATCAACGAACGCAACGTTTTCAAACTGCCCGGTTCCGACAAAGTCATCGCAAAATTCAAGGAGTTGAACGTGACCGCCCTTCGCGCCAAATACCTCGCCGACGGCACCCCGGAGGACGACGCCATCCGCGAAAGTTTGAAACCATGGGGGATTTCCACCTTTCCCACTTACATCATGTATCCGGCAGATGCGTCCAAGCCGCCCTTTCTCATCTCGGACAGCCTGCTCTCCCAATCCCAAGTCCTGGAGGCCTTGGTGAAAGCGGCGCCCTGAATCGCCTTCGAAAACCTCTGCAAACCACAGATCCGCCGCAGCCGCAGACTAACATCTTTCACCTCGAATAGGACGCTAATCCAGTAATAACAGCCCCCCCCAGAAACTCCACTGCATCCGCGTTACTTTTGAAACTCTTTGGAAGCTAAACCCCTCCCAATCACCTGTAAAATTATGACTGAAGAATCACCCGAACTGATGACCGTGAAAGAAACGGCAGAATATCTGCGCATTCCTCTCCCAACGGTCTATTACCTCGTGCAACGGGGACAACTTCCAGCCATCCAAATCGGTGGCCGCTGGCGCGTCAAACGCAGTCTGCT
Source organism: uncultured bacterium (assembly GCA_903936775.1). Classification (GTDB taxonomy): domain Bacteria; phylum Verrucomicrobiota; class Verrucomicrobiia; order Verrucomicrobiales; family V1-33; genus CAIZWU01. Next base: position 245 of record CAIZWU010000370.1, on the reverse strand, counting down.
CGACCGCGATGTGCTCAAGACCGAAGGATCCGGTCAGCCAACGGTGCTGGTGGTGGATGACGACGCGGCCCTTCAATCAATCTTCAAACAGTTTCTGAAAAAGGCTGGATTCAGCCGGATTGTGGTCGGCAGCGGCGCGGAAGCCATCTCCTATGCTGAAAAGCAGAAGTTCGACCTCGTATTTCTCGATCTACAACTCCCCGACATGTCGGGAGACGAAGTTTATCTTCGCATCAAAGAGTTGC
>CAIZWU010000369.1 GCA_903936775.1 uncultured bacterium | reverse complement strand
CAAGAACCAGTCTTACGTCCAGGATCTCGAAGTCCAGACGGGCGTCATCCAGACCAGCCCGGACACGGTCGAGATCAGAGCCCGCGCCCTCGACGCCCGCAGCCACACCGCACTCGCGGCAGGTTCGGTCGATTTCCGCATCCAGACCGTGGGGCGCTTCGCCAACGGCAAGAACAAGCTACTCACGGGTAGTGATGGCGCGGTACAGAACCTCTCCGTCCCCGGCGCCGTGGAGGGCGAATACTTCAAGGCGGTCTTCACCGGCCTGAGCGCCGCTGACGTCGCCCTCGCGCTCACCGCGGATCCGGTAGCCATCTGGCTCGGCCGTGACGGAGGCGGTCTCCTGGAAGCCACCCACTCGGAATGGAATGAATTCCCCGGATCCGGCGCCCCCTCCTGCGCCCCGGGCCTGAATGGGGTGTTGGAATTCCCCGGAGAACCGACCAGGCTGAAAGCCTCAGTCACCAACTTCGGCTTCTCCGGCATCTTCACCGGCGACCCTGCGACAGACCCGGCACAGGCGCCGATCGCCAGCATCGCCATCCGCAACGTCGGCGCGGCCGATTCCACCATCACTTCCATGAGCATGGTCGGCTTCAATCCGGCGGACTTCGTCATCATCACTGCGACGCCGATCGACATTCCGGCCGGCGGCTCAGCCACCGTGCAGGTGCAGTTCCAGGCGAAGGCCGCGGGCGCCCGCAGCGCCAGCCTCCGCGTGGCCCACACCGGCGACAACGAATTGGAATTCCACGGCGTCGTCGGCACCGGCGTCCTCCCGCCCATCATCACCAGCGTGACTCCGCCCTTCGCTCAGGTGGGTGAAACCGTGACCATCACGGGTGAGAACTTCCACAACGTCAGCGATGACCTCTTCGGAAACACCACGGCCACCTTCACCGTGGTGGACGACAAGACCATCAGGGCCGTCGTCCCGCAGCTCACTCCGGGCGGTGTCTACGACATCACCGTCGTCACCTTGGCGGGCAGAGACACCCGTATCGATGCGTTCACCGTCCTCCCGCCGCCCCCGGTCATCACCGGCCTCACCCTGCCGACCGCTCCTACCTTGGCCGGCAAGACGGTCATCCTGCAGGGCAGCAACCTGCCCAGTGTGACGAAAGTCACGGTGGGTGGCCTTGCCGCCACGTTTGTGGTCAATGCCGACGGCACCCTCTCGGTCACCATCCCGAACGGGGCTCCGGCCTCCTCGACCATCGTGGTGACGAGCCGGACCGGCAGCGCCACCTCCGCTGCCTTCACGGTCGTGCAACCGCCCCGGTTCACCGCCTCCAATCCGACCAGCGCCCAACCTGGGGTCGCGGTGACGTTCACCGGCACCGGCCTCGGCTTCGGCGCGATCACCGCGCCTGCCACCAGCCGTACCCTGGCGGCCGGTGTCTTCAACGCGACGACCAACCCGTCCGCTATCACTTCGGTGACGTTCCCGACCGCCGGCGGCGGTACGGTCACCGTCCCCGGATCGAGCCTCACCAACGTAACCGCCAGGGCTGGAGCCGTCACCGCAGTGCGCCTCACCATCCCGGCGACAGCCATCGCGGGGCCCATCACCATCACCGGCCCGGCCGGCACGACCACGTTCGGAGGCTTCAGCGTCCTACGGGCTCCGACCGTCACGTCAGTGATCGGCCAGGCTAGCGGCGTCGCACTCAAAGCGGTCGGCCTGCCCGCCACCGCGCCGCTCGGGTTCCGCACCATCACGGTCAATGGCTCCGGGTTCCGCACCTCGGTTCCGGTCGTCCGCGTCGCCGCGGCTCCGACGAACCGGGCGGGAACGCTCGCCACAGGCATCAACGTGTTGAGTGACACCCAGCTCACCGCGGTGGTAGCCGCCGCGTCCGCTCCGGTCAGTGGCCTCGCCCGGGTCTCAGTCACCACCACCGGCGGCACCGCGACCAGCCCGGCTACGGCGGCTGGCCAGATCACCCTGGTCGCGGCACCGACCATCACCACCACCACCCTGCTGGCCGGCACCACCACCACCCGCACCATCACCGGAGCCAACCTCCAGTTCGTCAACACGGTCCAGATCGGGCGGGTGGCCGCCGGAGTCACCACCACGTTCAGCACCATTCCGTCCACCCTGGTCGGGACCGGTGCGAGGGCACAACTGCGCTTCAGTTATCCGAGCGGATCGCTCCCCGGCAACTACGTGGTCCGGGTGACCTCCGTCGGCGGAACCAGCGCCAACAGCGGCGGCTTCGTCATCGCAACCACGGTTCCGTAAACGGCCGCGAAACCCCTCCGCCTGATCCAGACGGACCCATCGCACAACATCAACCGGGGCAGGCGACCTTCGCCTGCCCCGGTCTTTTGCGTTTCCAAACTGGAAGCCAAGGGACCGGAGTCACCCCGGCCCCCGCCGGCTCAAAAGTGAGAAAACACCCGGAACCCCCACTTAAACCCGGGAATCCATCCGGGACTAACGACAAAAACCTTGAATATGCTTTGATTTTAGAACCGTTTTCGCAATTTTGAATCCATTTTTGATAATTTCCGTGAAAATGAGTTGCAGCATTTATGGCCCATGGTAATATTTTCCATAAAGCGATCCCGCCGATGACGCCATCCGCGCACAGCAAATTCCTTTCAGAAACCATGAAATTCATCCCCCTCATTCTAGCAGTTAATTTATTAGTATCTGCTTCCTATGGACAAGTGGAGGAACCCGTGCGGACCCAAATGCCGGAATCTCTCCGCACCCGCAAAGTCCCCGAACCGAGCAATCTCTCCCAGTTCGTGAAAAACAAAGCAGAAGCCATCGCGCTGGGAAAAGCCCTGTTCTGGGACGCACAGGTCGGCTCCGACAACCGCACCGCTTGCGCCTCCTGTCATTTCCATGCGGGAGCAGACAACCGCAGCAAGCACCAGCTGAGCCCCGGCCTCCTGAGGAATATACCCGATACCACCCTCCAAGTGGGCGGCCAAAACCACCAACTCACCAAGGGAGATTTCCCCTTCCACAAGCTGTCCGACATCAACAACCGGCACTCCACCGTCATCTCGGACAAGAATGATGTGGCCAGTTCCCAGGGCGTCTTCCCCGAGGACTATCTTGGCCTGGACGCCAACAATCAGGAGATCCGCGCCCGCGCCTTGGACACCTCCTTTAATATACGTCGCACCAACGTGCGCCGGGTCGAACCAAGAAACACCCCTACCGTCATCAATGCCATCTTCAATCAGCGGAACTTCTGGGATGGCCGGGCCATGGATACCTTCAACGGCGTCAACCCCTTCGGCCGTCGGGATAGCAGCGCTAAACTCTGGAAGACGCGCTCCGGCTCGGACGTGTTCGAGGTTGCTGTCACCATTGACAACGCCAGCCTCGCTTCACAGGCGGTTGGTCCTCCCCTTAGCGCGTTCGAGATGTCTGCTGGTGGCAAGACCTTCCCGGAACTGGGCCGCCGCCTGCTGAACGCCAAGCCCCTGGCGCTCCAATGGGTCAACCGTCAAGACAGCATTCTTGGTTCCCGGATCGCAGCCACCGGGAAAGGTTTGAACTCCGCGACTTATGCCGACATGGTGAGAGCCTCCTTCCAGTCCTCCTGGTGGTCCAGCACGGGCCGGATCAACTCGAGCACCGCCGGGACCGACCAGTCTTACAAAACGATGGACCTCACTCCCTCCGTGAGCCCCATCACCAATTCCACCTCAAGCTACACCCAGATGGAGGCCAACTTCTCCCTCTTTTTCGGACTCGCCGTGCAACTGTATGAAGCCACCCTGGTCTCCGATCAGTCGCCCTACGACAAGTTTGCCGAAGGCCAAAGCTCGGCCCTCACCGGGCAGCAAAAGCGGGGACTGGAGATCTTCCTCGACAAAGGCCGTTGCGTTAACTGCCATGGCGGCGCCGAGTTCACCAACGCCAGCGTCCACAAAACGACCAGCGAGCGGCTCTCCCTCATGCTCATGGGTGATAGCCAGGAGGCCGTCTACGATGAAGGCTTCTACAACATCGGCGTCCGCCCCACCTCGGATGACATCGGCGTAGGCGGCAAGGACCCCTTCGGCATGCCCCTCTCCCTCTCCCGCATCGCCAGCCAAAGAGGGTCGTCCACCTACAAAAACATCGCCGGCACCTTCCCCAACACCTCCGTCGAGTTCGGTGATCGCACGGTCGGAGACGGTGGATTCAAGGTGCCCACCCTCCGCAATGTGGAGCTTACCGCCCCCTACTTCCACAATGGCGGCACCCGCACCCTGCGTGAGGTAGTGGACTTCTACAATCGCGGCGGCGACTTTGGCGATCAGAACATCAACGATCTCAGTCCCGACATCACCCCCCTCGGCCTCAGTGATAGGGAGAAGGACGATCTCGTCGCCTTCCTGAAGTCCCTCACCGATGAGCGGGTCCGTTACCGCCGCGCTCCGTTCGACCACCCGCAACTGGTCATCCCCAACGGTCAACAAGGTGACACCAAGAGCATCGCCAATGACGGCACCGGCAAAGCGGTGGATCTCCTCCTCGAACTCCCCGCCACCGGGCGCAATGGCGGCAGGGCTTTTCCGAACTTCCTCGAGTAGTCAGCCCTTCCTCCTGACTCTCCCCGCCGCCAGGCTCATCCACCGATGAGTTTGGCGGCGAACTTTTTCATACGGGTCCAGCGGCAACCTGCTTGAGGGCGGGAAAGGAACTTTCATCCAGCGAACGGAAAATGGATGCCAGCAGAACCAGAAAGCCGCGGCCGGCATCAGCCCCCCCCCCCCCTCTGTCCCCGTTCCCGGTCCTGCCAATGACGTCATCCGCGACCAGCCCATTCCTTTCAGATTCAGAGCCGACGGGACCGCTCTCCTCCCGGCCTTGGAGGGGCTGGGCCGCACCGGGGCCCTGCCCCGCCTGCCTGCCCGGGCGGCCGCACTGAGCGCAACCTCCACCTGAAGCCAGCCCGCTCCCCGCGGCGCAGCAGGTGGACAACCAGCATCCCCGGCGACCCCGCCCGGACCGCTGGATTCCGATTCCCTACCAGCGGCCAAGGATCCGGAGATGTTCCGCATCTCCGCCAGCTTAAGCGCGCAAAACCCCATCAAGGTTGCCACTCAAATACAGGAATCCATCAGGCGCCAATAATACCAATCCCGAGCCAGGTTTGAATTTGGACTTATATTCTCAAATTTGAATCCATTTTCGATAAATTTCGAGAATCCAAAAGCATCTTTTTATGACTCGTGCCCGCTTTATGATTCGTGCTCGTAATTTCCACGCAGCGCCATCAACGCCATCAACCAAACCACCGCCAGCATCTACATTCAGGACGCCAATCCCGCCCACTGAGCCGCACCGAGCGCCCACAGCTAGCTCAAAATAGGGAAAATCAATCAGGTCCGCCCCTCAATCTCAGGAATCAACAAGGCCAACAACACAAAGCCGCGACCAGACTCGATTTAGGACCCATTTTCTCGATCCTGAATCCATTTTTGGTAAATTTTTAAGAACCTGAGAGCATCTTTTTATAGCCCGTATTCGTTTTAAGGTTCGTGCTTCGTATTTCCCATACAGAACAACTACCGCCATGAAAAAGACGAGCGGCATCTATTTTCTGGACCCTAATTTCCTCCACCGAGCCGCACCAAGAATCCGCCCAAGCAGTTCAAAAATGCAAAAAACCACCAGCCGGACCACTCAAATCCAAGAATCAACCCGGAATTTACGGGGAGAAACCCGCATTTCCTTTGATTTCGAATCTTTTTCTCAATTTTGAATCCACTTTTGATAATTTTCGTAAAAAATGAATTGCAGTGTGTATGAATTGAAATACTATTTACCATACAGCGCTACCGCAGCAATGAGCCACTCCACCTCCCCCCTCGAAAACATGAAACCTATTGCTGCTATCAGCAGCGTGCCCGCCGGCCTCTCCTTTCTGGCTGCTAATCTCCTCTTCTGACCCTCTCCCCGGTCCCGCCCATCACCCCATCCGCGATAAGCGAATTCCTTTCTGATATGTCCCTTCCAAAAAAACCAAACGGCAGCTTTGCCTCTCCCACCCGTCGTCAAGTTATCAAAGCAGGTGCGGCCACCGCAGCCGCCGCGTTTACCACCACCATCATCGCCGCCCCCCGTAGAGGCGCCGTCGCCGCCCCCACCGGTGCTCCCACTGGCGACGATCCCCTGTTCGCCCCGACCAACTGCCCGGACGTCATCCAAAACCTCGCCGTTCCACGGTGGGTCGACCCCCTGCCCATCGCTGAAACGATGGTGCCGATGTCCCAGGGCACCGTTCCGACCCTCTACGGATCAGAAGTCGGCGACGTCCATCACGGGGTGGCCCCGGAGTGGTATAACACCCCGGAGGACTGGAATGCCCCCCGCACCGAGTATTATCAGATGAGCCATCGTCCGGGCAGAGGCCAACTGCTCCCGAGCACCATGGGACTCTCCACCGATTTCTGGGGTTACGCCGCCCGCCGCCCTGACGGCAGCTGGAAGCCCGCAAGCTCCCCCGGCCCGACCCTGCGCTTTACTACTGGCACGCCAGCCCTGGTGCGGATGGGCAACGATCTGCCAGAGGAAATGTCCGTTCACATGCATGGCGGGCACTGGCCTGCCCATTCGGACGGTCACCCCAACTTTCTCGTGCTGCCCGATCAGGCCCGCGACTACTACTATCCCAACGTCCTGCCACGGATCCATGGCGGCAACACGGGAGCCTTCGACACCTCCGAGTCCCCCAGCACCATGTGGTATCATGACCATGCCGTCCACCTCACCGCCCAGCATGTCGCCCGCGGCATGGCCGGCATGTGCATCGGCCTGGACGATCTGGAAAAGAACCTCATCACCACCGGAGTTTTGCCAGGGATTCCCGGGGTGTCGGACGTCGGACCCAGATACGACAACCCCTACGACATCCCCCTGATGTTCCTCGACCGGCTGTTCGATCCCTCTGGCAACGTCTGCTACGACGGCAATAACCACGACGGCTACCTCGGCAACGTCGTCCTCTGCAACGGCAAGGCCTACCCGTTCCTCAAAGTCGAGCGCCGCAAATACCGCTTCCGCGTCCTCCTTTGCGGCAACTCCCGCATCTGGCGCCTCCGTCTGAGCGACAACTCCACCTTCCTCCGGCTCGGCAAAGACGCCTGGCTGTTCCCCAAACCGCAGGAAATCCAGGCGTTCCTCGGCGCTCCCGCCACGCGGGCCGACATCGTGATTGATTTCACTAAATACAAGGCTGGTGATGAAATCTACTTTGAGAACATTATCGACCAACAGGACCCACGCGGGGCCGGCAGCAGCCTCGAGGCCGAAAACAGCGAGGTCGTCAGCGGCACCCCGGCATTCCGTCACCGCATCCTCAAGTTTGTGGTCCAGGAGCGGGATCTCCGTTATGCGGACGCTACCGTGAACACCAACACCATGCTGCGGCCCAATGTGCCCATCGAGGCCGGCGAAATCGTCGCCCGCCGTCACTTCAAGTTTGAGCGCAAACAAGGCGCCTGGGCGATCAATAGCCTGTTCTACGACGAGCGCACTTCCAACGCCACCCCCACCGTGAATACTGCCGAAGAATGGACGCTGCAAAATGGCAGCGGCGGCTGGTGGCACCCCATCCACATCCATCTGGAATCCCACCAGCAGGTGGCCGACCGCCGCACCCGCAAGCCGATTCCCTATCATGACAAATTCAAGTCGGACTCGTGCATCCTCGGACCCAACTCGCAGATCGTAATCCGCATGAAGTTCCGGACCTTCCTCGGCCCGTTCGTCTTCCACTGCCACAACGTGGAGCATGAGGACATGGACATGATGTTCCAGTTCGACCCACGGGCCGTGGCCACACAGTCGCCCCAGCCGGTACAGCGGTTCTTCCCCTAAAGAACCCCTTCTGCCGCCGTCCCTCTCCGGGGCGGCGGCTTCAATCAACCTT
>CAIZWU010000368.1 GCA_903936775.1 uncultured bacterium | reverse complement strand
TCTTTGACATAATCCCATGGGACAGCACCGCCATCACACCACACGCTCAACCCCCCAAATCCCAACTTGGCCCCCGGCCCATTCACCCCTTCCCACCGGGGAAATCAGGGGCTATAACATAGCCTATGGGATGCTTGTGAAAATAACATTTTCTTCCGGAATGGATTTGGCGGTCCATTCAAACCAGCGATAACGCCCTCCCACATCACGATAACGGTTCCGGAAACGGACCACGGGAAGTCCTTGAGCGAGCTTTTCAATCTGGGCGAGCGTCTGGGGGAGGTCTTCCGGATGGACAAAATCAAGGAAGGGGCGGGCCACCAGCTCAGCTTTGGAAAAACCGAGAACCCGGGTGAAGTTTTCGTTCACCCGCTGGAAGTAGCCGTCCAGGCTGGCGAGACAGAACATGTCCGGCGAAAGCTCGAAGAAGCGGGACAAATCAAGGGCCGACCGCTTCAAATCGGATTCAATCTGAGCGGTCACTGCTTTAGCCACGGCCCCGGCTTCCTCCGGACACTCCTCAGGATCGGCGCGGAGACAATGCTTCGCCAGCCTGACCAATTGAGGATCCGCCAGGCAACTGTCCAGCCGCGAAAGGGCGTCCTCAAGATCCGCCCCGGCTGCTTTGTGGTAAAGTTCTTCGGCGTCCTTGCAGGCATAGGGCGGCCCGCCCGTCAGGATTTCACATAACATGGCTCCCAACCCAAAGACATCCGCCCGCTTGTCGAGGTGCTCAATCTCGCCTCTGGCCTGCTCGGGCGACATGTAGGCCAGCGTTCCCATCACCCTTCCCAGACTCCCGATCGATTCAGCCTCTCCGGTGCCAGTGAGATCCGCCTTCGTCGGCTGCAGCAGGCACCGCCCCCCGCTCTGACCGGTCTCCGGTGACGATGGTGCGGAGGGTTCATCCTCCATGACTTTGGCCAACCCCCAATCCATTACCCTGACCACGCCAAACCTGCCCACCATGACATTGGCCGGTTTGAGATCGCGGTGGATCACGCCGGAGGCATGCGCATACGCCATGGTCTGGCAGACCTTCTCGAATACGTTCAAAAAGCGCGGCAGATCATGGAAATGATAGGAACGCGCAGCCAGCAATTCCTTCAAATTCCTCCCATCCACAAACTTCATCGTAAAGAACAACTCGTTTCCGGAGCTTTGATGGAGCTCATAAACGGGCACCACCCCCGGGTGCTGCAGGCGGGCGGTGATCCGCGCCTCACGAATGAACTGGGCGCGGAGGGCAGGATTATGTTTGTGTTCCGAGTGCAGAAACTTGAGCGCCACTTCACGACCAAGATGGGTATCAAATCCCTTGTAGATCACCCCCATGGCCCCCCGGTTGAATTCCCCATAGGTTTGATAGCGGCGGCATCCGGCTACCGCAGGCTCACCCTCCAGGGGTAACTGCTCCCGGCAGAATTCAGTCTCCTCAGGGGGCGTTTCCCCCTTCCCTGCTTGAGCCTTGCCGGCATCCCCAGGCACCGGCGGCAGAGCCGGTGGATAGTCCTCTGGCGCAGCCAGGGACGGGCCCGGGGTTCCGAAGAATTCGGACGTGATCCCGGACCCCGGGTTCTGCTCCTCGAAGCTCGACTGGATTAGGGCAGGATTCATGGCGCCAATTAATTGGAAAAAAGAGGCGGCTCGTGGGAACTCAGGAAATCGTGGGGCCAAGGAACGAAGTCCAGGCAGCTGACCCGTCCTTCACGGACTGCCCCGCACTCCCTCGGCCGGTAATAATCCTGAATGGGAAAGTGGAAATTTGAACAGATCCCGCGGGGAGCGCAGGCAACGGCACCAAGGACACAGAGGAAGGCCCTTCCCAGGAAAAAGATGCCCTGGATGGCCTCATCCCCAAGATAATGGACGTTACCTCGAAAGCGGTGCTCTTTGTGACCATTTGTTTAATTTCATCGCGGTTTTCAGGGAATAGGAGCTGGGGAAAATCACGGAGCCACGGCAGGGGACCGGGACGTCCCTGGCGATGCCGCAACCTTCCCCCGCACCTCGCCCGCAAAGTCTGCGGCGGGCTGATTCCGGGATCAAGATGAGGATTCATTGATTCCCCCCTCCGGAGGCCAGGAGCGCGGCTGGTAAATTGCGCATTCCCCTATGCATATATTACCAATTGCAATCCAACCTGTTACGGAGTCCTCAAAAGAAACACGCTTCCAGTATTCCCGGATTTCCGGAAAAACCCTGGCTTTGCTTTAATTGTGAAAATTCACTTCCGTTTCGGGCTGAAGCCCACTTTTGAATGGATGGCCGATTTCCAGGGCCATGCGGCGCGGATCATGCCGGGGTGGCATTCCAAGCCCGGACTTCGGACAAGTTCCCGGACCAAGGAGAGGGGCTACCCAGCGATTTTTGCGGCTATGAGGCGTCCCGCCCCCCCCCCATAACCTTAACTTTTTCCATCCCAGTTTCACCCCCTCAATGGCTTGGCGGCAGGCATGGGATTGTCTGCCTCCCGCCCTCCCGAATGGGAGTCTGCGACCGGTGATTGGATCATTCGTAGTTTGCATGGCAATTAGCAATTTCTTCCACCAATACCACCCCGGGCACGAGCTCCTCCGCTGCATCCACCGCCTCGCCGCCAGGGACCTGACTCTTTGCGGCAGCATGATCGCTCCCGGCTCCTGCACCATGAATCTGAACACCACCTCCGTCATGCTCCCCCTAAGCTGGCCCACGGCCGCCAATATTCACCCCCTCGCGGTGGACTCATCGGAGCCGATGTCTGCCACCTCAATCCCCACAAAACCCTCTGCATCCCCCTCGGCAACCGGACCCAATACTCCCTCGGCCAATCCAACATAATTCGCCACTGTCATCGGCACCTGGCGATAGAACAACTCAGCCATCACCTGCCCGCTGGACGCAGCGACTTCCGCATGCGGTCCATCCGGCAGCGCAGCCGCGACGATCATGGAAGCCAGGGAGCCGAAAAGGGTGCAAACGGATTTCATGCCTTCATGATCTGCCGACCGCAAAGCCACCGCACGATTGTGAAATGGGCAGACGGCAGGAAAAAAAGACGGCACCAAAGCCGTAGCCAGCCTGCCCGGCGAAGGCTGGGACCAGATCCCCAGGGCTGCCCGGAAATCCCATGAAATGGATCCCGGGGGCGGTCGCATCCCCATCTTGGGAGACACCGGGCGCCCTCGGCCACCGGATCCGGAGCACCCCACCGGAAAACCCGCCCCCAAGTGCCAAATGAACTCTGGGCAAGGTGGTCAGGGAAGGTATGCTAAATCCTATGAAGAAAAGCTCCTGCAGACAGATTAAAGCCCCATGGCTGACTGCGGCACTATGGTATGGTGTTGCCACCATCGCTGCCAGGGCTGGAATGCTGGCGTCCTGGGATTTTGCGGGGGACATGCAGGACTGGAAGGGGAATCCTCTGGTTAGCACACCCCAACATTCGGTGGATGGCGTGACCATCGCCGTCAAATCCCCCGATCCGTTCCTCACCAGCCCGGCGGTGGACTGTCCCCCCGGGCAGTTCCTCGCCGTGACCCTGCGCATGCGCTCGACGGGGAATGCCACTGGTCAACTGTATGCCGGTCCCGGGTTTTCCGAATCCAGGAGCTGGAACTTCAGAGTGAAGAACGATGGGGCATGGCATGAATACCGTATTTTGATTCCCTCACCGGGGACGGAAACATCTTTCCGGCTCGATCCCAGCACGGAGGACGGAACGGTTTCCCTGGCCTGGCTCCGCATTGAGTCCTTTGCGGAACCCCCGGCCGAAGCATGGGCGGCGCCGCGGGAATTGCGCGACAAAAAAATCATCGGGGGCGGACTCTACACGACCCACGGCGGAGACACGGCGATCACCCCGCGTTTTCTGGCTCAGCATCCTGACTTTGCCGGATCCTATCCGTTCGACGGCATCGTCCTGCCTGCGCTGTTATCGCCGGAATGGGTGAAGAATCTCGGCCTGACTAAAATGGGGATGCCCTGGCTGCCGGCTTTTTTGAATGAGCTGTTGTGGAACAAGATCCTCATTCCGGACGAAGCGGTAGCCCAAACCATCGCCGATCTGAAGACGATGGAGCGCGGCAGTCTTACCGATAATTTCCTGATCTTCGGGATGGTGGATGGCGCCCGTGGTCTGAAGACGCCTGACTTGGCGGATGATACGGATTGGGCCTTCATCGAGCACAACGCCCGCCTCGCCGCCCGTATTTGCCGCGACGGAAACCTCAAAGGATTCTGGCTCGATACCGAACAGTATGGGTTCTACCGCTGGCGGACCGGATCGGGCACGCCCGAGTTCGATCCCGCCAGGCCCCAGGAACTACCCTTCCCGTTGGGCAAGGACACCCCGGAGGTCCTCCGGCGGCGGGGCGCGGAGTGGATCAAAGCGGTCCAGGCAGAGTTTCCTGAAGTGAAGATCATGACCACCTTCGCGTGGTCCCCGGACTCGAATAGCTACGGTCCCCTCACGGGAGTGATTCCATTTCTGGATGGAGTGCTCGAAGGGATCACCGCGCCGGGACAAATCATCCATGGTCACGAGAATACCTTCTATTTCGGCCAGGCGAAAGGAACGACCCACACCTACGCGACGGAAAATGGATTTCCGGGTGACCGCAATCGTTATGATTCGGCACGGGCGGAGATCCGGGGATGGCGTTCCCTCAGTAACAACCCCGCGAAGTATGACACCTCGGTGCAGGTGGGGATGGCGGCCTGGGTGGAGGATCACCCCTGGAACGTACCGGAGGGTTGGCCCATCGGCAGCAAGGCGTCACTTTGGTCCAACCTCCCGCTCGCGCTCGCCTATGCCGACGAGTATGTGTGGATCTGGTCGGAACATACCAAATATGGCCAACCGGATTTGCGCGCCATGAATCCATTTCTGGCGTCCCTCAATAACCAGACCTTCAACACCAAGGAGGAAGCCGTTGCCAGTTTTTCGGAGGATTTCGCCACCGATCCGATGGCGCGCGGCTGGTACTTCGATTTTGATATGCTTGCGATTGGCCGGAAAGCAGCACCTGATCACGAGGCCGCAGTCATGAGTCTTGCGACGCTCCCCTACCATTGGGACCGCAGTGCCCGGGAACTCAAAGTAACCGGAATCAACCCCACCCAGTTCCATGGCCAGCGCCAGCGATTCGTCAGGCCGCTGAGCCCCGGTTTTTCCGGGCGGGATTTTAAAGCATCCGTCGATTTCCGGATCGACACTTTTGGCACCAGCGGAGGCAATCCAATGGTGATGGGATTGTTCAGCAGTGGAGATGCGCTGAAGGATCATTCAGTGACCTTGCAGATCGAAGGTCCTGCCAGAATCAGTATGGTGATACACTCGGGGGATGCCAAGCATACCCTTCCGCTGTCCTTTCCCGAAGGGATGAAAACCGGGCAGCTTTATCGTCTGGGCCTTGACTTCAGGGCTGCCCACCAGGAATTCCGGGCCGACCTGCGCAACCTGATGCCGGACGCTGGCCCCCAACCCGTCGCAGAAGTGCTCCTGCCCGGAGTGACACTCCCCGCCGGCCTGGACGAAGCCGGCATTACGCTGTTCGATTCCCCCCCGGGCAACGCTTCGTCCGAAAGCGCTTATCAATATGCAGTGGTCGGCTTCAGGTTCAGCCGCTGACGAATCGAATGAAGTAAAAAGTTCCTCAGCGCCCTCCGTCAAATGAAAGCTGTGGTCTCCGGGACCCCGAAAAGGAGACCCCAAGCAGGTCAGAAAGATCCAGCCAAGGCGGGATACCATGCAGGAGGACAGAACCGCCATTGGAAGATCCGACCGGATTAGGGTAAACGAAGTCAAATCGAATCCCCTTGATTTGGGATGCCTTTTGTCAATCCAACGGCACGGTGCAAGCCCTTTTCACCGGGGTTGCCTGGCGCTGGTGCAAAACAGGCCGCCCCCCGTTGGAATACCAGTCAGCCTGCATGAATCCGGTCTCGACATCCTGACCCCAGTTACTTGACCTGCTCCCGTGATTCTCTCCGCTGACCACTCTGCCCCTCGCCTCGCCTCCCGGCAGGTGTTATTTCTCAACGCCAACGGGACCATGCGCCCATACCGGGTCCCGCCGCGGGGCTTAGCTTTTGTGGCCAGGGCCACCAAGGCCGCAGGACACGACGTGCGCTTTATCGATCTGCCGGAGACCGCAGCGCAGCATCGCGCGTTCCGCCGCGTCCTTTCCGAGTGGCCGGCCGAACGCCCTCGCCGTCGGCATCCGCAATCTCGACAACAGTGGTTTCCACGGCTTTGAGAGTTACCTGCGGCAACCGGCCGCCCTGGTCGAGGAAGCGCGGCGGGCCCGGCCGGGAATCCGCGTCATCCTGGGAGGACCCGCAGCCACGGTCGACCCGCAATTGGTATTGCGGACGGTGCAGCCTGATCACATGGTGCTCGGCGAAGGCGAAGAAAGTCTGCCCCATGCCATTGCCCGACTCGAAGCCGTTGAACTCCTGCCCGCGATCATCGGGGCCGATGAGGAATCGCGCGCGCCCTACCGGGTGCTCAACACCGGCGCCCTGCCAGCGCCACGGCTTTACGAATGGGTGACCAACCTCCGGCCGTATCTCCGGGGCGATGCTGGTTATCCTCTCCAGACCAAGCGCGGTTGTCCGCTCAAGTGCACCTGCTGCACCTATGGCCAGATCGAAGGCACCCGCTACCGCTTCCTTGACCCACAGGCCATTGCCGACGAAGTGGAAGGAGCAATGGCACGCGGGGTGCGTGTCTTTGAATTTGTGGACAGAACCTTCAATCTCCCGCCACGCCACGCCCTCGGCGTCCTGGCCGCGCTCCGCGAAGTGGGGTTCCGCAGTGTTATCCTGACTGCGGAGAGCGCGTCGGACACCATGCTGGCGAGCTACCAAAAAAACTACCGGCGCGGAGCACGGCACCCCGCCGCGGACCTGCTGGCGAAACATGACATCAAGGCGCGGTGGGTTTTTCTCCTCGGCGGGCCGGGTGAAACACCCGCCACCGTCGGGGAATCCCTCGGGTTCATCGAAGAACGCGTCCACTCGCCGCATGCCGTTTATATCACCAGCGGAATCCGCATATATGCCAGCAGCCCGCACTTGCATGCCCTCCTCGAACCCTTGGCCGCCACGGCGCGCCCGGGGGCCACCTTTCCCACCAACGCACGGGTCCGCCGCGCCGCCACCCACGATGCCGCCCTCGTCGGCGACGCCTCGGGTTACATCGACCCACTCACCGGTGAAGGCATCTACGCCGCCCTGTGGACTGCGGAGGAATTGACCCGCACCGTCCCGGCTGGCTGGCGGGATCTGCCGGCGGCCCTTGATCGTTATGCCCGCCTGCGCGCCCGGCGGCAGCACGCCAAAGCGTTGCTCTGCGAAGCCTTCCAACACATCATCCGGCGTCCTTGGCTGGCCAACTCCACCCACTGGCTGCTTTCGCGCCGGCAACCAGTGGCCGATGCTTTTATCGGCGTGATCGGAAACAGCTACTCACCCGCCCATGGCCTGGCACTGATGGCCCGTCACGCTTTTTCCCCATAACTCCCCCCATGCCTGCACACCTCAATTATATCGCCTGCGCCGTACCTCCCTACGAGCGCCAACAGGCGTTCATCGATTCGCTGCCACACTGGGCCGGCCCCCCGGAGGTCGTGGAAAAACTCCGTCAAATCGCCGTCGGCGCGCGCATCGACCAACGCCACACGGTGCTATCCGAGCCTTTTGGCAAGGGCGGCGAGCCCGGATTCTATCAATCCGGAGGCTTCCCCACGACCGGTGAGCGCATGAAACGCTATCAGGACGAAGCCCCCCGCCTCGCCTTTGACGCCCTTGCCGCTCTGCAGCGCGACGCCGGTTCCCTCGTTGGAGTCACGCACCTGATCCTCACCAGTTGCACCGGTTTCTACGCCCCTGGCCTCGATGTCGATATTATCCGCCACTGCGGCCTGGCACCGACCGTCCAGCGCACCCTGATCGGCTTCATGGGTTGTCAGGCCGGACTCGTCGGGCTGCGCAATGCGCGGCAGATTGTCGAAGCCGACCCTGGCGCCGTGGTGCTGATGGTGAACCTCGAACTCTGCACCCTCCACCTGCAGCAGACCCCGCGGATGGACCGGCTGGTTTCCTTCCTGCTTTTTGCCGATGGCTGTGCGGCCTCCCTCATCACCTCACGACCCAAGGGGTTTCGCATCGACGCCTGCTCCAGCCACCTCAGCCTCGCCGATGCCGACCGGATGGCGTGGCACATCGAAGACCAAGGTTTTGCCATGACCCTCGATGCCCGCCTGCCCGCCCGCATCCGGCAATGGTTCCGGGCCAGTGCAGAGCTTTCCGCACCGGAGTCAGGCAGCGTAAACATGCTGTGGGCGGTTCATCCCGGCGGACGGCTGATTCTTGATAGTGTACAGGATGCCTGCGGGCTGAGTGAACCGCAGATGGCCCCTTCCCGGGAAGTGCTGCGGCGCTTCGGCAACATGTCCTCGGCGAGCATCATGTTCATCCTGCGGGATCTGCTGGATTCCGCTCCGTCGCCGGGACGTGCCTTGGCTTTTGGACCAGGCCTCACCGTCGAGGTCATGGACTTCACCCTGCTGCCGGCCCGCCACCGGCCCGTGGCGCAGAATGCTCAACCGGCCATGGCCACCGCCTGAGGCACTGCCGCAGACCCATCCCTTTCCCACCCGGATGGGGCTGCCTCCTGGCTATCATCTGGAGTATGGGGGAGAGGCCCGTGAAATGACGCAAAGCCGCGGGGAAATGGGCCGGGTGATGCTCGTCCCGCTCGCCCTGATCATGCTGGCGATGGTGCTCCAGTTCCATTCCCCGGCCAAATCCCTCGTGGTCATGCTGACCGTTCCGCTGGGCCTGATTGGCGCCATTGCCGTGGCGCTTTTCCATGCCCCGCTCGGGTTCATGGCCATGCTAGCGATTGTCAGTCTCGCGGGGGTGATTGTCAGCCACATTATCGTGTTGTCGGATTTCATCGGGGAAGCGCGGGCTTCGGGCATGGAACTGAAAGCCGCGCTCCTCCACGCCGGACTGGTCCGCATGCGTCCGGTGCTCGTCACCGTCCTCGCCACCGCCAGCGGCCTCGTGCCGCTGGCGCTGTCCGGGGGTGAACTCTGGCGTCCGCTGGCTGCCGTGCACATTTTCGGGCTGCTCGCCGCCACCGCCCTGACTCTTTTTGTCCTGCCGGTCTTTTATTATCTGTGCGCGGCCAAGCTGCGCTGGATCCGCTGACGGCATACCAGCACATTAGGTAATTCAGGCAGCCACGGGTGCATCCTCATTTTCCAAGCCACCCTGGGAACGTCACACCGTGTCCGGGACCTCGAACCCCTTGCGGTATTCGCGGCGCAGCAGGGCCAATGCTTCCGGGGTGGCGGTTTCGCCCACGAAGGTTTCTTTGGCAGCATCAATCTCCAGCAGGGGACCGAGGCGGAAATCACCAGGCTGGAGGGCGATCTGGTTGGCTTCCATGTGGGCACTGAAATCGCCGCACACTTCCTGCCATTGCTCCAGATCCTTCATCCGTGACCGGGCCTGGTCGATGTCGCTGTTTTGGCCGAGACGGTAGGAAATGTTACCAAGATGGCACCAGGCGCTGGAGTAGTGGATTTGTTCGATCTCCGCCTTCAGGTCACTGGTTTTGCGGCTGCGCATCGCGTTGATGAAGTTCGCGGCGTGGCTGCGGCCGCCGTCGCCACTGAATTTGGCGACTTCCTTGCCATTCAGGTCGTAGGCCTTTCCGCCGCCGCGTCCTCCGGCATAATAACCGTTTTCACATTCAATGACGAGAAAGGCGTTGGTGCGGCGGCGGCGGTAAAAGTCATTGGCCTTCACCTCCTTGCCGCGAGGCAAATTGTGGACATCCATGATAACCGGCACTTCGCCGGTGTCGAAATAAACAAAGTGCGTGTTGGGGGTTTCACCCGCATCACCGAGGCCAAGGCGACCGCCGCCGGCCATGACGCGTTTCGGCAGCGGGATTTTGTCACGGAACACGACATTGCGCAGATCGTCGAGAATGTGCGGACCCCAGTTGCCGAGCTCCCCGTTTCCAGTGTTCCAGTTCCAGTGCCAGTCGTAGTGGAATTTCTCCCGCAGGATCGGAATGTCCTGCGCGGGGCCCAGCCAGAGGTTGTAGTCGCAGGTGGTGGGCGGCGCGAGGGGCGCCGCCCGTTTGCCGATGGATTGACGGATGCTGTAGTGGTTGCAGCGCACCCACTTGATTTTCCCCAGCTTGCCGCTGTCGAGGAAGGCCTTGATCTCATCCTGCACCGGACAACTGCGTTGCTGGGTGCCCCCTTGGACGATGCGGTTATATTTCCGGGCGGCCTCCACCAGCTTCCGGCCTTCCCAGATGTTATGGGAGATGGGTTTTTCGACGTAGACATCCTTCCCGGCCTGACACGCCCACAGCGCGGCCAGCACGTGCCAGTGGTTGCCGGTCGAGACCACCACAGCATCAATATCTTTCGCCTCTATGACTTTGCGCAGGTCCTGCACGGTGGTGGCCCCCGGGTGTTTCCCCTTGGCGGCATCCAGCGCGTTGGTGTCAGGATCGCACAGCATCGCAATCTCGACCCCCGGCACCGCCGCCATGCGCCCGGCATTGCCCTGCCCCTGCCCGCCGAGGCCGATGGAAGCGACGCGGATCTTTTCATTGGCGCCCATCACCCGGGAGGCAGAGAGCGCGGTGGTGGCCAGGGTGGCGTTGCGGAGGAAGGTGCGGCGATTGGTAAGCATGGCAGGAGTGGCGAGGGTGGTTCGGGCACGGCCAGCATAGTTTCCAGGCGGGGCTTTACCAGATTTTTTTGAACCAAGATCATCTGATCTGTGATGGAAGCGGGCGCCCACGGCCTTTCCCGGTTCCATGGAACCACTAGCCACCCCATCCCCCTGACCGGCGGGATACCTTTATTGCTTGGCCGAATCCGGGGAATTTTTCAGGCGCAGGGCATGATCCGCTGGATTGTGATCCCCGGAGGAGGGAGCGCCGGCCTGCAGGCGTCGCTCAGCCTCAAATACAGGTCCGCCTGGACTGCCGCCGTGCCCCCGGCATCATCGGGGTGGGGGAAGGCAGCATTGTGGAGCTGCCGAATCAGCTCCATGGACATCTGAAATTGAATCCCGCGGATTTTCATCGTGAGGTGCAGCCGTCCTCCAAGCTGGGAGTCGGCTTCCTTTGGGGACTGCGGGACGAATTTTTCTACCCCTTCAGCAGTCCGGTCAGTGCCTTTTTACAAGGCATGCCCCGCCCGGCAGGCATGGCTTGTTTGCAGGACTTTTCGGACCTTGATGCCAGCACCGCGCTGATGCGCCGGGGCCGGGCTTGCCTGCCGCTGGCCAACGAATCGCCGGACCTCCTCGACAACGTCGCCTATCATCTGGAACACGAACGCTTCGTGGCCTGGCTGGAAAAACATGCCGCAGCCCGGGGCGTGAGCTTCACGGATAACTTCGTAAAGCAGGTCGAGACGGGAGGATTGTTCAATTTTACCAGGAGAACGGCCCTTCCATTCCCACTCAGGCGGATCTGCTGCCTCCGGAAATGAGTATCTTCCGCCCGGAGGGATTCCACACCATTCCATCAGGTCAAAAGTTAGCACACCATGCGCACCCCCTTTCCGGGCCCGGCCAAATCATTTGGCAGCGCCACCGCAAAACCATGGCGGCCGAGGCGGCACGAGGGCTGTCGATGGAGGAATCCCTGCGCATCATGAAGGATCCCCGCTGGCTGTGAACGCCCGGATTTTACCACAGCTGATGGGACTCCCAGTGCGCCGGAGACGGGGCCCCAGTTGCAGGCTGGTGTTGCCGCTTTGATTCAGATAGTAGCTGAGTATGGACGAATCATAGATCACTGCTTTGGCCCTGCCCAGTTTCATGGCCCGGATGGTGGCGGCGAGCTCCGGAGCGGGGACGGTATCGATGCCTTTGGCCACCGGCCATTTTTCGGAGGTGCTGCCGGCGAGGGTGTCGACGTTGGGGCCGGGGAGATCGCCCGGGCCGTTAATTTCTCCTTTGAGGGAATTCGCGGTCGTGGTGGTGGTGAAGAAAGCCGTCAGGAAGCTGGAGAATGAACAGGTTTTTGATCATCTGCCAGATACTGGTAAGCGAGGAGTTTCCGCCGCCACTGACGAGGATTTGCAGGCCCGACTCATAGCAGGGCAGGGTGAAGTCCACCACCGCCCCGCGCTCGGACGTGGTGCTGAACGCCCCGACGGCCGCGTCGGCCGACTGGTCCTTGACGGGTGTCCACCATTTTGGCGGCGCTGTCCACCACGGTGGTTTCGGATTCGGAGATTAAAAGGACTGCCCGCCCATTCCACCGGAGGGCGCAAAGTGCAAGCCAAGGAGGTGACCATAAACCAAAACGGGGAATTGGGAGCCCACGGATTGAAGTGATCATCACGGATCCAGCCAGGATAAGCCCCTCCTCTTTTGGGTGCGGCCTTCTATTCAGCTAGATCCGTGATCATCCGGCATCATTTGTTGGAACCTTCCCGATCCGGATTTCCCCGCTTCCTAAAAACTGTTGGAGGTAAATGCCGGACTGGATCGTCATCATCGGGCTGTCAAAATACCCCGGCTCCTTGCGACTCTCGCTGAGGTGGTTGTAGAGCCAAAAGACATAACCGTTGGTGAAGGCCACCTTCAATTGTGGGGGTTGATGCTTCACCTCATCCGAAAACCGCATTATCCAATGAATTGACTCGATGGTCTGCCCAATCAGCACATTCAGATTGTCTGGAAAGCCAGGCTCATCCGCATCAAGCAAATAAACACGGTCTTTGAACAGTTCCCAAAGGCAATAAACAAAGGTCACCTCGTGCAACCCGTCCGGGTCGTCCGAAGGAGTCGCCTCTTCGAAATAGAACCGGACGGTGGACGAATGTAAACGAGTGAAGCTTTGCAGTCGCTTGCTGCTGAAATCAAAAAACGTTTTCAATGGGGTGCCATGGAAGCGTCCCGGGATTGGGAAAGCCCCAAAACCGGGCTCCGAAGCCTGACTAACCCGACCCGCCGGCCATGGTGTCGCCGGTTTCCTTCGGCAGGTATTTTTTGAAGCGCGTTTTGTCGATGGCCTTCATGTAGGCTTCCATTGGGGTGACCTTCTCGATCTTGAGGTTTTCCCAGATGGCATTGTCCATGAACTGCATGCCGTAGGCCGAACCGCCCGTGATGACGTCGGTGAGCTTTTGGGTGGCCCCTTCCCGGATAATGGCGGCGACAGCCGGGGTGGCGACGAGAATTTCATTGACCGCTACCCGGCCTTTGCCGTCGGCGGTTTTCATCAGCAGCTGCGCTACAACGCCGCGCAGGGAAGCGGCCAGCATGGTGCGGACCTGCGACTGCTGGTCGGAAGGGAACACGTCCACCAAACGGTCCACCGTCTTGCGGGCGTTGTTGGTGTGCAGGGTTCCGAAGACGAGCAAGCCGGTCTCCGCCGCCGTTAGGGCGAGGGAAATCGTCTCCAAGTCGCGCATTTCCCCCACCAGCACGATGTCCGCATCCTCACGCAGGGAGGCCCGCAGACCGTCCGAAAACGTCGGCGTCTGGATCGGCACCTCACGCTGGGTGATGACACTCATCTTGTTCTTGTGCACAAACTCGATCGGCTCCTCCACGGTGATGATGTGGCGGGCGTAATTCGTGTTAATGTAATCGATCAGTGCGGCCAACGTAGTGGACTTTCCGGAACCGGTAGGGCCGGTGACGAGCACCAGACCGCTCCGCATTTCACCAAAACGCTTGATGACCTGGGGAACCCCCAGTTCCTCCAAGGTTTTGATCTTGGTGGGAATGAGACGAAAGACCGCCCCGAGACCATTCTGCTGCTTGTAGTAGTTGCAGCGGAAACGGGAATCTTCATCCATTTCGTAGGCGAAGTCGAGGTCGCCCCGGGACATGAATTTCTCCCACGCGCGTGGTTCACAAATGCCGGTGAGCATCTGCTCCATGAACTCATGAGTCAGGATTTCCTCCCGGATGGCACGGACGCCGCCGTGCACGCGCACCTTGGGTGGCTGACCTTCTGCGATGTGGAGGTCAGAGCCTCCCAGTTCAATGAGTTCGTGGAAAAATTGGTCGATGACAGCAGCCATGGCAATTGGATGGGGAAAAAGTAGAGAAAAAGAGGGAGGGCCAAGCGGCACCGGTTACATTTTGAGGTCTTTGCGCATCTGGTCCTGGTCGATCGACCGGAAGAGGCAGTCCTCGGCGGAGATGATATCGCGTTCGTAGAGATTCTTCAGCGCATCATCCATGGTCACCATCCCGACCGCGCGGCCGGTCTGCATGATGCCCGGCAGCATGAAGGTTTTGCCTTCACGGATACAGTTGGCGACCGCCGGGGTGTTGACGAGCAGTTCGATGGCGAGCGCACGCCCGTTCCCATCTTTCCGGGGGACCAATTGCTGGGAAATGATGCCGCGCAGGGATTCACTCACCATGATGCGGATCTGGTCGCGCTGATCCGTCGGGAAAACGTCGAGCACGCGGTCCAAGGTCCGGGGAGCGGAGCCGGTATGGAGGGTCCCAAGGACCAAGTGACCCGTTTCCGAAGCCGTGATGGCCAGGGAGATTGTCTCGAGGTCGCGCATTTCCCCCACCATGATCACGTCAGGGTCCTGACGGAGCGCCCCGCGCAGTGCGGCGGCAAAGGAATCGGTGTGGCTGTGGACCTCGCGTTGGTTGACGTGGCAATTCTTGGAATTGAAGACGTATTCGATGGGGTCTTCCAAGGTGATGATGTGGTCATTCCGCTCCTCATTGATGGCATCCACCAGCGAGGCCAAGGTGGTGGATTTGCCGGAACCGACCGAACCGGTGACCAGCACCAGACCGTTATGGTATTGGGTCAGAGGCTTGAGGCTGGCCGGGAGAGACAGTTCCTCCATGGTGCGCACCCGGGTATTGATGATCCGGAAAGCCATGTCGTAGCCGAGCCGCTGGGCGACTACCGAAGCCCGGAAGCGGCCAAAGGGGGTGGCATAGGCAAAATCCACGTCCCCGCGTTCCTGGAGACGGTTCATTTCCTTGGGCTGCAGAAAACTCTCCACCAAGCTCTTGGTGTCGGCGGCGGTCAACTTGTCCGCATTCGACCAAATCTGCTGGAGCTGGCCGTAGCGGCGCCAGAGCGGGGCCGCCGCGGTGGCCAGATGGATGTCGGAACAATCGTATTCCTGGCCAAGTTTAAGATATTCGTCCACGTGGGCCAATGCGGCCACGCGGTCCTGGGTTACTTCGGTCGCCTCGCTCATTCAGGGGGATTCCTATGGGATAAAAGGGTGGGATGGGAAAAGTCAGCTGGCGGCTTTGCGGGCGCACCGGGCAGGGCGTTATTCTTTTTTCCTAAGCATCTCCGCAAGCATTTTCTTCGCAAAATCGGAGATTTGCGGGCCGTATTTTTCAACCCCCATCTCCAGCAAGGAACCAACAGCGGCAGTTCCGGCCATTCCAGCAGCGCCGGCGGCGGCTGGTTTGAGCTGTTTCAGAGCCTCGGCAGCGAGTTCCCGCGCGAGTTTTTTCGCCGAAGGAGTGGCAAGGAAGCGGGAAAGCACGACGCCCACCAACACTGCTCCGCCTGCCAATACGATGGGATTCCGTGCCAGCGCCTGAATCGCCGGTGGCAGCGTTGAAGCGGGAGTTTCCACGACCGTGACCGGCGCAGCGGGCGGCAGCAGCACCAAATCAGGGGTGGATACGGGAATAGGGGAGGGAAATTCGGCAGACATGGGATAGGAGGCGGAAAAGGAGTGCCGATGGGTTATTTTTCGCGGAAGAGCAGGCCGATCAGAAATCCTGCCCCGAGCCCGGCCAGCACCGCCTTGCCCGGATTCTCTTTGACGTAGGCGACCGCGTGGTCCCCAAGTTCTTTCCAACGGTCCTCCGATTCCCCCAGGACCCGTCCGGCGGCATCCTTGAATTCATTCAGCTTTTCGCCGGCCACCTGGCCGAACTCGCGGGCCTTGGCCTCAGCCGCCGCTTTCAATTCGTTCGCCGCTTCAATGACATTATCTGCCAAGGGACTGGGGGTGACCGGAGAGGAGGGGAACTCATTCATGGGAAGCGTGGGGTGATGTTGAATTCGGAACAGGGTATGCTCCAATCACCTTGGCACTCTGCCTTTCATAAATCAAGCTGCGCCCTGCGCCGTTTCTGTTTCCCCCACCCGACCGCCTCAATGCCCTCCGCCCCTGCCGAACCCTGGTATATCGTCCGCCAATCATCGATTCACAATCAGGGTGTCTTCGCCGCCCGCGATGTCCCCAAGGGCACCCGCATCATCGACTACAAAGGCCACAAGGTCACCAAGGCGGAATCCATCCGCCGCGGCACCGCCCAGATCGAAGGCAGCGCCGTCAGCGGCGAGGGCGCGGTCTATATCTTCGTCCTCAACAAAAAACACGACATCGACGGCAACGTCCCATGGAACGATGCCCGCCTCATCAACCACACCTGCGAACCGAATTGCGAGGCTCAGATCATCCGCGGCACCATCTGGCTCATCGCCACCAAGGACATCCCGGAAGGAACCGAACTCGGTTTCAATTACGGCTTCGACCTCGAAACCTGGGAGGATCATCCTTGCCTCTGCCGCACCAAAAGCTGCTGCGGCTATATCGTCGGCAAGGAATACTGGCCGAAACTGAAACGCCTCGTCAAAAAACGTGACCAGGTCATTGCCGCCGGCAATGCCCAGGCGGAAGCCGCCGTCAAAAAAACCGGACGGAAGCAGAAAAAGCCAGCTGGCAAATAAGGGTTGGCGCCCGCCCCCGGGACTCCCCGCCCGCCAACCCACCAATCACCTGACCATTGCCCAGTTCCGCCATCGTCTTTTCCTCCATCACGGAGTTGTTTGGCCTCTTCGCCATCGGATGGCTGATCCAGCGGTGGGGTTATGCTCAAAAGGAGGATTTCGACCGCTGGGGCAGGATCGCCGCTGAAATATTCTATCCCTTTCTCATCTTCCACAGCATCATCCGGGACTTCGATCCCGCCCGGGTCCGCACTCTGTGGATGATGCCGGCCCTCGCCTTCGGCCTCATGCTGGCCGGCGCCATCACCGGCCTGCTGGTATGCCGCGGCATGCAGACCCGCGACCCGGCCACGCGCCGCACCTTCGTGCATCTCTGCGCGATGAACAACTTCATCTACCTCCCCATCTTCATCATCCAGAATAGCCTGCCGCCGGGAGCCCTCGCCGATTTCTTTGTCTTCAATCTCGGGTCCACCATCGGTTTCTGGACCATCGGCGTCTTCACGCTGGGTGGCGTGACCGACTGGCGGCGCACCCTGCGGCGTCTGATCTCGCCGCCCCTCCTGAGCATGTTCGCCGCGATTGGCCTCGCTTGCACCGGAGCGCGCGACTGGCTTCCACAATCCTTCCTCGCCGTTT
Organism: uncultured bacterium; assembly: GCA_903936775.1. Classification (GTDB taxonomy): domain Bacteria; phylum Verrucomicrobiota; class Verrucomicrobiia; order Verrucomicrobiales; family V1-33; genus CAIZWU01. Next base: position 347 of record CAIZWU010000368.1, on the reverse strand, counting down.
GCCGCAATACCGGTTCCCTCAGCGTCCCGCTCATGCTCATCATCATCGGAGCCACCCTCCAAGGCGCTTTCCGCCGCGACCAGGCCCGCGACCTCGTTTTCATCTCGGTGCTCCGGCTCATCCTGCTGCCCTTCCTCTACATTGGGATCATCAGAGCTCTACCCCTCCCGCCGGACTTGGAATTACTTGCTATTATTGTCGCCCTCATGCCCACCTCCGCCGTCTCCCCGGTGATGACCCGGCTCTATGGCGGCGTCCCCTCCTTCGCCTCGGCGGCCACCCTCGTCACCCACATTGCCTCGCTGATCACCGTCCCCCTCGCCTTCTGGTGGCTGAGTCACGCGGCC
>CAIZWU010000367.1 GCA_903936775.1 uncultured bacterium | reverse complement strand
CCTGCCAACCTGCCAACCTGCCAACCTGCCAACCTGCCAACCTGCCAACCTGCCGACCTGCCGACCTGCCGACCTGCCGACCGCCAACCGCTCCCCCCCTTCTCCCTTGCCCCTGCCACTCCACCATCCTTCCGTCCTTAAAGCCCCCCCATGACTCCCTTGGCCCTCTTCCTTTTTGCCGGCGCGCTCCTCTCCACCGGGCCCACCGGGCCCGCCAGTGCCGCGGAGGCTGACGGACGCGACTATTTCCCGCCGCCGGAGTCCCAAGGCGGCTGGCGCCAGCTGACCCAGCCCGGTGACCTGCGCCGGCTGGGCGGCATGGACCCCGCCAAACTCGACGCCCTGCGCGACTGGCTGCGCTTATCCGATACCCGCGACTTCGCCGCCGTGGTGATCCGCCATGGTTATATCGTGCTGGAGGTGGAGCGCGGGAACAGCGCCAAAACTGACGCCCGGCGCGTGGCCTCGGTGTCAAAGGCAGTCTGCGCCACCGTGCTCGCCATCGCCTCCGACCGGAGCCAACAGGGCCGCACCCCGCGGAAGATGACCTTTGACGACCCCGCCTTCGATTTCATCCCCTGGGCCCAGCCCTTGAGTGATCCCCGGAAGGCGGACATCACCGTGAAGCAGCTCCTCAATCACACGTCAGGGATCTGTCCGGAAGCCGCCGGCGCCCCCAATGACGGCTCGTGGGACTACCTCCTCGGTCACACCGGCGACCCGCGCACCGCCCGGCTGGCCTTCGATCCCGGCACCGCCTGCGGATACTCCACCCACGCGCTGGCCCACGCGGCGCTCGTCTGCGAGACCGTCACCGGCCAGCCCTACGACCAGTTTGCCATCGAAGCCTTGTTGCAGCCCCTCGGCATCGGGCACTGGTGGTTTCAGTATTATGAGGGTGGAGAGAAAACCGGGCGTCATCCCTCCCATGGCCTCGGCCTGCCGGCCCGCGATCTCGCCCGCATTGCCTGGTGCATGCTACGCGGTGGGCGCTGGGGAGAGCAGCAGGTCATCCCTCCTTGGTTTGTCGCCGAAACAGCCGCGCCCACCCACCCCGTGGCCACTCCGGAGCTGCGTTGGAAACTGAATCCTCAGGTCTTCTCCCACGGCTGGGAGCTGCCCGCACGCCTCCGTGGCGAAAGCGGCCGCAGCGGCGCGGGCCTTCCCGCCGATACCCGCAGCAAGCCCGGCTCCGGCGGCCAGCTCATCGCCTTCATCCCCAGCCTCGATCTCGTCGTCACCCGCCAGACCGGCGGCAGCGGCGACTGGGAATTCGAAGAATACCTCCGCCGCGCCTGTGCCGCCATCCTGCCCACCGCCTCCACCGCCCCGCCCGCCCGTTGAGCCCTGCGTATCATCCCATTTTCACCTGAAAAAAGCCAGATTGGATCCCGGAAGGATGCTGCTGCCATTTTCGCCGGAAACACCACCGTATTTTCTCCACCGGAGATCTTATTTTACGTCCGTATACCGTGGTGGCGCCGACCCGTTTCACCGGAAATAATAATAGCTATAAACACGGCAAACGCACTTAATCCGTTAGAGCCGGATTCCGAATAAGGGAGGCAAGGTAGCTGGGGTTGATGGAGGCAACGTATTGCCGGGAGCGGATGGATATGGCATCTCCTTTTTTGCCGGGGAACGGGGCGTGGACTTTAAGGAGGCGGGATCAAGTAAAGTCATCGACTGACAATGCGCGGTCAGGTGTTTTATAACAAAAAACGTGGATCTGTAATTTCAAGACCGAGGGATTGTGGCTTCCCTGGCCCTCTTGGAGATTAAGCGCGTTTACCCTGAAGGGTGACGGCCCATTCAAAGCAGGGCGGAATGCCCGGTGCCCGCCGCGGATCTTGCCGGGAGATTTCAGTGAGGCGGGCGGCAGGACTACGAAAGCCCGTGGAGGCGCAGCTTGCGGAAGATCATGGGCGAGCCCTCGCTTTCAAAAAGGTATCCCTCGGCGGGGTCCGGCAGATCCCACTGGGTCTTGGGTTGGAACTGAAATTGCAACTGCCGCATGGTCTTTGCCGCTGCTCATAGGGACCCCCTCCTGCGGCAGTGCCTCCCGCCGCGGCCGTATTGCGGCGGGAGCGGGTGGGGGGAGCCGGAGAAGATAAAGTACAGGATTACGTCCTAACGTCTTCTTTCCTGCGTCAGGACACGCTGGCGTGCTTCCTCTGGCAATCCGCTCCGGGCAAGCCAATCCATGGCTGCATCGGGATCCCGCCGATAGAAGGCCTGTCCGGCCCGGGTCAGTGAGCTTTCGCGCAAAACCGGATCGCCAATGTCCTGGGCCCACGCGATGGCGGTTTGTGGATCCTGCCATGCATAACCAGTGGCAAAACCGCTGATGGCGGCATCCCGTTGCGCGGATTTCGGCATCGCAAAAAGATAGTCCCCGGCGGCTACCGGGTCCCGGTCTTCCCAATCACCGAAGGCTCCGCTCAGGCCCTGCTTCTGCCCGGGGCTGGCAGGCAGACTCTCCAGCCAGCCCACCGCGGCAACCGGATTGGACTGCGCCCACCGGGCCCCGACCTGTTCGATGCTCCGGCTGGCGTAGTCCTGATCCGCAAAACGCGCAGTCCAGCGTGCGGCAGCCTCAGGGTCCCGCCTCACATAAGCTTCCGCCACCTTGGTCATGGCGTTGCCCTTCAGGGGGCCATCACTTAAGGATTCAGCCCAGCGGGAAGCTGCTTCCGGCCCCAAGTGGCGGACCGTCGCATTGGCGACCGATTCCATCAGCGCACCCGCTTTGGAATTTCCTTCCTGCCCCAGCCGGACCACATATTCAGTGGCAAGGGCGGGGTCTTTATCAGAAAAGCCTGAAACCACACTGGCTATCAACTCATCGCGCTGCCCGAGCAGTTCGGCTGGCAGCTTATCGAGCAGGGCGAGCGCCTCGCCCGGGCTGGCAGCGGCCCATCCCGTCAGGGTGGCGGCGAGATCGGCCTCCGGGCTTTTACCCGCGTGGGCGAAGGCTGCTTTCCCATCGATTGCCCCCCAACTGTAATGGAAATCCCGCCACTGATCAGGGTCAGCCCCGAGGGCGACCAGTTGTTCACGCACTGCCCCGGCATTTTCTGGAGTGAGCGATTCCAACAACCGCGAGAAAGCGAGGCGGCGGGTGATGGGGTTCCGGTCACGCAGGGCCTGCCCGATCAGAGCTGTCAGGTCTCCCGAGGAGGACTCAAGGCTGCCAAACAATTCCTCGAGAGAACTTCCGCCGCGGTCGCGGGAGGCCATGAGCACTGATTCCTTGCGGGTCAGGGGGCCTGCCGGAAGGGAAGCACGCTTCGCCCCAGTGGTCGGAACTACCGAAGCACTGGAAGTCGCAGGGCTGGACGTACCCCCGGTGCGGTGCGATCCCCCCGCGAAAGCGATCACCACTGCAACCGCCCAACAGCCATGCATCAAATAGGTTTTTTTCATAATTATTACTGAGTAAGTAGACAGCATCGCCCGCCCGGTTGCCCCGGTCCGCACGGCATGGCGAAGGAACGGATCAAAAAACGTTTGGGTCGCTTATTGGCGGCTGAGAAATGGGTCGGGCGATCATTTACGTGGGAAGTGACCGGGGAGTTGGAAGGCGGGTCGGGATAATGTCTGTGCGCAGCAAGTGCCGACAGGAGGGCGGGAAGCACTCAATCATGCGCTTCACCGACACGGCTGAGTCCGTTATTTTGCCATTCATGCCGAGGAAGGCCAATACAAATTCACCGATCGCAACTTCATGGGTAATTTGCTTTTTTCCTGCGGAGGGTCACTACTTCGGTCGACGGACTGGAGCCGATGGCGAAGGAAGCGCCTCCGGGTCCAGAAAGTTTGCCGCGAGGTGCTGGGCGATGTCACTAAAGGTTTTAAATTTGGCAGGCGGGATGGGCCTGCCTACGGCCTGACTGCCTCCCTGAGTGAATATCCTGGCGGCAGTCAGACCTAACAACTTTGTTTCTACGCCGGAAAGGTGTCCAGCTTACCCTGCTCCATTCAGTTCCTGCAAATGCTCTGCCCTCCGGTCAAGGCTGGATCAAAACGTGAAAGGGTGACGGCTCATTCGAAGCAGGGCGGAATGCCCGGTACCCGCCGCGGATCTTGCCGGGAGATTTCAGTGAGGCGGGCGATAGGG
>CAIZWU010000366.1 GCA_903936775.1 uncultured bacterium | reverse complement strand
GGGAGGACGGCGAGCAGGAGGAGGGCAGAAAGGGTGAGCTTCATAGCGGAGGGAAAGAAATAGGCCCCATACGGCCTACGGGACGGATGGGGCCTATCGGAAATGCAAGGCGGCGGGAAGGCGCGCCGCGCGATCAAGCGAAGAGGCTGGTGATGGGTTTGCCTTTATCAGCCACAGTGAAGGGCCGGCCGCTCGGGGAAATGACGACTTGGTCGACCGCGAGACCGAGGGCATGGCCGATGGTGGCGTTGAAGTCCTGAGGGGTAGTCAGATTTTCGATGACCTTGGAGCCGTTGGGATCGGTTTTACCATAGGTCTGGCCCGCTTTGATGCCCCCGCCGGCGAGAACGCAGGAAAAGGCTTTCGGGTAGTGATCGCGGCCGTCCTGGTGCTCCGTGATGATTTCCGGGGTGCGGCCAAATTCAGTGGCGACGACCACGAGCGTCTCGTCGAGGAGGCCGCGGCGGTTGAGGTCCGCGAGCAGGGCGCTGAGACCGTCGTCGAGGTCTTTGCACCGGGCAGGGACGGCGGTGAAGTTGTCGTAGTGCGTGTCCCAGCCGCCGTGAGTGACCTGGATGAAGCGCACGCCGTGTTCCACCAGCCGGCGGGCCAGCAGGCAGCCCTGGGCGAACCGGCTCGGGCCGTAGGCGTCTTTGACTTCGGTGGGTTCCTTGCCGAGGTCGAAGGCCTTGAGATCCTCACAGCGCATGATGCGCAGCGCGTCGGTGTAGAGGCCTTCGTGGTCCCGGATGGCGGGGCTGTTGACGACGGTATGGAATTGCTTGTTGAGGGAGTCCGCGAGCTTGAGGCGCTTGTTGAAATCTTCTTCTGAAATGGAGCCCGGCATAATGCTGTCCTGCAGACCGGAGTTGGGATCGCCGATCGGAACCCCGGCGTATTTGGCCCCCATGAAGCCGCCGTTTACGAGAGCGGGGTCTCCGCTGACAGAAACGAAGGAAGGGATGTTGGTATTCCTTTCGCCGGCGAGGCGGGTGACCCATGAGCCGATGGCAGGGTGGACAATCGTGCCGCGCATGGTGTAGCTGCGCTGCATGAGGTATTGACCCTGCTCATGGGCTCCCTGGGTCGTGCTCATGCCATTCATGAGCACCATGTGGTGCATCTGTTTGGCAGTTTTCGGGAGGTTTTCGGAGAGCTTGATGCCGGTGACGCTGGTATCAATGATCTTGGTGTCCCCCATCACCTTGTCATTGCCGGGTTTGACGTCCCAGGTGTCGAGATGGCTCATGCCTCCGGACATCATGAGGAAGATGACACTCTTGGCGGCTTTGGGGCGGTTGGGCACGAAGTCGGCGGCGTTGGCCACGGAGTTGCCGAGCATGGGGGCGAGGGAGATGCCGAAGGCTGATTTCGCCATCTTGATCATCAGTTCGCGGCGGGTGAATTCGTCGGCGCTGTTAAATCTCATAATTGTGTCAGGTTAAAGGGGTGGGACGTCGGCGGCTCAGAGGATAAAGATGAATTCGTTGGAGTTGAGCAGGGCGTAAATCATGTTCTTAATACCATCGCGCCCCTTTTTGGCTTCTGGGAGCATGAGGTCGATTTCAGCCGGTGTGGGGTTGCGGCTGAGGATGGTGAGGAAGGCGGCTTTGACTTTTTCTTCCGGGCTGGAAGCATTGTCGATCGCCTTGTAGACAATCGCCTTGGAGTCACCAACGATATTCTTTTCCACATGACCGTTGATGAGGGAGAGCACCTGGGTGACGTCGGAATCGGAGGAGGCTCCTTCGATGACTTCGCGGCTGCTCTGGCCGAATTTCCTGAGGAAATGTTCGGGCGGGGTGGGGGAACGTAATTCAGCGGCACGGAGGAGGTCCTTGCTGTATCCGGCCCACTTGGCGGGGTCGCTTAGGGTGGAAGATTTGGCGTCTCCTTCGGTCATCATGGAGGTGTCCATCATGGCGGCGTCTTTTTTACCTTTGCCGGAACCGATTTCCTTGGAAACGCGTTCCACCCAGGCGTTCATGGCCTTGATGTCGGCATTGCCCAGTTCTTTCCAAATTTCATAGGCATTCTGGCCCAGATTGCGGCCATAGACGTTGGCGGTGGGTTCGAGGGCTGAGCCTTTGCGGTAGTCCAGATCCGGCACCACAAGGGTGGCCATGGAATCCCAGACCTGCTCGGCGGACATACGGCGGACCGCTCGCCCCTGGAAGGCGTAGGGTTGGCGGGCGTCGACGGCGGAGGGATTGGTCCCCAGCGCATAACCGCGGGTGTTGAAGAGGACTTTTTGGAAGGCTTTGAGATCGTAATTCAGATCCTTCATCACCTGCTGCAGGTAGGCGAGGACTTCGGGATTGCTGATCACCGTGCCGGTGGGGTTTTCCTTGTTGGGCTCGACGTATTTGTCGACGGGCTCAAAGAGGCCGATCCCCATGACCTTCTTCCATAGGCGATTGGAGATCAGCATGGTGAAACGGGGATTGGACGGGTCGGTCATCCACTTGGCGAATTTACCCCGGGCGTCGTCGCCTTCGCGGCGGCCACTGGAGGCGCCAGGGAAGACGGAGCGGGCCTTGACCACCTCGTCAGGTTTGCCACCCTTGCCATTGAAGTCCATCGGCAAGGTGATTTGGCCATCCCCATTGCCGCTGACGCCAAAGTCATAAATGTTGTCATGGAGCCAGCGGTAAAGATCGCGGCGGGAACGGTCTTCCTCGGCGGACCGGCCGTTGTATTTTTCGTTGGCGTATTTGGCGTTTGCCCCGCGGTCACCGGTCTTCAGCCCGTGGGTGAAGGCGGACATTTCATAGAAATCGAGCTGCTTCCATTTATCGTAGGGATGGTCGTGGCACTGCGCACATTCGATGTGGGTGCCGAGGAAAATGCGGGTCGTATTCGCCATGTTATCGAGCGGCATGCCGCGATCGCGCTCGAAGTAACCGACGGCTCCCTTGCCGGGCTCCCAGCCCCCTCCGTTGGTGGTGAGGAGTTCGTAGGTGAATTTGTCGAAGGGTTTGTTGGTGGCCACGCTTTCCCGGATCCAGCGGAGGTAAGGAACGCCGCTCCGCGTTCCGTCGGTTCCCAAGTTGCTGGTGGCCCGCAGGAGGTCGCAAAAGTAGTTATACATGTGGCCCGTGTAGCCTTCGGAAGCCAACAACTGGTCCACCAGTTTTTCACGTTTGCCGGCGCTGGAATCATCCAAAAAGGCCTTGGCCTCCTCATAGGTGGGAATCCGGCCGATCGCATCGAGGTAGAAGCGGCGCATCCAGCGGGCGTCGTCGGCCGCAGGCAGGGGCTTGACTGCTTGTTTGGCAAAACCACCCGCGAGGCGTTTATCGATTTCCAAAGCCGTCTTTTTGATCCAGGCGGGATCATTGGCGAGGTTTTGTTCCTTGCGGGCCAGTTGGGCGGAGGCCGGATCCGCGAAACAGAGAGCGGCGGCGCCGAGGCAGGCGGCACGCAGGAAGAGAGAAAGGGAAACGCGGATCATGACAGGGAGGAATGTGGGCTGATGAAAAGAAAAGGGGCGCTCTGGGAGGACTCTTCTTACAACGGCATGGATCCCAGTGCGAGAAAAAAGCCGGTGCAGGACTTTAAATCAGGGAATTCCTGATGCGGAGGCACCTTGTCCAGCAATCACGTCGATCGTTTATAAGTCCCTTAATCTTCTGCCCCTGCATTGTTCAAAACTAGTGATGGCGCGCCGGTTATTACCGGATTAAAGGAACAACTCGAAGAGCCGTTGCCGCATTGTTAAACAAGGAATGCACCCCGCTTGAATTTCGGGTGGGGCACCCCAATCGGAAATTTCTCCCCTTTCCCTTAAATTATATGAAAGTGCTGGTCGTTGAGGACAATGAGCCGCTGCGCAAGTCCATCGGACAGCGTCTGCGGGAGAGTGGTTGTGCGGTGGATGAGACCGGTGATGGATCCGAGGGGTTGTGGCTGGCGACGGAAAACCGCTACGCCTTGGCCATTCTGGATCTGATGCTGCCGAATTTGGACGGGGTGGAGTTGTTGCAGAAGATGCGGGCGCAGAACTCCGATACCAGCGTTCTGATTATCACCGCCCGGGATGCGGTGGGGGACCGGGTGACTGGACTCGATGCCGGGGCGGACGACTACTTGGTGAAGCCTTTTTCGCTGGACGAGTTGATGGCACGGGTGCGCGCCTTGCTGCGCCGGACCCATAATGTAAAGGACCCGGTGATCCGGGTGGGTGACCTGGAAATCGACACCAACCGGAAATCTGCCTCACGGGGCGGGGTGCCGCTTGACCTGACGGCGCGGGAGTATTCTCTGATTGAACTCCTGGCCATGCGGACGGGAGAAGTGGTCAGCCGGGCGGAAATCTGGGAGCAGCTTTATGATTTTAATCAGGATCCGGAAAGCAATGTGGTGGATGTCTTCATCGCCTATTTGCGCCGGAAAATTGAGCGCGAGGACAAGCCTAAACTGATCCATACCCGTCGTGGCATGGGATATATCCTGGAAGAACGCGCGGCCTGACCCCGCCTCATGCGACTGAAGCCGAAGTCCCTGCAAGGCCGGTTGCTCCTGGGCATCCTCGCCAGTCTGACCTTTACCCTGGCGCTGGGCGGGGTGGTCGTCTATGGGGTAGTCAACGCCCACCTGCGGGAGGAATTTGACTACTCCTTGGAAGGAAAGCTGCGGTTTTATGAGACCACGATGTCGCTCCGGGCGGGCATGCCAAAGTGGAACATGAACGAGGCCTGGTGGAAGCGGGTGAGCGATCCCGCGAGCCCGGACTATGTGCAATTCTGGTTTTTGCCCTCGGGCCGCTTCATTTCCCGTTCGCCGGGGCTGAACGGCTGGGACCTCCCCCGTATTGCGGTCTCCGGCGACACCTCGTCTTTTGCCAATGTCACTCTTTTCGGGAATATCCCGGGTAGATTGGCATCCCGCCAGGTCTTTCCCCAACAGGAAGCGGGCAGCAATCCGGTCCCGGTGCAGATCGCGGTGGCCCGGGACACGGCCTCCCTCGTGCACACCCTGCAACAAGTGAAATGGTTCCTCATCAAAACAGCGGTCACCACCGTCCTCCTCCTGGTGCTGGCCACCCGCTGGATTGTGCGGCGTGGCGTTAAACCGGTGGCCGGCCTTGCCAGCCAGATTGAAGCCATGCCCTTGGTGGACAGTGATGCCCGTTTCAGCCTGCCGGCAGCCCCCAGTGAAATCCAGCCCGTGGTGGCCCGGTTGAATGCCCTGATGGATCGGGTGGCCACTGCCATCGACCATGAGCGGATGTTCACTTCCAATGCCGCCCACGAGCTGCGCAACCCGCTGGCCGCGATCCGCAGCCGTGTCGAATTGGCATTGAGCCGGACCCGCAGCGTGGAGGAATACGAGGAGACCCTCGACGGCATCCTGGAATCCCAGAATGGGATGCAGCGGGTGGTGGATCACCTGCTGCTCCTCGCCCGGTTGGAAAGTGGCCATCAAGTCTATGAATTCTCCCTGGAGCCCGTGTCTCTCCCGAAACTATTGCGGAAGTCCTGGCGTCCCGTTTTCGACCGGGCCACTGACCGCCATCTCAAGGTGGCGTGGCAAGTCACGGAGCCGGCCACGGACTTGGTGCTTCCGGTGGCCCTGATCGAAATTGTGCTGCGGAATCTTTTCGACAATGCGGTATCCTACAGTCCGGAAGGCGGCAGCATTCTCATCACCGCAGCCGAAACCCGCGGCTTGGTGGACATCACGGTGGCCAATACCGATCCTGGCCTCGCGGTGAAAGACTTGGAGAGCACCTTCGCTCCGTTTTGGCGGGGCAATCCCAACGCCAGTGGGCACCGGGGGAATGCCGGGATCGGGCTCGCCCTCGTCCGCCGCATCATGGAAAGCATGGAGGGCCGGGTCACTGCCGCCGTGGAAGGAGGCATGGTGGTGTATTCCCTCCATTTTCCCGCTCCTCCTCCCTTCCCGGGACCTGTGCCGCATCCGGGGGAAGTTTTAGTTGTGCCGGACGCAAAGGTGTAGTAAAGCTCCCGTGTCGGGTGCCCTGTGGCCCCTTGCATGAAGCCCCTGCATCAGCAGCCTTCCAACAAAATTGTGTCCCGAGGCATGCAGAATTGTTGAATTAGAATCGCCTCCCAGAAAACTAGAGAAAATGGAAATATACGTTGGAAACCTCGCTTACGAAACAACCGAGGCCGCGCTGACAACCGAGTTCGGAGCTTATGGCTCTGTCGATAAGGCCAGCATCATCATGGACAAATTCACTGGCCGGTCGAAGGGTTTTGCCTTCGTCTCCATGCCGAATGTGGGCGAAGCCAATGCCGCGATCGAAGCCCTCAACGGCAAAGACGTCGACGGACGCCCCCTGACTGTCAACCAAGCCCGTCCTCGTGAAGAGCGCCCCTACGCCGGTGGCGGCGGTGGTGGTGGTGGTGGTGGTGGCGGCTACGGTGGCGGCGGCGGTGGTGGTGGCTACGGTGGCAAACCCCGCAGCGGTGGCGGCGGCGGCGGTGCCCGTGGCGGTTTCGGTGGCGGTGGCGGCGGCGGCGGAAGCCGTGGCGGCTACGGTGGTGGTGGCGGCGGTGGCCGTGACCGCGGCGATCGTGGTGACCGCGGTGGACGCTACTAAGCTCCCCCGGCAGCCAGACTGCCCATAACACAAATCAAGCAGAAGGCCGGAGGTAACCCCTCCGGCCTTTTTTGTGCCCGGAGCCCGCGTGGTCGCAGGAGACCAGCTCAACTTTCGCCACCATCCGGCATCCTGATTCAGGAAATCCTGCCTGGGAACTCCCTGGGCCGGTGCGGGCTCCCGTCCTGACCCCAGCACTTGCCCCCTGAAAACGATCGCTGAAAAGTGGGCTGCACACGGGGTTGTCCGATCGGGCAGGGCACTCTGCACTTGCATAGGCGGTCAGCATTTTTAATGCTGGCCCAGCCCCTCACCAGCCACCCCACTCTGTTCCCATGCTCAACCTCCGTCCTGCCGAATCCTGCTTATACGACTGCGTCTCTCTTGGCGAAATCATGCTCCGCCTCGATCCGGGCGAAGGCCGGGTGCGGGTCGCGCGGGAATTCAAAGTCTGGGAAGGGGGCGGCGAATACAATGTGGCCCGGGGCCTGCGCAAATGCTTCGGCCTCCGCACCGCCGTCGTCACCGCGTTTGCGGACAACGACGTCGGCCGGTTGGTGGAGGACTTCATCATGCAGGGCGGCGTGGATGTGAATTGGATCAAGTGGGTGCCCTACGACGGGATCGGACGGAGCGTCAGGGTTGGGCTCAATTTCACCGAACGTGGTTTCGGCATCCGCGGAGCCAAGGGAATCCCGGACCGGGGCAACACCGCCGCCAGCCAGCTCAAACCGGGAGACATCGATTGGGAAGATCTCTTCGGCAAAAAGGGGGTGCGCTGGTTCCATACCGGCGGGATTTTCGCGGCGCTCAGCGACACCACCCCTGAAGTCGTGATTGAAGCCGTGGAGTGCGCCCGCAAACATGGAACGATCGTCAGTTATGACCTGAACTACCGGCCTAGCCTCTGGAAGAGCATTGGCGGCAAGGCCCGCGCCCAGGCAGTGAACCGCCGGATCGCCCGGAGCGTCGATGTCATGATCGGCAATGAAGAGGATTTTACGGCTAGTCTGGGCATGGAAGTCGAAGGCGTGGACGAGCATATCAGCCACATCGAGCTGGACAGCTTCAAGGCCATGATCGAGCGCGCGATCAAGGAATTTCCTAACTTCAAAGTCGCGGCCACCACTCTGCGCACCGTGGCCAGTGCCACCATCAATGATTGGGGGGCGATCTGTTGGCACGATGGCCAATTCCACAGCGCTCCGGACCGCAAGGGACTCGAAATCATGGACCGGGTTGGCGGTGGCGATAGCTTCGCCAGCGGCTTGGTCTATGGATTTCTCCAATTCAACGATGCAGCCAAAGCCGTAAATTACGGGGCCGCCCACGGAGCGCTTGCCATGACCACCCCTGGCGATACCAGCATGGCGACGCTGGCAGAAGTCGAGAAGGAAGTGGGCGGGGGCAGTAAACGGGTGGAGCGTTAAAACCGCGAATCAGGCCCGCTGGAAAGTGGGTGATGATAGAGATCCTGTAGTGCCCTCCCGGTTGGACTCTGCCACGCCGCTGCCAGGTTGCCGTGGCCGTGCCCTGGAAGGGGGTCAGCGGCGGCGTTTAGTGGCCGCGCGGGGCCGGTGCTCGTTGCGGTAGGCTCCCGGCGGCATGCCAGTTTTGCTTTTGAAGACGGCACTGAGATATTCGACGTAACGAAATCCGGCGCGCTCCGCAATTTCGGCCAAGGGCAGGTCGGTCTCTCCAAGCAGTTCCTTTACCCGGAGGATCTGGACGCGGACGATTTCTTCATGAGGGCTGCGGCCGAGCAGGCGCTTGAACCGGTTTTCCAACATCCGGCGGGAGAGGCCGGAGTCCTTGACGACATCATCCACGCAGATGCCCTGGCAGGCATGGCTGCGGATGAAACGGACCGCATGGGCCACCGGCGCATCCTCCACTGCGAGGACGTCGGTGGACTGCCGGGTGGCGACCCCAAGCGGTGGGATACGGTGTTCTTCCGGCCCCACGGCCTTGCCGCCTATCATTCGATCCAGCAGGACGGCGGCTTCGTAACCCGTGCGCAGACTGTTCAGAATGATGCTGGAGAGCGGCGGATGGCAGAGATTGCAAAGCAGTTCATCGTTATCGATGCTGAGCACCGCAATGTTGTCGGGAACGTGGATTTCCCGGCGGCGGCAGGCATCCAGCACTTGGCGGCCCCGCAGATCATAACAACAAAAAATAGCGGCGGGCTGGGGCAGGCTGGCGACCCATTCACCGATCGCATCGGTCATGGCATCGTCCTCTGGATCAAGCGCCGGAGGCTGCTGGAACTCGGAAACGGAGTAGCCCGCCGCTTCGATGGAGGCCCGGAAAGCATCACCCCTCTGCTTGGACCATGGGAAGCGGGCATCCCCGCAATAGCCGAAATGGCGGAAACCGCGCTCCAGCAGGTGGCTGGAGGCGAGGCTGGCATTCCCGGGTTCATCTGTTTCGCAGAAGGGCAGGTGAGGCAGCAGCCGGGCAGCGCTCACATCCACGATGGGAATCTTGAGTTTGGCGAGGGTTTGGGCGATCGCCTCGTTCTCGATGCGGGCGATGATGCCATCCCCATCCCAGGATTTCAGCCAGGTGGGGGCCTGGTCGCCGCGTCCGTGCTCTGCGAGGTAGATGGACCAGGGCCGGTTTTCCTGAATCCACGTGTAAATGCCGTGCAGGAGACCTCGCGCATAAGCATTGGAGGTCTCGATCAACAGGGCGACTTTTGGGGCACGCGGCATTTGGCAGGTGGAAGAAGGGACGGAGAAAAAACGGGGAATGCAGAAAAGATTCCGTCCCGGAGCGGTGGTGCTCCGGGACGGAGGGCAGCCAACAAGTTACGCCTGGGTGAAGGCGGGCAGCTTGACGATCTTGCCGCCAGCGAGGGCGGATTCGTGGGCGCAGAGACCGACGCAGGTCCAATTGGCGGATTGACGGGCATTCGGGAAAGGATCCCGGTCATCGGTCAGGGCGCTGATGAATTCATGCACCAGGTGAGGGTGGCTGCCGCCATGTCCGGCACCCTGGGTGAAACTCAGATGGCCCTTTTTGCCTTTGCCATAAACGCCACCGGTGGTGAAGGGGCGGATCGCTTTGGGCAAGTATTTAGCATAGTCCGGGGAGGTGACTTTTTTAGGGATTTTAGGCTCCGGCAGCTTGGCGGTATGGATCACCAGAGGTTCGTGCTCAATGAGGGGCCATTCCACAGAAGCCTTGTCCCCGTAGATATCGATGCTTTCCCGGTATTGGCGGGCGGTATCGAACAGGCTGCGGATGACGCGGGCGCTCAGGTCGCTGTCCTTGAATTTGATGTGGGCGGTCTCCACCGCAAAGGGCGAGCCGTAGTGCTTCTGCAACTCAGGGCGCACCGTGCCAGAGCCGAAGCAGCTGACGTATTCCGCATCCGCCCCGGCGAGGGCGGCCACCGGCCCCACGCAATGGGTGGCATACCACATCGGCGGCAGGCCGGGCCAGTAGTTGGGCCATCCATCCATATCCTGCTGGTGGCTGGCTTGGAGGAATTGGATTTTGCCCAGCGTGCCTTTGTCGCGCAGTTCCTTCATGAAAAGGAACTCCCGGGCATACACCACCGTTTCCGCCATCATGTATTTCAGGCCGGTCTTTTTGACGAGGGCCACGATTTCTTTGCATTCCTCAATGCTGGTGGCCATGGGCACGGTGCAGGAGACGTGTTTCCCGGCCTTCAGGGCTGCGATGGTCTGCCAGCCGTGATCCGGAATGGGCGAGTTGATGTGAACGGCGTCCACGTTGGGATCCTTCAGCAGCTCATTGAAGTCCGTATAGCGTTTTTCGACATCAAAGGCATCGCCGACGGCGTCCAGCTTGTCTTTGGACCGCTGGCAGATGGCATACATGTTGGCGCCGGGGTGGAGCTGGTAAATCGGAATGAATTCCGCCCCGAAACCGAGGCCGACGATCGCTATGTTGATTTTTCTTTTTGCGCTCATGGAAGGGATGATGGGAGAGGGTGGGATGAGTGAAATGAGATAATGCGCACAGGTTGGCGGTTAATTTGACGGGTGACCATGAAATTATGCGTCTTTCCCTTATGACATTGCGCAATGAGTGTGGCCCGCCCCGGCTATGACTGGAGGCGGTCACCCGGCGGATAAAACATGCCGGCGATGAAAATTTTTCAAGAGTCCGGCGGAACGTGGCACGGCCATTGCTTAGACGTTTTAGCGCAAGCCGTCCGCGGCACCCCGGGACAGGGGTTGCCTCGCCGATCCTCAAACATCCACACTCATGAAAAAAGTCGAAGCAATCATCAAACCGTTCAAGCTTGAAGACGTGAAGGAAGCCCTCCACGAAGTCGGGTTCGAAGGCATGACCGTCACCGAAGTCAAAGGTTTCGGCCGCCAAAAAGGCCATACTGAAATCTATCGCGGCAGTGAATACACCGTCGACTTCCTGCCTAAAGTCAAAATCGAAGTGGTCGTGGCTTCGGACCGCGTGGAAGCGGCCGTCGGGGCGATCGTGAAAGCCGCCAAAACCGGTAAAATCGGAGATGGCAAAGTTTTCATCTCATCCGTCGAGTCCGCCGTCCGCATCCGCACCCAGGAAAAGGACGCCGCCGCCATCTGATTCTCCACCAATCAACCACCACCAACCCGGATTCCAACTACCCTATCCATGAAAAAACTAGCCACCTTGATTACCATCCTCGTCCTCGGGGCCTTTGCCCCCGTGGTGACGGCACAGGATGCCGCCCCTCCGGCTGTCACTGCTGAAGCACCGGTCGCTCCATCCGAAGCTGCGGCCCCGGCGGGCCCCAGCATCGAAGAGCGCTTGGGCGATATTGAAGCCTACATGAATAATGGAGCGCGGGTTTCGGCTCCAGGCACCTCCAAGGTGGCCGGTCCCGGTCCCGGCCACAATGCGTGGCAAATGGTCAGCACGGCTTTGGTGCTTTTCATGACCCTGCCAGGGCTGGCTTTGTTCTACGGCGGCCTCGTCCGCAAAAAGAATGTTCTTAGTGTCCTCGCCCAGTGTATGGGCATCGCCGGTCTGGTCACCATCCTCTGGTGGGCCATTGGCTACAGTCTGTCATTCGGAGCAGGCAATGCATTTATTGGCGACGCCTCGTTCGCTTTGCTCAAGGGCGTCGAGTCCGGCAACGTCGGTGCCGGCTACCACTGGATCTCGGACGTCATGTGGTGCATGTTCCAGCTTACTTTCGCCATCATCACGCCTGCCCTCATCATCGGGGCAATTGCTGAACGCATGAAGTTCAGTGCGGTCCTCGGCTTTGTGGCGCTTTGGATGTTCCTGGTTTACTTCCCCTTTGCCCACATGGTCTGGAGCACCACTGGTTTCATGTGCGGGCCCCTCAATCCTGACGCGGGCATCAAGGCCATCGACTTTGCCGGTGGCACCGTGGTTCACATGACCTCGGGTTGGAGCGCTCTCGTACTCTGTATCATCCTCGGCAAACGCAAGGGTTACGGCGCCCAGCCGATGGCTCCCCACAGCATGGTGCTCTGTATGGTCGGCACCGGCATGCTCTGGGTGGGATGGTATGGCTTCAATGCGGGTTCTGCTCTTGGCGCGGATGCCATTGCCTCCATCGCTTTCGGCACCACGACCCTCGCTGCGGCCACTGCCGGTTTTGTCTGGGCTGCGATCGAATGGATCACCCGCGGCAAGCCGAGTGTCCTCGGATTCTGTTCCGGGATCGTAGCCGGCCTGGTGGTCATCACCCCCGGGGCTGGGTTCGTGACCCTTACCTCCGCCGTGATCATCGGCATCCTTGCCGCAGTGATTCCTTACTTCGCAGTGGCTTTCCTCAAGAAAGCCCTCGGCTACGATGACGCCCTCGATACCTTCGGCATCCACGGGGTGGGCGGCACTTTGGGTGCTATCCTCACCGGGGTTTTTGCCGATGAAAAAGCAAATTCCGTGGTGGCCGGCTTGAAAGAAGGCTTGCTCATGGAGCAGCTCAAGGCAGTAGGAGTAACGATCATCTGGAGTGTGGTCGCCACCGCAGTGATCGCCTACGTTATCAAGTTCACCATCGGACTGCGGGTTAGCCAGGACGTGGAAGACTCCGGTCTAGACCTGGCCGAACACGGCGAAGGCGGCTACGAGCACTAAAAGTTCCCTTCATAAAATCCGGAATGCCGGAGCAGCCGCAAGGTTGCTCCGGCATTTTTTTGTTCCGGCGATTTACCGGAGCCATTGAAGTGGTCGGTTCAGGGTCCACCTGACCCGGGTGCATGGCAGGCAGTCCGGCCCGCCCCCTCCACGGTAGGCATTATTGACTGGATGAAAATAATTGCCTGTCACAAAAGCGGCGGTGCGTCATGCCGCAGCAGCATGCCTGTTTGAGGTTGGCTCCGTGCGGTGAGGTACCCACGGGAAAGATTTGGATACTCCTCAAGGGCCCGCCTGCAGGAGGGCCTGCCATGTGGCGGCGTCGGGGTTGGGTGATTTGCTGCAGCTTCGAATATCAAACGTGGGGTGGGGTGGCAAACGCCAGGAAGTGTTGGCGCAATGTCCTGCCGGGAAGCATGGGCGCGTTTCTGCTGGATCATCCCCGCTGGTTTCCGTGGATGGGGTCTGAAGTATGAGCCGGAAACATAAAGACCCCCCTATATCAAAATAGTAGGCGGATAAACGTAGATAGGGTCTTTAAGGGTGAAAAAGATTCATAGTGGGAAATCGCCAACTTTGTGGAACGACGATTGCTCAAGGGAGTGGTGGGGAAGCGGGTGATCCGCTCTCCGTACTATCAACCAATACCACCAACCATCCATGAAGTATTCCAAAGCAACTGTTGCCGCCAGTCTGGCCTTCCTTGCCCTCAGTAGCGCGGCCGCTACCGCCGGTACCACCTCCACTGCCACCGGCAAGATGGTCGCTCCGCCACCGCCCGCTCCGGCCCCGGTGGTGACCGGCAGTCTCAACCTCATGTATAACACCCACTTCGTATCCTACGGCCAGGACATTTGGGGTGCCGGAAATGACTTCGGTGACAACAGCACCTTCAACCCCAGCATCGAACTCAACTTCGATCTCGGCGGTGGATTCAAGGCCATCCTCGGAACGTGGTGGGACGTGAACAGCAATGCCGATTCCAGCATTGGCGATGCCGTCCAGGAAGTCGATGTCTGGGGTGGTTTTGGTTATACCACCGGAAATCTGTCCTTCACCCTCGTCTATCAGGAATGGATGTATGCTTCCCAGTCCGAACGCATCGTCGACTTCAAGATCGCCTATGCCAACTCCCTCAATCCCAGCATCATGTTCCACGGCCGCGTGGATGGCGCTGAGCCTTTCGACACCGGTCTCGTGACGGTGCTCGGGATCGCTCCCGGCACCAAGGCGGGTCCCGTCGCCCTTAGCTTCCCTATCCAGGTTGCCGCTGACACCGAGGGTTTCCATGGTGGGGACGGCGGTTTCTCCTTTGCCTCCGCCGGCATCAATGCCTCCGTCCCGGTTTCCTTCCTGCCCGGCAACTGGTCCCTCAACGCGGGTCTGGTCTATTACTACACGGAAGACAGCGTCTTCCCCACCAATGTGGACGACAGCTTCCTCACGGGCTCCATCGGCCTCGGTCTCACCTTCTAATCAATCCTGGATCCTTCCTCAGCCTATTGCTCCAAGAACTCATGATCAAAACCAACCTAATTAAAGCGGCCGCCACCCTCTGCGTGGCGGCCGCCACCCTCACTTCTTCTGTCCATGCGGCGGATACGGTCAAGGTAGGCGTGCTCCACTCCCTCAGTGGCACCATGGCTATCAGTGAAACCTCCCTGCGCGACGTCCTGCTCTTCACCTTCGACGAGATTAACAAATCCGGCGGCGTGATGGGCCAGATGATCGAACCTGTTGTTGTTGATGGCGCCTCCAACTGGCCGCTCTTTGCTGAGAAAGCCAAACAGCTCCTTGAAGTGGACAAGACTGCGGTCACTTTCGGCTGCTGGACTTCCGTCAGCCGGAAATCAGTGCTCCCGGTTTATGAAAAGAACAACGGTCTGCTCTTCTACCCCGTGCAATACGAAGGAGAGGAACTTTCCAAGAATATCTTTTACACCGCCGAAGCCGTAGGCCAGCAGGCTACTCCGGCGGTGGACTACCTTCTCGCCGAAGGAAAGAAAAAGTTCTATCTGCTCGGTTCCGATTACGTTTATCCCCAGACCACCAACCTGGTGCTGCTGGAATATCTCCTCAGCAAAGGGGTGCCGATCGCCAACATTGGCGGCGGACTCAGCAAGGACAAGGCCGGCAAGGTCATCAGTGCCGGGAAATACACTCCCTTCGGCCACACCGACTACCAACAGATCGTGGCTGAGATCAAGAAGTTCGCCGCCAGCGGTGATGCCTGTGTGGTTTCGACCCTGAATGGAGACACCAACGTGCCCTTCTTCAAGGAATACGCTGCCGCCGGTCTCACTGCGGAAGACTGCCCGGTCGTGTCCTTCTCCATCTCGGAAGATGAATTCCGCGGTCTTCCTGCCGACCAACTGGTTGGACAGTTGGGTTGCTGGACCTACTTCCAGTCCATCGAATCCCCGGCGAACAAGAAATTCATCGGCGATTTCATGAGCTGGCTCAAAACCACGGAAGTGCCCGGAATCCAGAAGGAAGGCCGGGTCACCTGCTCTCCCATGGTGCTCTCCTACGCGGGCGTTTATCTTTGGAAAGCGGCTGTCGAAGAAGCCAAATCGTTTGATGTGGATAAGGTCCGGAAGGTCCTCGAGTCCGGTAAAATCAGCTTCGATGGCCCTGGCGGCACCGTCACGATGCAAAAGAATCACCACCTGACCAAGAACGTCTACATCGGTGAAACCACCAAGGACGGTCAGTTCAAGATTCTCAAATCGTTTGATAATGTTTATGGCGAGCCCTTCCTGAAAGGAACCTTCAAAACGTCCTCACCCGCCAAGGGAGAGACCACCAAGAAAAAGAAAAAGGCTGCCTGACCCGATTCGTGTTGTTGTGTTATTAGGATAGGAGGGGGCGGGAGGGATCCCGCCCCTTCCGCTTTTATGGATTCTCAGCCGGTTTCGGGCTGCCTGCTCCGGAACTGGCTTTTCCCATTTCATGGACTCCTGGCCTGCCAATCTCCCATGCGGTGTAATCAAATCCTGAAACAGGTCATGAGGCCGCCTGGCATTGACTCTGCTTAGTGAAGTTACAAATAATGCGTGCGGCCATTCTTATGAAGCAATTCGCTTTAGCCCTCCTGATGTGGCTGGGGTGTCAGAACCTGTCCCTGGCTCAGGGCCTGCCCGACGCGGCCGTGCGCCAGCAGTTGATAGAGGCTGTCCTGGCTGAAGGTGAGGACCAGCCGGAAAAAATTGAAGCCTTGGCGGAGACGGGTTCCGGGATGGTGGCGGCCGTGCTGGCACAATGGCGTGCGGGGAATCTGCTGGTGGATGCCAGCCCTGATGGCGCGAAGGTTTTATTCACCAGAGAGGGCATCGATGCCGTGCGGCTGGATACTGGAGTCAAGTTCAGTCCGCTGGCCCCCAGGGAAGTTGAAACAACCTCCAAAACACGGAAGGCGATCAAGAATGCCCTGGATTTGATAGCAGTGGCGTCGCCTGACCCGGAGCTGCGATCGGCTGCGATTGGAAAGTTGGGGATGACCCGGAATACGGATTACCTGCCCATGCTGGAGGCGCGCCAAGTCAAGGAATCGGATCCCGGTGTGAGGAAGGCACTGGTGGAGGCCATTTCCGTGATGCAGTTGGCAGACGAGGATGACGTGGTTTGCATCGCGGCGGTGCGGAAGTTGGGAGAAATGCGGAGCATTCCGAGTCTGGACCTGTTGAAGGGGATGATCACGAGCGAAGACGAGTCTGAGGCGGCGAAGGCGGAGGCCGCCAAGTCGGTCGCCCTGATCGAGAGTTATCTCAAGAAGGTCGAAGCGGCGGGCACCGTGTTCCGGGGGCTGAGTGCGGGATCCGTGCTCCTGGTGGTGGCGCTGGGACTGGCCATTACTTTTGGCCTGATGGGTGTGATCAACATGGCCCACGGCGAGATGATGGCGGTTGGCGCCTACACTACTTACATGGTGCAGAACATTTTTGGCGGCGGCCTGACCCTTTCCCTGTTCGGTTTCGGCGCCCACGTCCCGGGGATGAATCTGACTGGCGCGGCCTATCAATCCTACTTTATCTGGGCGGTCCCTGCTTCGTTTCTGATGGCCGCCCTCGTCGGTATCGCGTTGGAGCGCGGGGTGATCCGGTTCCTCTACAAACGTCCGTTGGAAAGCCTGCTCGCCACCTGGGGCATTTCCCTGATTCTCCAGCAGCTGTTCCGCCTTGTCTTCGGGCCGAACAACGTGCAGGTGTCCTCACCCAGCTATCTCAGTGGGAGCTTTGTCATCCACGATGTGGTGCTGGGCTATAACCGGGTTTTTGTGATCGGCTTTGCCATCGCGATTGTTTTTGTGACCTGGTTGCTGCTCACCAAAACCAGCCTCGGCCTGTTCATCCGTGCGGTGATGCAGAACCGCATGATGGCCTCCTGCATGGGGGTGCGCACCGAGCGCGTGAACATGCTGACCTTTGGCTTCGGTAGTGGCCTGGCGGGACTCGGCGGGGCCTTTCTTTCCCAACTTGGAAACGTCGGCCCAAATCTCGGTCAAAGTTATATTGTCGACTCCTTCATGACTGTGGTGGTGGGTGGAGTGGGCAATCTCATCGGCACCATTTGTTCCGCCATTGGTATCGGCACGGTGGACCAGACTCTGCAATCAGTCACCGACCCCTCCATGGGCAAGATCATCACTCTGAGCACGATTATTCTATTTCTGCTCTTGCGGCCAGGGGGACTTTTCCCAACGCGCACCCGGAGCCTCGAGGGGTAATCACTTTCTGAAATCTGCTTCACTCCATTCCCCATGCGCAAGCCTGAGAACCTCATCATGATGATTGGAGCCCTGCTGCTCCTTGTCCTTTTGCCTTGTTTGAATGCCTATGGTCCACCGGACAGTGCGCTGCATGTCAGCGACTACACCATCAATCTCTGGGGTAAGTATCTCTGCTACGGCATCCTCGCCATCAGCGTCAATCTGCTGTGGGGCTACACCGGTCTGCTCAGTCTGGGGCAATGCCTCTTTTTCTCGCTGGGCGGCTACGCCCTGGGGATGCACCTGATGCTGAAGATCGGCAAGTTGGGGCAGTATTACCAAGCCGGGAACAATCCCTTGGAGATGCCCGACTTCATGGTTTTCATGGGATTCCCGGAGCTTCCGGCGCACTGGGTGCCTTTCCACAGCTTCGGTTTTTCGGTCCTGATGGTGTTTGTGGTGCCTGGGGTGGTCGCCTTCCTTTTTGGCTGGCTGGCGTTCCGTTCACGGATCAAGGGGGTCTACTTTTCCATTCTTACCCAGGCGCTGACTTATGCGGCTTCGCTGATGTTCTTCCAGAACAAATTCACCTTCGGCGGCAACAATGGTCTGACGGATTTCAAGACTATGCTGGGTGCCAATCTGAATGACGCCGATGTCCGGCGGTATCTCTACATCGCCACCGTGCTGCTCCTCATTGCGGTGGTGGCTCTCGTGAAATGGCTGCTCGGCACCAAGTTCGGCAAAGTGCAGAAGGCCATCCGCGACAGCGAAAACCGGGTCCTCTTCTCGGGCTACGCCACCACCAGTTTCAAGCTCTTCATCTTCGTGCTCTGTGCCTTGATCGCCGGAGCGGCCGGAGCCCTCTACGTCCCGCAGGTCGGGATCATCAATCCGAGCGAGATGACCACGGACAAATCACTCGAAGCGGTGGTCTGGGTGGCGGTGGGAGGACGGGCCACCCTGCTGGGGCCCGTGTATGGTGCCATATTTGTGAATGCCCTCAAGTCATGGGCCACCACCGCCTATCCCGATTACTGGTACATCATCCTGGGCGGACTCTTCGTCCTCGCGGTGCTTTTCGCGCCGAACGGCATCGCCGGCCTGCCCCAGCAGATCAAGGACATCGCCGTAGGGTGGAAGCGCCGCAACGCCTCCTCGATCGAACCCGGTGCCACCCCCGCCTGACCCTTTTCATGAGCAGCCAAGTCATCCTCGCCGCCGAAGGCGTCAACAAAGCCTTTGATGGCTTCAAAGCCATCAATGATCTCAACTTTTACCTTGATGAGGGAGAACTGCGGACGGTAATCGGCCCGAACGGAGCCGGTAAATCGACTTTCCTGGATCTCATCACCGGCCGCACCCGGTTGGATAGTGGAAAGATCACCTTCGGAACTGGAGTGGGCGAGGAGATCACCTCCAAAAAGGAGTATGAAATCTACCGCATGGGGATCGGCCGGAAATTCCAAACCCCCAGCGTCTTCACGGAACACACCGTTTTTGATAATATCCTGCTGGGCCTCAAAGGCCATCGCGGCGTCTTCCATACCCTTTTCGCCAAGCTCAGCAGCGAGGACAGTGACCGGATTGAGGACGTGCTGAAAATCGTCGGCCTCTTCGGGAAACGGAACGACCAGGCCGGCTCCCTGGCTCACGGTCAGAAACAGTGGCTGGAGATCGGGATGCTGCTGGCTCAGGACGCCAAGCTTCTGCTGGTCGATGAGCCTGCGGCCGGGATGACCGATGAGGAAACCCATAAAACCGGGGAACTTCTCCTTAGCCTTGCGGGCAAGCACAGCATCATCGTGATTGAGCACGATATGGTCTTCGTGCGCCAGATCGCCAAAAAGGTCACCGTGTTGCATCAGGGGCATGTCCTCTGCGAGGGAACTGTGGACGATGTGCAGAACGATCCCGAAGTCCGCAGTGTCTATCTGGGGCGCGGGAAACACTGATAGAATCTGCGATTTGGAAAAGGACCCCGCCCTTTGCCTGAAAACTGAAATGCCAAAAACTTTCCCCACTCATGCTTAAAGTCGAATCCCTCCACGCCGATATTGGCGGTTCCCGCATTCTGCGCGGCGTTTCTCTTGAGGTCGGGCCAGGGGAAGTCGCCTGCCTGATGGGGCGCAATGGCGTTGGTAAAACCACGACGTTGAAGTCCATCACCGGGCTCCGTGATGTCCGGAGTGGCCGCATTTCCCTCGAAGGAAAAGCGCTCAATGGCTTGGCGCCGGATGCGCGGGCGCGGCTCGGGATTGGTTATGTTCCCCAGGGGCGCGATATTTTCCCTCACATGACGGTGGAGGAAAATCTGCGCATCGGTTATGTGGCCAATGGGAGCCGGATCAAGGATGTGAAGACGGCGGTGGAGCGGATCTACACCCTCTTCCCCGTGCTCAAATCCATGCTGGCCCGCAAAGGCGGGGTGCTGAGCGGAGGTCAACAGCAGCAACTCGCCATCGGCAGGGCGCTGCTCACCGGACCCAAACTCCTCATCCTCGACGAACCTACTGAGGGCATCCAACCCAGTATTATCGAGGAAATCGGTGAGACCATCAAGTTCCTCCGGACCACTGAAAAGCTGGCGATTCTGCTCGTTGAACAGTACGTCGATTTCTGCCGGGATGTGGGGGATCGTTATTTTGCGATGGATCGTGGCGCGGTCGTCTCCAGCGGCAGTATCCGTGATCTGACGGACGAGGTGGTGAAGACCCACCTTCAAGTATAAGGCGGCGGGCCGGCCGCGGCATGGAAGGAAAGATTGCGGATAATCAGCCGCGATGGTAAGGGGACAATCCAAATGGACACGAAATCCTGCCTGAATTGTTCACGTCGGAAATTCCTCGGAGGCCTCGCATCTGCCTGCGGGGCCCTGAGCGGGATGGTGCCGTCTCCGGGGTGTGCCGAGAACCCGCCAACTCCTGATCTGAACCGGGTCCTGCCCCTGAAAATAGCAGCCTATCCGGCACTGCAGCAGGAGGGTGGTTCCGTTATGCTGACTCATGATGGCGGGACCACCGTGCTGCTGATCAACCGGGGGCCGGGGGATGCCTTGTTTGTCCTTGATCCTGCCTGCCGGCACGCGGGGTGCCAGGTGGAGCGTTATGATAAGGTGAGCCGGGAGATCTTCTGTTCCTGCCATGGATCCACCTATGCCATCGACGGGGCCGTCACCCGCGGCCCCGCCACCGCGGACTTGATCCCCTATCCCAGCCGGTTTTCCGGTGGCGTGCTGGAGGTGGAACTCCCCGAATTTGAATTTGGCATCAGCGCGCTTTCCCCGGTGCGCACCACTGGAGGATCCCCGCGTCTGGCCCTCACTTTTCCCACGCGGAACCAGGTATCCTACCGGATCCGCCGCAGCACCGATCTTGCCGGTCCCTTCCAGCCAGCCTCCTTCGCGCTCGAAAAGGACAGTCTGCTGGACCAGACCCAGTTGGCCGGCGATGGGGATGTCAGGACGGTGTATGTGGATGCTGCCAGTCCGCGTGCTTTCCACACGTTGGAATTGATGGTGTTTGAGGTGGGTTAGAGGGCGCCGGCCGTGGGGCTCCGCATACCCGGGTGGAATAATCCTTGGCAGACCCCGGCCGGATGGCTTGTCTGGTGGCCTTTCATCCCTTGCTGCCCCTCCGCCATGATCCTCCGTCTGCTTTCCCTTCTCCTCATCTGCTCCACGGTCCTGTCTGCGGCGGATCGCCCCAATGTGTTGTTCATCGCGGTCGATGACATGAACAACGATCTTGGATGTTATGGTCATCCGCTGGTCAAAACGCCGAACCTTGACCGTCTCGCCGCCCAGGGGGTAAAGTTCGAACGGGCCTATTGCCAGTTCCCGCTCTGCAGCCCCAGCCGTTCCTCGATCATGACCGGACTGCGGCCCGACCGCACCAGGGTCGCCGATCTGCAGTATCATTTCCGGGAAAGTTTGCCCAGGGTGGTGACCCTGAGTCAACTGTTCAAAAACAACGGATGGTTCTCCGCCCGGGTCGGCAAAATCTATCATTACGGCAATCCGGGGCAGATCGGCACTGCTGGGCTGGATGATGCGCCGTCATGGGATCTCGCGGTCAACCCCGCCGGCCGTGACAAGCTGACCGATGAGCCTGATATTATTCAATACACCGGGAAGCCGATGAATTTCGGGGCATCCCTCTCATGGCTGGCAGCGGAGGGAAGTGATTCCGACCACACCGACGGCAAGGTCGCTGACGAAGCGATCCGTCTGATGGAGGAAAAGAAGGACCAGCCGTTTTTCCTCGCCGTCGGTTTCTACAAACCGCACACGCCCTACGTGGCGCCGAAAAAATACTTTGACCTCTATCCGCCGGCGGACCTGATTCCGTTGGCCGCGCGCCACGCCGGCGACCGGGATGATATTCCTCCCATGGCCATCAGCAGTTACCAGGGGGAGAAGCTGACGGATGAACAAAGCCGTCTGCTGCGCCGGGCCTACTGGGCCTGCCTTTCCTTTGCCGATGCTCAGATTGGCCGGGTGCTTGATTCCCTTGACCGCCTGAAGCTCCGGCAAAAAACCATCGTGGTCTTCTGGAGCGATCATGGCTATCATCTCGGCGAGCATGGTTTGTGGCAAAAGCAGACCTGTTTTGAGGAAGCGGCAAGGGTGCCTTTCATCATCGCCGCGCCTGGCACCAAAGCCCGGGGAGGGGTGAGCAAAGCCACCGTGGAATTGATCGATCTCTACCCGACATTGGCAGATCTCGCCGGGCTGAAAGGCCCGGCCAATCTGCAGGGCACCAGTCTGCGTCCCCTGCTGGATGATCCGGCTGCGGCCTGGGCCCGCCCCGCCTTTACCCAGACGGCACGGGGTAAAAAAGATGGGGAGTTCATCTTCGGAAGAAGTGTCAGGACAGATCGTTGGCGCTACACGGAATGGAGGGACGGGGAGGCAGGCATTGAACTCTACGACCACGAAAATGACCCCGGGGAATACACCAATCTGGCCAGAGATCCAGCATGGGAGGCAGAGCGGGCCAGGCTGGCGGCCCTGCTCAAGCAGGTCCGGCAGTGACCACGGCGTCCGGATGGGCCAAGCCCCACAGATCGGTAAGATCAATCGGCCGTGCGGGTTGTGCCGGTTGCCCTGTTAGCGTGTGGTGATCCTGAAACGCACAAATCTGCCGGTGGAGGGTCCGCCCGGGACGATCGAGGTGATAGTGCGTGCGCCATTGGCGGAAGAGGCGCTGAGGTGTTCCAAACCTGTGCCATCCGTTGGATCCGGGGTCCAGGTGCTGAGATCGGGAGAGCTTTCGGGCCAAAGGCGAACGTCATCGGCTCCGAGGCGCTCACTCCAGGTGATCAGCATCCGGCCATCCGGCGCGGGGGTCACCACAGGAAGGGCGGTGAAGGCATAATCGGTGAGGGAGGGGTAATTGGCCCCTGCCAGTTCATCGCCGGTGCCGGGACTGCCGCCGGTCAAGCGGCTGGGCCGCCAGCTGGTGGCGAGGGAGGGATCGGGCCGCAATTCCGGGCGGATCAGGGTGAGGGTCCAGCCCCCGCCATCGGCTTCAGGCGGCCAGGGCAGCTGGTCTCCGTAACTGAAGGCGGCGATGACGGCGTCGGCCCGGTCGCGCAGCACGACGCGGTCGCCATCGTTTGAAAGGGCACTGCCTGGCGTAAACGCCCCGGCCACCGGCAGGCCAGCACCATAGCGGGCGGTAAAGGCGGCAGTGTTTTCCACTACCAGCACGCGCTGGCCCGGAGTCAGGGTGGTGATGGCACTGCCGGTAAAACCAAACAGGAGGCCTTCGGTGAAGCGGGCCCCCGTCAGGTCCACGGTCCGGGTTCCGATATTGCGCAGCTCGATGAATTCCTCAGCCCCTGATCCAGCCGGGTGGTAGTTGATTTCGGAAATAACCAGATTGGCCGCTGCCGCCGGCTCCACCGTCCCGAGGTTGGTGACCGTGATGCTGTCCGTAGCCACGACGGTGCCGTCATGATTCACTGCAGTTACAACGAAAGCATTGGCGCCGGCGGTGGCCGGGAGGGTGAGTTGCCAGGTCTGACCGCTCAGCCAGGTCACCGGGGCGGCTTCGGCGGGAGCTCCATTCCGGGAGACCCGGATTTCATGCACGTCAATCCAGCCAGTCCCGGAGAGGGTGGCGGCAGGTTGGGTGGTGGTGAAATCTGTTCCGCTGTTGGTCGTAATCCCGAAGGCCACGGTGGGGAACTGGGTCGTGATCTGGCTCAGGACGTAACTGCGGCGGGCGGTGACCCAGGACCGGAGGTTCGCCGCATACTGCGCCCGGTCAGCCACGATGGAGGAGCTGAGGTGATTGATGACAGGATCCAGCGTGGTGTTGGTGAATGCGGTCTGGCAGAGGTGCCTCAGGTGCCCGGCAAAGCGACGGCGGTTTTGTGCCAGATTGAGCGTCGCGGCGAAACGGTGGGAGCCCGCGCCAAAGATGTTGGAAGTCGTCGCATAATAAAAGGCGTGGTCCTGATCCCACGGGAAGAGCAGCACCTTCTGGTCGGAAGGGCGGACGTAGAGTTGAATGTTATGGGCGAGGCCGTTGTTGTAGGTGTCGGCCAGACCGGTCAGTGCGGTGAGGGCAAAAACGCGCGTCCAATTCTCCAGATCCATCGCGGCGGAAGTGGCCGCATAAAGATTGGCCGAGGAGGAGTCGAAAGCCTGGCCGAGGGCGATGAGGCGGGAGAAGTCGTCGCGGTCCGCATTGGTCTGCAGCAGATAGTTCCAGCGCCAGCCTTCCTTGGCTCCGCCGAAGCTCCGGATCTCGGTATCGCGCACCGAGTTGTAGGCGTTTTTGAGGCTTTCCACATTGCCGTCCACGGTGGTGGTGGGGAAGTAGATCAGTTCCTGTTTGAAGAGAGTACCCTCTGCGCCGTCCGCAAAGGTTTCTTCAAGGTAGGAAGGATTGAAACGCGTCATCTTGAGCTGGGCGCGGCGGTTGCCTTCGGTGGGGCGCGGAGTTTGGAAATAGACCACGTCATCGTAGGTCGCCGGAATGTCCCCGGCGCGGTTGGCGATGGCTTGATAGAGCATTTCGTTGACGCTGGGCCCGAGGGAGTTTTCCAACCAGCCGGTGCCGTCGCCTTTGGGCATGTTGAAGGCGCCGTCGATCACGATGCTGGTCTGCACGCCACGGAAAGGATGTTCGGGCCCGAATTGGATATTCCAGCCGGCCCGGTTCCCCTGCCGGCCGAAGGGGGCTGAGCGCAGCCGCACTTTGGCATCATACCAGACCTCGCGGTCATTGTAGATGACGGTGCAGGGCCAGCGGAAGTTCGAGACCCCATGGATTGGATTGTGGAGTTCAGCCGCATCGGCCGCGTTCATCATCAGCCGCATTTTATTGCGCACCGTCTGGGCACTGGTCCCGCCATCCCCGACTTTGTAGATCGCCCGCGAGGCCGGTCCGCCCTCCGGGAAAAGCGAGGTGGCGCCAGCCCGGTCGGTGGCTTGAACGTAGAATTGAACCTGGGACCCGGTGACCTGGCCCGGCAACACTCCAAAATAACGCCCGGTGCCATCACCACCCATGGGGGTCCGTTGCCAGGCGCCTTGATTCAGACTGTAAAACAGGGTGACTTCGGCGAGTCCGTCAGGATCGGCGATGGATAGACTGACCCGCACCGGCAGTGTGGCCGTTGGGACCAGCGGACTATGGCGCAATCCATCGCCGGCCGGACCGGCATTGGCGAGGCGCCGGCCATTCACGCCGCCGGGCGTTCCGGTCAGGGCAGGCTGGGAGAGGATCGTGGTGCGGGTGGCGCGGTTGAGATACAGCCGGGAGTTGAGCTGGGGGGAGCCGGCCAGCCATTTGGCCTTGAAGGAAATTTCGTAGGTTTTGGTAGGGTTGAGGGCGCGGTTCCCTGCCAGGGTGGTGGAGGCGGTATTGTAGGTGTGTTCGGCTGCGGCAGTCGCCGCGAGGTGCAAGACCTTGCCCACGCCATCCGGATGGGCTGCTACCTTGCTGGTTTTGTGGGTCCCGAGGAGCCGCCATTTCGCGGCGCCGAGTCCGATGGTGTCGCCTTCGAACGAACCATTCTGGATGAGTTGGAGCTTGGTGGTGTCGGGATCCTCCATCACGGACACGTCATCAATCAGCGCCTCCCCGCCATCAAGGAACCCCAGCAGGAACTCGTGCCAGATGTCAGGATTGTTGCTGCCGGTGGGCTCTGCCCCGGTGGCCCGGTAAGTGATGGTCTGCCATGCGGAGCGGCCCGTTTCGTCGCTGGCGGCCCATGATTCAGGCTGGCGCCGGTCCGCCCGCGGATTGATGAGTTCCAAGGTGGATCCCCCGCCATCTGCCAGCTCCGGCCACCGTCCATCATCCAGATAAGGCACTTCATCAATCAAGGCATCGGTGGCATCCCGCAACCGTAGCCGGTCTCCCCGGTTGGCCAAAGTGCCACTGAATTGGGTGTGGTCCACCACGAGGAATCCGCCGGCGGTCAGTTGGGCGCCGGCGGGAAAGGCATAGTCGATGGCATCGCTGAACCGCCAGCCCGAGAGGTCCACCGGCAGCGTGCCGGGGTTGTGCAGCTCGATCCATTCCGCAGGATTTTCCGCAAAGGCGACTGCGGCGGCGGGATTGGCGTAGGTCGGCCGCGCATGATAGGAAATTTCATTGACCACCACGGTGCCCGGCAGGGTGGGAGGAAGCGCGGGGGCCACCGAGGTGGTGCCATCCAGCAGGCTGGCGGCGAGGTCGAGGACGACGTCAGGAGAGGCCTGGGCCGGGATCAGTTTCAGGGCTACCAGGTTGGCTCCCGGCAGGAGACCGGTGGCATTGATGGAGAGGCCGGTGGTTTGACGGGAGGTTTCCGTGGCGACGAGGACGCCATTGAAATAACATTCCACGGTTCCCTTCAAAATGCCGGTCAGGAGCAGCCGGGGATGGGGCATGGTGCCGCTCCAGGCGAACGATTTACGGAAGAAATAGGCCGGGCGCCCTCCGGGGAGAACGGTCGCCGGGGTAGGTGGAGTGAGCGCGTTGGCGGTCCCGAGAGGGGCGTTTGCGGTGGTCCATGCCGCGTCGGAAAAACCAACCGGTTGCGCCCAGTCCGGGCCGGGATCGGTGCCGGTGGGTTCGTATTTCCAACTGCCGCCGGCATTGAATAACACCCGTGGGGCGGTTTCTGCGGCGACCGGAAAATTTTCTGCCCCCGGCGTGCCGCCCGGACTGGTGCTGGCCTTCCATGAAAGGGCGGGACCGCTGGCGTCGTCCGGAGCCCGTTTGGCCAGGGAAGGGCCACCTCCGTCAGGGGTCGAAGGCCAGGCCCCTTCATCGCTGTAGCTGATGCGGTCCATCATCCGGCCCCAGCGTTCGTGGAGACGGATTTCTTCTCCGGCATTGTCCAGCTTTCCGGTGATCGGGCCCAGCGCCCCCGGGGGACTGCCCGCGACTGCCGAGACGACAAGGTAGGCTCCCGGCTCCATCACGGTGCCTTCCGGGAAGGTGTAGTCGACTCCTCCCCGCAGGGACCAGCCTCCGAGATCAACCCGGATCGACATCTGGTTATGCAATTCAATCCACTCCGGGGCTGCTGTCGTGGCGGGCGGCAGCGGGTCGGGCGGGTGGTAGAGGATTTCGTTCAGCGTGACGACGCTGTCCGGTGCGGCATGGGCAGCCAGGGCACTGGAAAGGACCGCCACAGCCGGGATCAGCCAGCGGAGGAGGGGGGGCATACTTGGGGGGGTAGGGGAGCGCGCCAACCGGTGGCTGGCTTGACAAATCATCCTCTTGGTGGCGGAGCCGCTTCAGGCAAGCAACCCATCGTGGTCCCGTGGTCCGGGATCAACGACGGCGGCGGTATAGCAGGGTGGTGCCGAGCAGGGCAAGGAGGCTGCTGGCCGGTTCGGGGATGGCACGGAGCGAGATGTTGTCAAAAAGCAGTGAACTGTCCGCGCCGACTCCGAGGTTGGCGATATTCAGGGTCGGGGTGCTGCTGCTGGCGACAAAATCGTAGCTGAGGGAGAGTTGGCCCCCGCCGTTGGGGATGAGGCCGCTCAGAGCCGTTTTGCCGTCGATCGTGATCAGACCGGTGGGGGCGATACCGTCCCGGCCGTAGTAATCAAGCGTCAGGCGGTAGCTGTTGCCGATGACCACGCCGGAGAGTTCCTGGGAAAGGGAGGCTTCATTTTGCAACACCACATGGTTCAATCCCTCGGGTGAGAACCCATTGCTGAAGGGGCCACCTGCGGTATTGACAGCACTATTGCCGCCGATTCCGAGAGTGCGGGTCCAGCCGGCAATATTTGGCAGGTAGCCGGGGAAATTGAGGCCGGTGCCGCTGGCCTCAAAGCTGGGGTTGAAGACCACGACCTCGCCGGCGTCCCGCTGGATCAGGGTAATGCCATCGATCGCGAGGGCTACATCTCCACCGGTAAATGGAGCGGAGCTGATGAGGATTTCGCCACTGGTGGCTGCTGCGGTGAAAGGGATATTTACCTTATGATAGGCGTTGGCGCCTCCCACGGCAGGGATGGGCTGGGCGGGCAGGATGGGGGTGCCGCCGAAGGAAACCCCGACGGCAGGCATACTGCCAAGAGGGGAGGCTCCGGGGCCGCGGGAGTTGACGTAGCCTTGCAGCCAGTATTGTTTCCCGGCGGTCAGGCCAGTGACGGTCTGGCTCAGGCTGCCGCCCCCTTGAATAAAAGCGACACGCGACCCATCCGGGATCGTGCCATTGTCGGCGAAGGGCGCGCCTGCCCCGATGTCGTTGCCATTGATCCCGGCTCCTCCGGTAGTGCCCCAGCCGGTGATGGTCGCGGGATTCGCACCGCCCAGATAACCCGGAAAGCTGGTGAAATCCTGAGCCTGAAAGCTGGGATTTTGAATCGTAATGGAGGCGGCAAACAGCGGCGCTCCGGTCAGGATCAATACGGTCAGGGTTGTTTTGAGGGAGAGTTGGGAAGGGCGCATGGAAGTGATATGTCCGGGGAAGGAAGGGGGGACGGGGGTGGATCTTCGGAAAAATCCGATCACAGGTTGGATATGGAATACGTGGCAACATGTCAATTCTAATCTGCCGGGTTTGCGGAAAGGAGTGATTAGGAGAGGCTCTGGTGGGGATTGGCGGGTTTCGGCAGGCAGATTCCGGGAAATTCTTGACAAGATTCAGGCGAATCGCCAAACCGGCAGTCTTGTCTGTCCTTATTTGTTGCTACCTATGAAAAATCGCGCTGTCTCCCTGGTCGGATTGATCTGCCTGCTTGCCGCTCCGGCTGCCCGGGCGGGTTTGGTGGCCAACCCCAGTTTTGAAGAGAACTACAACGAGACGTGGCCACATTATGGGCCCATCAATGGCTGGACCGGGGGCAGCGGAACCAATCGGGCGGATGGTCCATTTCACAATGGCGGAACCCCGGTTACGGATGGGCAGCAGATGGCGTTCATCCAGGGCAGCATCACCATGAGTCAAGGCATCTCCGGCCTCATTCCGGGCCAGAGTTATTGGATTCAATATTTCTATGATTCCCGGAATGGCAGTCTGATCGATCTGACGACCAAGTGGGATGATGTCCCGCTGGATACGGTCAGCGCAGTCTTGCCGGGCACGGGCGGGGCGTCCTACCGTTTCCGGAATGTGGTTTTCACCCCGACGGCCGCCGAGGGCACGCTTGCCTTTACCACGCTCTCCACCGGCGATTCCACCGGCTTGTTTGATGGGGTTTGCCTCGTCCCGCGCAATCCCGGACAAATTGTGGTGATGAATCCCAGTTTCGAAGCCAGCGGAACCCCGCCGGCCCCTGGAACCTTGACGGCGGCGGCAGGCTGGACCGGGGCGGGAACCGGTAGTGCCGGGGTGAACGATGCCGTGGGCCCTTATGCGGACAATGGTCTGATCCCTGAGCAGGACCACGCGGCTTTCCTGCAGAGTGACCTGACCATCTCGCAGACCCTGAGAGGGCTGGCGGTGGGAGAAACGTATGCCGTCGCCTTCCGCTATAACGCCAGAACCGGGAATGCCCCCCGGCTGAATGTCAGCGTGGATGGCACTTCGATTTTCGACCAGGCGGTGGCTCCGGTCGGCGGGGTGTTGGCCTACCGGACCGGGACCGCGAATTTTACGGCGGCAGCCACTACGGCTGTTCTGAGTTTCGCCCAAACCGCGGCCGGGGACCAGACCGTGCTGCTGGATGACATCCAGGTTACGGGCGTGGTGGTGGAACCCATTCCCAATCTGAAAGTCGGCCCGTCCACCGTGGAAGTGGGGCCAGGCACGCGCGGCCTGGCTTCCTTCACCGTTTCCGGAAAGCGTCTCGAAAGCGGCCCGTCCACGATCATGGTCCGGATTATCAACGAAGGCGTGGCGCGCTTCGTCGATGCTGATCTCAACGGAGTGGTCACCCTGACATTTCCCCAGGGGGCGGCCGATACTACGCTGACCACCGAAATCGAAGGCGTCAGCCGTGGGACGACTACCCTTGTCATTGAGGATAACGGCGGGCATGACGGGGTGGACGGGACGATCGTGATCGAGGGGGTCACCTCGTTTGTCCGCAATGCCAGCTTTGAATCGACCGGGCCGAATCCCGGCATCGGGGCCGGGGTCATCATGGCGTGGGACAACAACCTTGCCAGCTCCGGCATCAATAATAACACGATGCCGTTTTTTGATAATGGCCTCGTGCCGGACCGCGGGCAGGTCGCCTATCTCCAAGGGTCCCAGGTCCTCAGCCAGTCCGTGAAAGGTCTGGTGTCCGGCCAGCGCTACTGGTTGCAGGCTTATTACAATGCGCGCGGCTGTTGTGGTGGCACGATGGATTTCCAAGTCCGCTTCAACGGCACCGAGCTGGCAGCGATTACAGGGGTGGTTCCGTCCGGAGTTGGCCAGCCATTCAGTTTTCTCAACGCGGCCTTCACCGCCACGGCTGCGGATGGTTTGCTCGAATTCTCCGCCGCCGCGGCCGGGGATGCCTCACTGCTCCTGGATGCCATTTGCATTGTTCCGGTCAGTGACGGGGAAATGGTGGTGAAAAACCCCAGTTTTGAGTCCTCTGGCAGCCCGGCCGGAGCGGGATACACTGGCCAAGTGGCCGGCTGGTCCACCACCGGGGGCCACGGTATCAATGTGGATACGGTTGGTCCCTTCAGCGACAATGGCCTCGCCGGTGCT
The DNA here is from genome assembly GCA_903936775.1 of uncultured bacterium. Lineage (GTDB taxonomy): Bacteria > Verrucomicrobiota > Verrucomicrobiia > Verrucomicrobiales > V1-33 > CAIZWU01. The sequence continues at coordinate 7,745 of CAIZWU010000366.1, read as the reverse complement.
CAGGACCGCGTCGCTTTTCTCCAGGGTCCCTCGTCCCTCTCCCAGATTCTGGAAGGTCTGACCGCTGGCAGTCCTTATACCCTGACCTATCTGGTCAATGCCCGCAACGGTGATACGGTGGGGCCGACCCCTTACCGGGTCCTGATCGACAGCGTGGAAGTGCTGACGGAAAGTCAGGATCCGGTGGGTCCGGGGAATCCATACGCCCGCAAGACCATCACCTTCACCGCCGCCGGAACGGCTGCCGAGGTGAAATTTGAAGGGTTGGCCACCGGCGCGGTCACCGATGACAATTCCCTGCTCCTCGATGATGTTCATCTGTTCGCCGGCACCGGAACCAGCGGCAATGTGCTTCTGCAGATTACTCCGCTGGCGGGGAATTCAGTGGATATTGCCTGGCCCGTCAGCTCCCCGTCCAATCTACTGCTGCAATCCACCACGAATTTGGCGGTGGGCCCGTGGATCACCATCGATGCAGTGCCCTTTGTGGACGGGGGCCTGAATCATGTGTTGGACGTGATCGACGCCCAGAAGAAATTCTACCGCCTGGCCCGGCCCTGAGGCAGACGGGCAGCGTTGAAGACCGTCCTGCCGTAATTGAGATCCGGCCTGACCGGTTCACGCCATACCTCCGGCGCTTTTCTGCTCGAGGCGCAGGCTCAAGACGCCGCAGGAGTGAGGATGGGTTGGGGGTTACCTGCCGGGCCGGCCAAAACCTCCCATGCCGCCACCCATGCTGCGGAAGAACGAGGTTGGATCCAAGCCGCCGAAGGCATCGGTCAGGCGCGATTTTTCGGCGGTCTGTTTTTTCTGGTAGGTGGACCAATCCTGCATTTGCTCAGGCCGCAGCACGCTGGCGATGGCGTCCTCCTCCTTGAGCGGGGCAGCGTTGGCGTCGGCTGCGTCCGGGGTGGTGCCGGTCACGCCTTCCACGCCGAGGCTGGGATCGTAGTCGGGATTGGATTTGACGAGAATGGAGAAGACCTGATCCTTCTGGGCTTCGTCCAATTTCAGGGAACTGCTCATGCGCTCGAGTTTCCAGTTGGCGGTGCGTTCCAACTGCTGCGCTTTGGTTTCCAGTTTCCGGTTTTCCCAGGAAGCCTTCTGTTCCGGAGTCATGGTCTGCTGCACGTAGGCGTCCATCGCCTTCTGCGGGTTCGTGTCATTCATGACCGTGAAGACGTCCATGATCGTCAGTTTCCGGTCGAACATGGCCTTCATTTTTTCGAAGTTGGCGGCATCGAGGGCCGTAAAATGCGCGATCATGGCTTCCGTCTGTTCTTCCGTCAGGCCCATCTGCTCCGCGAGTTTGGACGCCATGTCCCGGATCATGCGGTCCGACATTTCCTTGCGGCGTTCGCCAAACATCAGCGCCAAGGTCTTCATCAGGGGGCGGGCGTCGTTCAGGATCCGCTGGATATCGAGCACGTTTTCCTTCACTGGAGTGTCATCCACCCCCGCGGCGGCGAGGCGCTGCTGCCACGTGGTGGCTTCGTTCCGGGCGCTGGCGAGTTCATTCTGGAGCTGGGCCACTTTGGCGTCACTCTCCAGTTTGAGAGCGGTCCGGGTCCGCTCGTCGGCGGCTTGGTGCCAAAGCAGCACGACGGCGGCACCGAGGGTGATTCCTGTCAGAAGGGGAAGCAAAATTCGTTTCACGGGAAAATGGGATTCAGACGCGGGCTGGCTGGAAGGCCGTTCGATGTGTAGGGAAAACCGCCCTCCTTGTCAAATTTATTGGGAGTCGGAGTCCGGATCCGCCCATGCAACCGAAGGGTTGTGGAAACCGGGCTGGCCGTGAAACACGGACTCATCGGGCAGACGGCTTCACACCAGCCCTTCGGCGGTTTCCTGCTTGAGGCGGAGTTGGCCGCAGGCGGCGTCGATGTCGTGGCCTTTTTCGCGGCGGATGGTGGCGGGGACTCCGTTGGCGACCAGGGTGGCGCAGAACGCATCCTGTTGCTCTTCGGAAGGGCGTGCCCAAGGGAGGCCTTCCACGGTGTTGTAGGGAATCAGGTTGACCTTGGCTTCGAGGGATTTGGTGCGCCGGGCGAGGGCCCGCGCCTGGTCGAGGCCGTCGTTGACGCCTTCGATCAGGATGTATTCGAAGGTGATCTTGTGTTTGCTGCGTTGTTTGAAGTAGCGCAGGGATTCGAAGAGTTCCTCCAGGGGATACTTGTTATTCACCGGCATGATTTTGCTGCGGACTTCGTCGGTGGCTCCGTGCAGGGAGATGGCGAGGCGGACGCTCAGCGGGAAGTCGGCGAGTTTTTTGATCTGCGGGGCGAGGCCGCTGGTGGAGACGGTGATGTGACGGGCTCCGATATTGAGGCCCCACTGGCCGTGCAGGATTTGCAGGGCGCGGGTCAGGTTGGTGAAGTTGGCGAGGGGTTCGCCCATGCCCATGAAGACGATGTTATCAATGCGATCCCCGGCTTCGCGCTCGGCGGCCATGACCTGCTCCACGATTTCGTCAGCGCGGAGGTTGCGGGTGAAGCCGGCGAGGCCGCTGGCGCAGAATTTACAATCGTAGGCGCACCCGACCTGGCTGGAGACGCAGAGGGTGAGGCGGTCGCTTTGATTGCCCATGAATCCCTTGTTGGCGGGGATGAGCACGCTTTCGACATAACGGCCGTCGTGGAGGCGGAAGAGGAATTTGCGGGTAGTGTCTTTGGCTCCCTGGATTTTGGCGGTTTTGAGGCTGTGAAAGGGGTGGGTGGCGGCAAGGCTTTCCCTCAGCGAGGCCGGCAGATTGGTCATCTCGGCGTAGCTGGTGACCCGTTTCTGAAAGACCCATTCCTGGACCTGTTTGGCACGGTAAGGCTTCTCCCCGGCGGCGGTGAGGGAGGCGGTGAGTTCCTCCGGCAGCAGGCCGGTCAGGGCGGTGGCAGCGGGGGGGCTGGGCGGAGATTCCGTCATCATGAGGGAATCGTAGGCGCGAATTCCGAATTATGAAGGGTGAATTCGTCGCGTCCGAGGGGGGCAGGGGAAAGGAGATGACCCACCCTAATCGCCATCCAGGGCATCAATCGCCGTTTTGACATGCAGCAGGATGATGCCGGACAGATCATCACTTCGGGGACGGTCCGTCAGACCAGGGTCCATGATGCTTTCCGTCATCGCTCCCAACAGCGCCATCTGGCGGTACTGGGAGGTCAAGGACCGGGCACGGTGCAGCCAGCGGCGCTGATCGACGGCCGCCAGCTCCTGCATTTCCTCCTCGTTTTCTTCCCACGCCGCTTCGATGCGTTCCTCGGTCACTTCGTGGGTCGCGCCCCCGCATTTTTTAAAGGCCAGCCACGCCCATAGCCCGTAAAAAAACACCAGCCCCCGGTCATCGCGGTCCGCGATCGCTTCTTCCGCCGCCTGGAGAAACCCCGCCAGCACCGGCTGTTCGGCCCGGAACTGCGCGACGTGGATCGCCAATTTCTCGTCGTCCTCAATATTCAATTCATTCCACGCATCAGTCACAGCGCTGGGCGGCACGGTAGGCATGGGTTGATCTTACCCACGATCCCCCGCCAGTCAGGGGTTTCTTTTTCAAAAATCCGCTTCACCTTCCCGCCCTTCAATTTTCCGATTTTCCCCAGACCACCATGAGCAGCGACCGACGCAAGCCCTTCCCCTTCGATGAATTCGAGCCCCGCTGGCAGCAGCGCTGGGATACCGAAAAAACCTTCCGCACCCCTGGGCCCGGCGATGCGGACTTCGATGCCTCCAAGCCGAAATATTACGTGCTCGACATGTTCCCTTACCCCAGCGGGGCGGGCCTGCACGTCGGCCATCCGGAAGGTTACACCGCCACCGATATCCTCGCCCGCACCAAACGCATGCAGGGCTGCAATGTCCTTCACCCCATGGGCTGGGACGCCTTCGGCCTGCCCGCGGAGCAATACGCCATCAAAACCGGCCAGCACCCCCGCGTCACCACCGAGGCCAACATCGACAACTTCCGCCGCCAGCTCAAAGCACTCGGATTTTCCTATGACTGGGACCGCGAAGTCAACACCACCGATCCCGGCTACGTCCGTTGGACCCAGTGGATCTTCCTCCAGCTCTATCATTCCTACTTCTGTGAGGAAACGAAGAAGGCCCAGCCCGTCAGCCAACTGGAAGCCAAAGGCTGGACCCGGGAGCAAATCGACGCGGTCCGTCTCGCCTTCGTCCACGAAGCCCCGGTGAACTGGTCCCCGGATCTCGGTACCGTCCTCGCCAATGAGGAAATCGAGGAATGGAAAGCCAAAGGCCACACCGTGGAGCGCCGTCCCCTGCGCCAGTGGATGCTGCGCATCACCAGCTACGCCGAACGCCTGATCGACGAACTGGAACCGCTGGATTGGCCGGAAGGCATCAAGCTGCTCCAGAAAAACTGGATCGGAAAGAGTGAGGGAGCGGAAGTGGAGTTTAAAGTAATCAGCAGTCAGGAGTCAGCGGTCAGTGGCGAACTGAAAACTGAAAACTCCGTCACCGTTTTCACTACGCGTCCTGACACCTTGTTCGGAGCCACTTACATGGTGCTGGCCCCCGAGCATTCCCTCGTCGCGAAAATCACCACGCCGGAACAAAAAGCTGCCGTCGAAGCCTACGTCGCCGCCTGCGCCAGCAAGTCCGACATGGACCGTGGCGACTTGAACAAGGACAAATCCGGCGTTTTTACCGGAGCCTACGCCATCAACCCGGTGAACCAGGAAAAGATCCCCGTCTGGATCGCCGACTACGTCATGATGGGCTACGGCACCGGAGCCATCATGGCCGTCCCCGCGCATGATGAACGGGATTTCGAGTTCGCCAAAAAATTCAATCTTGCCGTAAGGCAAGTCGTGCAGGAACCCCGTAGCAAGGCCTTCCAGGCCTTTTCCCCCTCCCCCATCCACAAGCACCAAGGCGAAAACACGCTACCCCATTGGGAGACGGAAAACGCCATCTACGCCGTAACATTCCGTCTCAATGACAGCGTCCCAAAAGAAGTCAGGGAAACCTGGGATGCTGAACGGGAGGACCTGCGCCTCAAATCCGAAAGCGGGAGTATCTCCGGGGAAGAGGCTAACCGCCTGACTTGGCTGCACTCCGAAAAAGTCGAGGCCTGGCTGGATGCGGGCCATGGTTCCTGCGTGTTCCGTGATCCTGGTTGCGCCCAACTCATGGCGGATGTCCTCAAACATTTCGACGGACAACGCTACCGGCTGGACGCCTGGTGTGTCATGCCTAATCATGTGCATGTCGTGGTCATGCCGCACGCGGGCCATGGCCTGTCGGATATTGTTCATTCGTGGAAATCATATTCCGCGCAGCAGTTGAACCAGCGGCTCAAGACGGAAGGAACCCTATGGCAGCCGGATTTTTACAACCGGATCATCCGCGACGCAGCAGAGTTTGATGCTCAACGGCGGTATGTTGGAGGGAATCCTGCGGTGGCGGGGTTGACGGATTGGAAATGGGTGGATCTGAGGGTGTTGGGGGTGCCGGAACCTCAAGGCCTGGAAGGCCTTGCTACGGCTTATGGTGAACACGGTACGGCCGTGAATTCAGGCTTCCTCGATGGATTGCCCACCTTTGAGGCCAAAGCCAAAATGATCGTCTGGCTCGAGTCCAAAGGCCTCGGTAAACGCCGCATTCAATTCAAACTCCGCGACTGGCTTTTCTCCCGTCAGCGTTATTGGGGCGAGCCGTTTCCGATCATCTGGGAAAACGGAAACCATGCCGCGATTCCTGACAGCGAACTCCCGCTGCTCCAGCCGGAGCTGGAAGACTTCAAACCCACCGGCGACCCGCGCGGGCCGCTCATCAAGGCCACCGATTGGATCGCCTACAGCGCCACGGCGCAGCGCGAAACCAACACCATGCCGCAATGGGCAGGCTCCTGCTGGTATTACCTGCGTTATTGCGATCCGAAAAACTCTGAGCGCTTCATCAGCAAGGAAGCCGAAGCCTACTGGCTGGGCGGCAGCGGCAAACCCGGTGCGGTCGACCTCTACGTCGGCGGTACCGAGCACGCCGTGCTCCACCTGCTCTACGCCCGCTTCTGGCACAAGGTCCTCTTCGACCTCGGCCACCTGAGCACCACCGAACCCTTCCAAAAGCTGGTCAACCAGGGCCTGATCCTGGGCGAGGACGGACAGAAAATGTCCAAATCCCTCGGCAATGTGGTCAGCCCGGATGAAGTCGTTTCCGAGTATGGGGCCGACTCCCTGCGCCTTTACGAGATGTTCATGGGCCCGCTGGACCAGGTCAAACCCTGGCAGATGAAAGGCGTGGAAGGCGTGAGCCGCTTCCTCGCCCGTGTCTGGCGGGTGGCTTGTGAGGAAAACCAGGCCGGCGAGTGGGTCCTCAATCAAAAAATCACCGCGGACCCTTGTCAGGACAAAACCCTGCGCCGCGTGGCGCATCAGACCATCAAAAAAGTGACGGAGGACGTGGAAGCCCTCAGTTTCAATACCGCGATCTCCCAGATGATGGTCCTGACCAACGCCTTCACCGCCGCCGCCGCGGTGCCTTTGGCCGAATTCACCCAACTCCTGCTCTGCCTCAATCCCTTCGCCCCGCATGTCACCGAGGAAATCAATGCCCGCCTTCAGGCCGTTTTCCCGCAGTTGCCTGCCGGTCAGCTTTGCCAGCAACCCTGGCCGCAGTGGGACGAAGCCGCGCTGGTGGTGGATGAGATCGAAATCGTCATCCAGGTGAACGGCAAACTGCGCGACAAAATCACGGTCGCCACCGCCGCCACCGAAGACGAAATCAAAACCCTCGCCTTCGCTTCCGCGCGGGTTCAGGAATTTGTCGGCACTGGCACCGTCGTCAAAACCATCGTGGTACCCAGGAAGCTGGTGAATATTGTGGTGAAGTGACCCGGACTTGTTGACAGGACCTATCAGGCGGAGACGCCCGATAGGTCCTTGTTGTTCGGGGGATCAGCCACGCGCCGTGCCCCACCTCCGGTGCACGAAGTTTTCCCAAGGGGAAAAGAGCAGCTTGTCCGCCAGCAGGCCGATCAGCACGATCACCAGCATGATGCCGATCACCTGGTCCATGGAGTTCAGTTCGCGGCCGAAATGGAGCAGGTGGCCGAGGCCGTAGCCGTCGAGGATGGTGACGTAGATTTCCGCGGCCATGAGCGAACGCCAGGCGAAGGCCCAGCCCTGTTTCATCCCGCTGATGACATACGGCAGGGAGGCCGGCAGGATCACGTGGGTCAGGGTGTGCAGCCCTTTGGAGCCCATGGTGCGGGCTGCCCTGACGAAAAGCGGCGGCAGATTTTTCACCCCGTTGTCGACCGCGATGAGCACACTCCACAACGTGCCCATGATCACCACAAATTGCATGGCCGACTCCGTCTGGCCATACCACAGCAGCGCCAGCGGCACCCAACAGACACTGGGCAGGGTCTGCAGGCCCAGGGCCAGCACTCCGATGGTATCGCTGAGATATTTGGACCGCGCTGTCATCAGGCCCAGCGGCAGGCCGATCAGGCAGCCGATGCCATAACCGATCAGGAGGCGTTTGGTGGTGACCCAGGCCGAACTGGCCAGCGAACCATCCGCGAGCGCTTGCAGCAGGTATTTCCCCACATCGCCAGGCGGCGGCAACAGCACCGGGGAATAACGTCCTGATGCCACGAGGGCCTGCCAGAGGCCGGCCAACGCCACAAAAAAGAGGAGAGCGACAGTAAGACGTTTCATTTGGCAGGCAGGTGGGATTTCAAGGCACGGGTGATTTCAGTGGCCAGACCGGCCAGTTCGACGCTGTTGATG
>CAIZWU010000365.1 GCA_903936775.1 uncultured bacterium | reverse complement strand
GGTGCTCAACGATCTCGACACCCTGATCGCCCAGAAAAACTACCGGGAGATCTTCCGGGAGCAGACCAAATATGCCGGGGGAGTGCTGGGGAAACCGGAGTATGAGCAGAAGCTGAAAGGGGTGCTGGAGGAAGTCGCCAAAGTGGAACGGGTGGTTATTACCGCTGACGAGATGGTGAAGTCCGGGGACTCCAGCGGCGCGTGGGAACGGTTGGAGGAAATCGCCAAAACGTTTCCTGATGACAACGAGGTCAACCGCCGCCGCGCGGAACTCTCGCGGCAGAATGCCGGATTCATCCACGCCATCACCGAAGCCCGCCGCCATGAAGACAATGCCCGCACCGGCATCAGCCTCTCATGGTACCTGCGGGCCCGGCGAGCCTATCCTGCCAGTCTGTTTGCCAAGCAGGGCATTGAACGCCTCGCCGATAAAATCCTTCCTGAAAAAGCCGCCCCAGCCGGCGGCTTGTAGGGCTGGCTGGGGTAGATTTTCCCTAGCCGCGTCCGAGGCTGTAAAACGCCACGGCCAGACCGCCGCCCAGCAGCGTAAATCCGGCGGTGGCTTGGATCTTTCGGGAAGGTGACGCCCATGAGTGGCCCTGGACGGGAGAAAGCATCAGATTGCCGGCCGCGATAAGGACCCCGGTGAGGGGCCCGGGAAATTTCCCGCTTCGGACATAATCCCAAGTGAGGATGAGGCTCAGAAGTAGCATTCCCACCCAGAAAAAGCGCATTCCTTACCAAAAACGCAACTGCCGGCGACTGGGCGGGATGGGGACTGCTTTCATGTTGGATGCGAAGCCCGGTGGCAAGAACCTTTCCAAGGCTATCGGGACGCCGGCAGGAGGGCAATAGTTCTTTTCCCTGGGGGCGCCCCCGAATGAATCCGGATGTGCAGCAAACTGCCGATGCCCCGCTTTCAGGAGCATCGGCAGCGCTGATTGAAATCAAGCCTGTTTGGCTTTGTCGAACTGGGCGTCGAACACGATGTTCGAACTGGGGAAATCCACCCGTTTGGTGTAGGCGCAGCTTTCGGCGGCGCCGAACTCGCGGTCCATCCCGCCATCTTCCCATTCAATGCTCAGCGGACCGGCATAACCGATATCGTTGAGGGCACGGATGATCTTCTCGAAGTTGATGTTGCCGCGGCCTACCGACTTGAAGTCCCAATAACGGTTGGGCTTGTGGAAGTCGACGTGCCCGCCAAAGACGCCGGCTTCAGTGCGGGTGTCGCTCCAGGCTACATCCTTCATGTGCACATGGAAGATGCGGTCATGGAACTTGCGGATGAAACCCACATAATCCACCCCCTGATAACCAAAGTGGCTCGGGTCGTAGTTGAACCCGAAGGCCGGATGATAGTCGAGGGCTTCGAGGGCGCGCTGGGCGCTGGCGGTATCGAAGGCGATTTCGGTGGGGTGCACTTCCAGGGCATAACGGATACCCAGTTTCTGGTATTCATCGAGGATCGGTTTGAAGCGGCGCGCAAAATCCTTGTAGCCATTTTCAATCTGCCCGGGCAGCACGGGCGGGAAGCTGTAGCAGAGGTGCCAGATGCTGGAACCGGTGAATCCATTCACCACTTTCACCCCGAAGCGGGCGGCGGCATGGGCGGTCTTGATCAATTCCTCGGCGGCCCGCTGGCGCACCCCTTCGGGATTGCCGTCGCCGTAGATATAGTCAGGCAGGATGGTCTTGTGGCGTTCATCGATCAGATCGCACACCGCCTGGCCCACGAGGTGGGTCGAAATGGCGTGGCACTGCAGGCCCTGCTGCTTGAGCTGGGTGCGGCGGTGGTCGCAATAGGCCTGGTCGGCTTTGGCCACTTCAAAGTGGTCGCCCCAGCAGGCCAGTTCCACGCCGTCATAACCGAAGGATTTCGCCTTGGTCAGCATGGTCTCGATGGGAAGATCGGCCCACTGGCCGGTGAAGAGGGTAACGGGTCTGGACATGGTCGGAGTTGGTTGAGAGGGCTGGGGAATCGTTCGGGATTGCGCCGCACCGGCGGCGGGCTGACACATGGCACGACTCCCCCGCTTCCTGCAATCAAAAACCACCGTCCGCCATGCCTCCCTCCGACGTGCCACCCACCCACCCGCGCTACCTCTCGCTCCTCACCCGCGAACGCATCGTGGCCGGCGTGGAGCGCGGGGTCACCAGCCTGCACGGGCTGATCGCCCACGGGCGGGGGGAAGCCTTCGATTATCTCCTCGGCGAATGCACCCATTCCTTTGCCCAACGGGCCATCGCGGCCGCCGCTGCGGCCCTTCAATCTGCCCGCCATCCGGTCATTTCAGTCAATGGGAACGCCTGTGCCCTCGCGGCGGCGGATCTGGTGGCGCTCGCCCAAGCCACCGGAGCCCGGCTGGAAGTCAATATCTTCCACACGTCCCCCGCCCGCGAGCAGGCCATCCGCACCATGCTGCTCGAAGCTGGTGCCCTGGACGTGCTGATGCCGGGCCAGACCCACGCCATTGCCCACATTGACCACAACCGGAAGTGGGTGCATCCGGAAGGCATCCTCATCGCCGATGTCGTCTGCGTCCCACTGGAGGATGGGGACCGTTGCGAAGCCCTCGTGAAAAACGGCAAACAAGTCATCACCATCGACCTCAATCCTCTTTCCCGCACCGCCCGCACCGCCCAGATCACCATTGTGGACAACCTGACCCGCTGCCTTCCGCTGCTCGTCGAGGCCGCGCTCGAGGCCGCGGTGGTTCGGCCGCCTTCCATGCCGTGGGACAATCAAGCCGCCCTCGCCGAAGCGGAAGCCATGATGCGGGCTCCCCGCCAAGCCTGAACTGACTGATATTCCTTGAGTAGATCCAGCACGCCGCTTTCGAGTGAGACCGGCTTGACGGATTTGACCGGATAACCCGAGCCGGGCAAGGAAAACGAGGCAGATGGGCAGGCTACCTTTCAACACAGTGCGTTGCAGGTCCACCCGGCAGGTCACTGGTCAGAAAAAACTGTAATTCAGCGCGGTGGTCAGGCTGGGGTAAATTCCATCCAGCGGTGACCGGTTGGGTGATCCCGGTGGTCGTCTCCGGGACAATTGCGGCGCGCACTTCCGCCCCGGGCGGGAGCAGGGCCTGCCGGCAGGAAACGAATAGGCTGACAGCTGCCATCACCACGCAAGGGTGCCGGAAATGGCGGAACATCCTGACCACTCGAGCCTGGATTCGGGATTTTCTAGCTTTTCTTCGTGATCTTCGCTTCAAAGATCCGCAGGGCCTCCTTGATGAGGGGGTCCTTCTTGAATTCCGCTTCGTCAATAGTGGGAGGGGGCGGAGGCGGCGCTTCCACGGCAGCCGCGGGCGGCGGAGCGGTATCCGTTGGGTCCGGGGCGAGGACAATTTCGCGGGATTGCAGATCCTCGCGGATCTCAATTTTGATGAGGAGCCGGCGGCCGGCGAATTTGATGAGAATTTCTTCCAGCGCAGCCCGGGTGGCCGGGCGTTCCAGACTCATCACCGCCATGCGCTGATCGGCCGGGGCTCCCAGAATGAGGTGGCGTTCATCAACGGACATGAAGTGCATCTCTGCCGCATAACTGGACTGGAGGGCGTATTTTTTGCTGAACTCGGCCTGGGTGGCCTGCCAGAGGGCTTCGCCGGTGAGGGCAGGGCCGGAGTCGGCCGGCGGCTGGGCGGGGGAGGGAACGACCGGAGCCTTCGTTTCGACGGGGGCCGCAGCGGCCGGTTCCGGAGCCGCTGGCTGCGGCCGGGGTTCTGGTTCGGCGGAGGTAATGGCCGGGGGGGCCGGGGGGGGCGGGGAAGGCTCCTTCGGGGCCAGGTTGGCTTTGATCTGGTCCTTCATCGAGCCTAACGCGGCCGTGGGTTGCGGGGACGGCTGGGAAATGGACGCAGCAGGCCGGGATACGGAGGCGGGAGCCGCTGCACCGGAGGGACTGGCGGGCAGGGTGATGGACTCGCCGCCGAGGGAGCGGCGGAGAGCATTGACCACGTCGCTGAGGCTGACTTCGCCGAGGGTTTGCGCCGCTTTGATGAGGCCGATTTCAAAATAGAGCCGCTTGTTGGGCGCCCACTTCATGCTGGCTTCGGCATCGGCAAACTGGTCGATCAGCAGCATCAATTTGTCGGTGCTCTGCAGTTCGGCCTGGTCGGCGAGGGATTCCGCCATTTCCGGCGGCAGGTCGCGGGCCGCGATCTCCGGATCGACCCGGTGCACCAGCAGATTGCGGAAATGGAAGATGAGATCCGCCAGCAGGCGCGAGAGGTCCTTGCCGGATTCCGCATGTTGGTAGAGCTGGCTGAGGGCGCTGGCGGTTTCGCCGCGCAGGATGGCGCCGCCGAGATCGGACACGGTGCGGTGGCTGGTGAAACCGAAGATATCGAGGACGTCCTGTTCCTGGACGTGATTGCCGCAGAAGGCGACCAGCTGATCCAGCATCGACTGGGCATCGCGCATCCCACCATCGGCTCCGGTGGCCACGGCATGGGCGGCGAGGGGATCAAGGGTCAGGCCTTCCAGCTCGGCGATGTGCAGCAGGTGTTTGGAGATGACCGGGGTGGGGATGCGCCGCAGGTCAAACCGCTGGCAACGGCTCAGGATGGTAGGGAGAATCTTGTGGGCCTCGGTGGTGGCGAAGATGAATTTGACGTGGGGCGGCGGTTCTTCGAGGGTTTTTAACAACGCATTGAAGGCCGAGGTGGAGAGCATGTGCACCTCATCGATATAATAGATCCGGAAATTACCCACCGCGGGGGCGTAGTTCACGGTCTCGCGCAGGGCGCGGATGTCGTCGACGCTGTTGTTGGAGGCACCGTCGATTTCGGTCACGTCAAGGCTGCGGCCTTCCGCGATTTCCACGCAGATCGACTCATTGGGATCGAAGTCGGCCGAGGGACCTCCGGGGCAGTTCAGGGCCTTGGCAAAGATCCGCGCGGTCGAGGTTTTTCCGGTGCCACGGGGGCCGACGAAGAGATAGGCGTGGGCCAGGCGGTTCTGCGTGATGGCGTTGCGCAGGGTGCGGACCACGTGGTCCTGACCAAGCACGTCATCGAACGTTTGCGGGCGGTATTTGCGGGCGAAGACCTGATAATTCACAGGGGGAAGGGAAGCCGGTGGCGACGGGTCGGCAAGGGGGAGATGGCCAAAACGAGCACGGACTTCCAGTCCGCCCCGGAGCACGGGCAGAGCAGGGCAAGGGAAGGGAAGGGAATGGAAGGGAATGGAATGGAATGGAATGGAAGGGGCTGTGCCGGGGCGGACGGGAAGGCCGCGCTCGTTTTGCGGCTACGGCCGCGCCGCCCGGAGCCGCCAGAAGCGGCGGAGAGAGGTGGCGGGATCGCTCTTCCAGCCCCAGCGGGTGCGGGTGGAGCCCTCGGCCGTGCCGGTAACTTCCGGGGCGCCGACCCAGGCGGGGGACCGCAGGTCGCTGCGTTCCCACCCGAGGCTCAGCCAGGCATCGGCGTTCAGCGTCAGGAAAGAGCCTTCAACGGGATGACCGGTCACACCCGGTGCGGCATCGCCGGCGGCTGGGTTCGTTTCCTGGATAAACTCGATGAGGTTCAGCCGGCCATCGCCGTCGGGATCGCTGTTCGGCGCGCGGGAAATCCCCACCAGTCCCTTGGCCGCGGCCCAAGTGAAGTAGCGGTCGGTGGGCATCGGAGGAACGCCGATGCCGGTCAGGGAATTCCCCGCAGCGGTGGTGAGGAAACGGGTGCCGGTCAGGGTGAATCCCGTGCTGCCGGTGAAAATTTCCGGACGCAGCGAGAGGTTCTGATCTGCACTGGAAGGATTTCCCGGCCCCCCGCTCCACGCCGTGCCGGGGTCCTGCCCGATCCGGCCAAATACATCGCAGCGCACCCCATCGGCCACGATTTCCAAGGCGTCGTTGCCATTGTAGTTCAGATTGCTGCCTTTGAGGAAAATGGCCTGGCCGCTGGTATGGCAATACAAAGTGCCGGGATCGGCGTTGGCGAAAGGGACCGACGGGGCCGGGAGCCGGCCCGCCGCCACGAGGGCATCTCCCACTGCCGCTTCGCCCACCACCACGACCTGACCCGGCGGGAGCAAGGCCGCGTTGCCCTCCGGCAGAATGGTCGAGACCTGTCCCAGGATGACGGGCGAAGCAGAGCCATTGGTAAAACGGCGCACTTCCCACTGGAGCCGTTCGAGGTCGAGCGTCTGCCCGCTGGCGTTGTAGAGTTCAATCGCCCGTGAGCTGTTACCATTGGGTGGGGCCACCGCCGTGGAGGGCTCGACATATTGGCTGAACACCAGCAATCCGGCGGCTTCCGCGCTGCGCACCGTCAGGCTGGCAAAGGCGGGTTCGTAACCATCGGCGGTGGCGGTCAGACTGATGGCCCGTTGCGCTTCCACCAACGGGGAGGCCGGCACCCTTACCGGGACTTGGGCGCTGGGCTGCGTGGGAGTCAGGATGACGGTGTCCGCCGCGAATTGCACCCGGGTCCCGCGCCATGGACGCAGCTGGACCGTGACCGGTCCGGTGGGCGCGGGATTCAGCGAAACCGTGGCCACCGGTGGCGCGGCGGCGCTGGTTTCATCGACGGCATTTGGTGATACCGTCAGGGCGAGAGCGGGACTGGGGTTCAGGTTTAAATCCAAAAAGACCGCGTGGTGGTCTGAGGCAATCTCGCTCAGTTCCGGCGTGGGCAGGCTGGGGCGTTTCGGCAAGCCATCGGCTTGGGGTTCCAGCCGGCTGTTATAAACCTCCCCCCGTGCCTGACCGGCGTTTTGCAGCCGCTGCGGGAACATGAAATAATCGAAGCGCGCCCCGAAGGCATTGAAGGTGTTGGGATTCACCCCGTCCGCCTGTTTCAAGGCGGGGGCAAAAAGCCCGGCGGGATTGAATCCCTGATGCGGATAGACGCTGGTGGCGGCGTTGTAGGGCGACACGCTATAGGGCAGGGTGATCCCGGGGCTGGCCTTGAGGTCGTTGCCCAGTTGGAAACTGACCGGCAGACTGAAGCCCGCCGGCGGCACATAACTGGAGGTGTTATAGCTGATCGCCGGGAGGAAGATCCCATCGATCGCATTGAAGTCGCCCGCCACCACCAGCGTGTCCGCCGCCGCCGAGAGGTTTTGCTGGGTGAGGAACTCCCGGATCCGGTAGGCCTCCACCGCCTTGCGGAACCGGTCCGGATCTTCCGTGCCGGCTTTCAGGTGCACGTTCACCAGGTGCAGATCCGAGCCCGGCAGGTCGATGCGCGTGTAGAGCGGAAACCGCGTCAGCTCCTTGCGGCCCGCCACCCCGCGCCCGATCTGGATGGTGCTGGTAATTGGATACCGGCTGGCGGTGATCACACACTCGCCCGTTCCGAAGTCCCCGGAACTGTAAGTCTGTGCCGCAAAGGCATCTCCCGTGGTCGCCCGGTAGGCCGCGCCCGGGGGAAATCCGACCTGCTCCAGCAGCGTCAGCGCGTCTCCAAATTCCCCCGCGTCCGAGACCTCCTGCATCGCCAATACGTCCGGGCTGATCCGTTCGATCACTTCGCGCACGGCCGCGAATTCCGCACTGCCCGGCGCCCCAATACCTACTTTGACGTTCAGCGACATCAGCCGCAGCACTCCCGGCGCACTCCGGGCCGGCCGGTCGAGGTCGATCACCTGCAGCGCCGCCCCTGCCGTGGGGTAAACCGCCGCGCCATCAGTCGCCAGCACCGCCGCCTGCTGGAATCCATCCGCCACTCCATCCCGTGGGGCGGTCACGGGAAAGGTCACGGTGCCCCCTGCTGGCACCAGGACGGAGGCCGGCAACTGGACCGTGCCCGGAGGATTCCCCGACAGCGTCATCACCACCGGCCCCGCCGGAGCCGGGATCAGGGTCAGGGTCGCCGTGGTCGAGCCGCCT
>CAIZWU010000364.1 GCA_903936775.1 uncultured bacterium | reverse complement strand
CGCCAAGGGAATTTATAATTGTCGCTGGACAGTTCCCATCGCCATTAAAATTTTGCGGGTTTCCAAGGGCTGGGAATCCGCTGGTTGGCGGGTCCGCCCCGGAGGATTGCAGGGATGTTGTGCGTAGGAGATAGCAGTTTTTCGGCGCCAAGCAGGTATTCCGTGCCGCCCCCGTATCGTATCACCACGGCCCCGGCAGGCGCGGTTTCTTTTATTTTTTAATTTGTTTTGGCTTAAAAAATAAAATGCTGAGGTAATTTCCTTTTTTGGATGGGCTACGAATTTCTTTTTTAAGGGTAGACGGGGACCCCTAGGATATTTTAAGGGGGTTTGGATTACGGGGCAATATGAATGAGACGGCAGGGGCGCGGCCTTTTCTTTACCTTAAGAATGGCCCGTGGGGGGTAGGCGATTGATTTCCAGCACAGATCCAGATTAGGAAAAAGCGCGGGGCGGCGTCAATGGTCCTGATTTTCTTTCTTTTTAAACTTAAAACTGAGCTTCGGGGCTGGGGGATTTGCAGGTAATTCCAAAAAAAATGAAAATTCCGCGTTTTCGCGCTTGCATTATTAGCGCAATGCGCTATACTGGTGCTGTCAGCACGAAAAAAGGCCGCCACCTGCGACAACAAGTGACGGCCCCTGAATCAAGATCCTGCCGGGTGGCGGAAATCAAGATGACGGAAAGCTACGGGCTGACCTCAACTGAATCAAGTCATGCAACAACAACTCAGGAATCAAGTGGTCTCCATGATGACGACCTTTAAACCCAATGCCCGGTCCATCCGGGGCACCGGGGAGGCTCCCTTGACGAAAGAACAAATCCTCCGGGTGGCACCCTCCATCTTCACGGGCAGCCAAAATGGGAATGTCTCTGGGCGATACCGCAGCATCCCGACATGGGCGATCCTAGAACAATTGGCGGAGCATGGGTTCCACCCCTATGAGGTGGCCCAGAGCCAGAGCCAGGACGAGGATAAAATGCGGTTCGGCAAGCACCGGGTACGGCTACGGCACGCAAGCTCCTCCCCCATGAAGAATGGGACGTGCCAAGAAATCATCCTGATCAACTCCCACGACGGGACGACGTCCTACCGGATGATGGGGGGGCAATTCCGCTTCATCTGCTCCAATGGAATGGTGGTTTCGGAAGGGGTGCTGCCCTCAGTGCGGGTCAAACACGCGGGGGATGCGGCGGACGCCGTGATAGAGGGATGCCGCCAGATCCTGCGGGGAATGCCGCGGGTGGCGGAGTCGATCCGCTCCATGGAGGCCCTGATGCTCTCCCCGGAGCAACAATTGGACTTCGCCCAAGCGGCGCTGAAAGCCCGCTACGGGGATGCGGTGCCGCCGGTCACGGCGGAGCAAATCCTGAAGCCGCGGCGGGTGGAAGACGTGGGAGTTGATTTGTGGCGGACGATGAACCGGGTGCAGGAGGCGCTGATCCGGGGCGGCATCGCCTATGTGCAGCGCAAGGTGGGGACGCAGGTTTCCGGGACCCGAGTGGTGGGTAACCGGCTGCTGCGGAACAAGACGCGGGCCGTCAATGGGATCGGGCAAAATATCCATCTGAACCAAACGATCTGGAACCTGGCAGAGAATCTGGTGGCCCTGAATGCCTGAACTCAGGAGGTGAAGTGGATTAAGTGAATGCCTAGCCGAGGCAGCCCGGCAGGGGAGCCCACTCCCCTGCCCGGGCCCAATGCGGGAACGGGCCGGGCAGGAGGAACTACCCCTCCATTTTAAATTTTGTAGGTATAAAAGTATCCTTCCGGGCTACCGAGGTAGCCGGGAATCCTTGAAATGACAGGGAGCGGGGTGGTAGCTGTGGATACCTTCTTTTTTATTGCCCGAGATG
>CAIZWU010000363.1 GCA_903936775.1 uncultured bacterium | reverse complement strand
GTTGCCTCCCTCCTCACTAGCAATCCGCGAAATCACGCTTTCTCCAACGGGAACGGCAGTTCCGACAACTCCACGCCTTCGTTGCGGTCGGTGAAGAATTTGAGGGACCAGGTTTCGGCGAAGAGGATGACGGGGCGGTCATCACCGTCGTGGGCGATGGCGGTGCCGGTGGGCATGTTGAGGTCATCGTGCCATTTGACGCCGTCGGTGCGGCGGACCCAGCGGACGTGGCTGTAGGGGCTGGGGTCGAGGCGGGACTCGGCATTGTACTCGCTCTGGAGACGGTATTGGACGACTTCGAATTGGAGGGGGCCGACCGCACCGAGGAGGGGGACGCGCTGGGTGCTGCCGGGGGTGAGGAATTGCTGGATGACTCCTTCCTGGAGGAGCTGGGTGAGGCCCTCGCGGAAGCGTTTGAACTGCGAGGAGTTGGGGCTTTGCAGGTAGGCGAAGACTTCCGGTGGGAAGCGCGGGATTTCGTCGAAGACGATGCTGGCTTTGCTGGCGAGGGTATCGCCGATGCCGAAGTCGTGGTTGCCGACGATGCCGATGACGTCGCCGGCGTAGGCTTCGTCGAGGGTCTCGCGCTCCTGGGCGAAGACGCGCTGGGAGTTGGAGAGGCGGACGTTTTTGCCGGTGCGGGAGTTGACCACCTGCATGTCGCGCTCGAACTTTCCTGACACGATGCGGACGAAATAAATGCGGTCGCGGTGGCGCGGGTCCATGTTGGCCTGGATCTTGAAGATGAAGCCGGTGAAACCTTTGTCCTCCGGTTTGACCTCGATGCTGCCAATCGCTTCGCGCGGGCCGGGGGGCGGGGCCAGTTCGAGGAAGGCATCGAGCATGAGCTGGACCCCGAAGTTGTTGGCGGCGCTGCCGAAAAAGACGGGGGTGAGAGATCCGGCGAGGATGGCGTGGTGATCGAACGCGTGGCCGGCGCCCTCCAGCATTTCCAGCTCCATGGTGGCTTGCTCGAGGGCGGCCGGCTCGACTTTGGCGATGACGGCAGGGTCGGTTAGACCGCTGACGAGTTCGGGGGCGCGGTAGGCACCGTGGGCGGTGCGCTCGAAGGTGTGGAGTTCGTTTTTCCGCCGGTCGTAGACGCCCCGGAAAAAGCTGCCCTGGCCGAGCGGCCAGTTGATGGCGCAGGCTCCGATGCCGAGGACGTTTTCCAGTTCATCCAACAACTCCATGGGCTCGCGGGCGGGGCGGTCCATCTTGTTCATGAAGGTGAAGATCGGCACGCCGCGGCGGCGGCAGACTTCGAAGAGCTTGCGGGTCTGGCTTTCGATGCCCTTGCCGGCATCGATGACCATGATGGCGGCATCGACGGCGGTGAGGACGCGGTAGGTATCTTCCGAGAAGTCCTTGTGGCCGGGGGTGTCGAGGAGATTCACCACGCAGCCGCCGTATTCGAATTGCAGGACGGTGGAGGAGACGGAAATGCCGCGCTGGCGTTCCAGTTCCATCCAGTCGGAGGTGGTGGCGCGCTGGTTCTTGCGGGCGGTGACACTGCCGGCGAGTTGCACGGCACCGCCGTAGAGGAGGAGCTTTTCCGTGAGCGTGGTCTTCCCGGCATCCGGGTGGGAGATGATGGCAAAGGTGCGGCGGCGGGCGATTTCTTCAGCGGGAGTCATGAGGGCAGGCTTCTCCATGCAGCGGCCCCCGCCTCTGGCAACGGGAGATGTCTGCGGAGGGCGGCCTCACCAGGGCAAACCCGTTTGCCCTGAGGTGAGGCTGACCAAAGATCCCAGTCGATTCCCGGTGTTCTCCCGGAAATTTGCCTGCGGCGGTCTCTGCTGCGCTCCGGTGGGGGTTTCTATTTTCCTGTTTTGGATGAAGCGGCGCGACGGGATTCGCGGCCGGGGCCGCTTGGGGGATCGCCAGAATGCAGGCGATCAACCAAGCGGCGTGCCGGGCGGGGCCAGGGGGCGGGAGGAGTCATGGCGGAGGCCGGAGCTTGCCATGAAGGGACGGTTGAAGGGCGCTTGGATGATCCGTCCTGCCGGAGCAGTTACTTGGCCGCGGGGGCGCCTGTCAAAGGCTTGATCTTGATATTGCGGAAGGCGACGGAACCGTGGTCACCCTGGAGGGCGATGGAACCGGAACCGGATTTGGCGAACTCCGGCATGGAGCCGAATTTGCTGTCGGCGATGCGCTTTTTGAAGTCCTCGCTGCCGAAGACATATTCAAAATAGCGCACGCCATTGATTTCATGGAAACACTTGTCAGGGGCAATCACCAGCCGCACGTGATTCCATTCGCCGACCGGTTTGGTGGCATCGAGGATCTTGCCGGTGGCGGGATCGACCGGGGGTTGATAGAGGCCGTAGAGCCAGCCGCAGCGGATTTTGTCGGCGGCTTTTTCGTTGTCCTCGAGCTGGAATTCCGGGCCGGTGGCCCAGACGGCATCGCCCTTGTCGGTGACATGGTAAATGATGCCGCTGTTGCCGGCGTAGGAAATGTTATAATCGAGTTGCAGCTCGAACCAGCCGAAGCTGGCGGCATTGACGAGGTCGCCCGCGTCCTTGGGATTGACGCAGACCAGTTGGCCGTCCTTCACCTGCCAGCCGGGGCGGATGGTGGTTTTTTTGAAATTGGACCAGCCCTTGAGGTCGGAGCCGTTGAAGAGCAGTTGCCAGCCGGCGGCTTTTTCGGTTTCCGTCAGGGTGTTGGGCTTGGCGGCAGGGGCGTCTTCAGCGGAGGCTCCGGGAACGAGGACGGACAGCGTGAGGATGAGGGCGGTGAGGGTGGATTTCATAAAGAAGGGGCAAGTAGGGGCGGGTTTCGGCGGGGCGGCAAGTCATTTTCC
The DNA here is from genome assembly GCA_903936775.1 of uncultured bacterium. Taxonomy (GTDB): domain Bacteria; phylum Verrucomicrobiota; class Verrucomicrobiia; order Verrucomicrobiales; family V1-33; genus CAIZWU01. The sequence continues at coordinate 3,961 of CAIZWU010000363.1, read as the reverse complement.
GATACGCCAGACATGGCCATCACTGCGGACATAGATGGAGTTCCCGGACAGGGAAGGGGTGCAGAGAATGGTGGTGCCGAGATCCAGTTTTCCGGTGACGGCACCTTCGGCGGCGGTGGTGTCGACTGCTTGCAGCAGGCCGCGTTCGCTGACGGCATAGAGGGTGGTCCCTGACATCACCGGACTCCCGGAAAACGGTCCTTCCATGCGGAGTTTCCATGGCCGGTCGCCGGTGGCAAGCTCGGCGCAGGACAGGACGCCCGCGCCATTCAAGGCAAAGACGCGCGGGCCCTGGAGTACGGGACTGGCGGTGTCGGAATTGATCTGGGCGGATTCCCAGGCCAGCTCGGGAGGAGTGGTGCCGCCAGCCAGGGTATACACGGCGAGGCCCTTGCCCGGGCGCGGCACCGCAAAGTGTTTTTCCCCAATGCCGGCACTGGGAATGGTGGTGCCGGGTTTGGGCAGGGTCCATTGCTCCTTGCCCGTCTGCGGGTCGAGGGCCAGCACGCCTTCATGGGCCGTCACCAGCACGAGGGGCCGGCCGCTGGCAGGATCCTGCCAGGCGGTGGGCGAGGTCCAGTTGGCGTTTTTCGGCCGGGCCAGTTTCCACAAATTGGTGCCGGTCGCGGGGTCAATGCCCAACGTGAAGGAATCCCCGTCGTTTTCCACCATGGTGACCAGCACCCCGCCCACCATGATGGGCGACGAAGCCAGGCCGAGGCTGTTGCTGGCATTGGGATAGTCCAGGGTGAATCCCCGCACCCACAACAAATTCCCCTCCAGATCGAGTCCGAAACAATCGTTGGAGGAAAACAACGCGAAGACGCGGGTCCCGTCACTGGCCGGGGTGGGCGCGGCCACGTTGGTTTTCTCGTGGCACATGGTGCGGCCGGTCGCCTGGAAGCGGCGCTCCCACAATTTTTTGCCGGTAGTGTTATCGAGGCAGATCACGTGCAGGGTTTCCTGGTCCGGGCCACTGGCAGCGGTGAGGAAGACCTTGCCGCCCACAATGACCGGGGAGGACAATCCGCGGCCGGGGAGCGCGGTCTTCCACACGATATCGGACGGCTGGAACGTGACCGGCGGCTGGCCGGTGCCGCGGGCCGAGGCATCCGGCCCTCTGAATTGCAGCCAATCCGCCCGGACGGAACCGGCGAACAGGGTAAGGGCCGCCGCAGCAAAAATGGGGACTGAATTCATGCACGTGCAAACGCGGCCCGGCCCCCGGGACTTTCAGTTTTGCCCCAAGGGATCGCACGGGGAACCGGGATCGCTGGAACGGAGCGGCAGGAAACTGGACTTGTCAGCTTCCGCCTCATGTATCATTATGGAATATGTGGAAATGCATTGAAATTTATTCCCTGATGCCCGCGCCATGACGACGAACCGCCAGATCTTGAGCGCCCGGGTGGCTGAATGGGACCGGCAGAAGGGGTATGGGTTTCTCGACTCCGGCCGGGAACGGATCTTCCTGCACCGCCGCGATTTTGTGAAGTGGCATCGCCCTCCGGCAGTGGGCGAGAATATTCAATATTCCCTGGGCCGCGATGCCAACGGCCGGCGCTGTGCCGTCAAAGCCGTGCAGACCGCTGGGGCGTATCCCACGGGCCGGGGAACCTGGCCGGGAACCCTCTTTCTCCTGACTCTTTTACTGATCTTGCCGGGGTTGGCGGGATGGGTTTACGATTTCAATACTCCCGCGTGGGGGGGCTATTTCCTCGGGGTGAACGCCCTGGCCTGGCGGTGTTATGCCAACGACAAGCGCCGCGCCCGGGAGGGGCTGTGGCGTGTCCCGGAGTCGACCCTGCACCTGCTTGAAGTGATCGGCGGCTGGCCCGCGGCTTTCCTCGCCCAGCGCCGCCTGCGCCACAAGTGCTCCAAGAGTTCCTATCAGTTCGTCTTTTGGTTCATCGTGCTGCTTTACCAACTCACCGCATGGGATGCGCTGCACCGCTGGAAATACAGCCGGATGCTGTGGCCGGGGGTGGAGCCCGGCTGGTCAGAGGAGAGCCACCCTTCCCGCCAAATGCCGCCCAAGGCCCTCTTGGGGGATTAACGCCCGCTGGTCTCCCAGGCTTCGGGCACGCGGGCGGGCAGGGGAGGATCGAGGTGGGGCTCCAGCTGGGACTCGAAGCGGCGTGGCATGATGATATCCAGGAGGATGTCGTTGCCGTCGTAGTCCTGACTGATCACCTTGCCCTGCTCATGGATCAGGCTCATGAGGGCAAACTCTGACTGGGGCAGGCGCAGTTTCATGCGGCGGGTGCGTTCCCGCATCATGCCGCTGAGGCGTTCCAGCAGGGCGGGCATGCCTTCGCCAGTCTTGAGGGAGACGAGGGCAGGTTTGTCAAAATGGGCCGCCACCTCCTTGCGGCGCGCCTCAGGAATGAGGTCGATTTTGTTTAGCACCACCAGCATCTTTTTGTCAGCAGCCTCGAGTTCCTTGAGCACGCCCATGGTGGTCTCGTAGAATTGGAAGACCCGCTCCTGGCTGGCATCGAGCACGTGGATGAGAAAATCCGCGAGGGCGGCCTCCTCGAGGGTGGCTTTGAAGGATTCGATCAGACGGTGGGGAAGATTGCGGATGAAACCGACGGTATCGGTCAGGAGCATCTGCTGGCCGTCCGGCAGCTGCACCTTGCGGGTGGTGGGATCGAGGGTGGCAAAAAGCTTGTCCTCCGCCAACACGGTGGCGCCGGTGATGAGGTTCAGCAGGGTGGATTTGCCGGCATTGGTATAACCGACAATGGCGGCCGCCGGGATGGGGACGCGCTGGCGTTCCTTGCGCTGGGTGGTGCGCTGCTGTTTCACGGCCGTGATCTGGCGCTGCAGGGCGGTGATGCGGTCGCGGGCGAGGCGGCGGTCGGTTTCGATCTGGGTTTCCCCTTCACCGCGGGCGGCCCCGCCGCTGCCGGCTCCCCCGCCGCCGCCCTGACGGTCGAGGTGTCCCCACATCCGGGCCAGCCGGGGCAGGGCGTATTTCTGGCGGGCGAGTTCCACCTGGAGTTTGGCCTCCGAGGTCTGGGCGCGCATTGCGAAGATGTCGAGAATGACCTCCTCCCGGTCGATCACGGTGATGCTGCCATCGGTTTCCCAGGCGCGCTGCTGCATGGGGGCGAGGCCGTTGTCGAAGATGATAACATCGCAGCCCAGTTCCTTGGCGTGGGCGATCAGCTCGGCGGCCTTGCCGGAGCCGGTGAGGTATTTGCGGTTACTGTCGCGGACATACACCAGCACGCTTTCGGCAATAGGGATGCCCAGCGTCGTCACCAACTCCGCCAATTCCTCCAGCAGGCTGGCCGCCTCCTCTTTTTCGCGTGGTTCAAAGTAGGCTCCGATGAGGAGGGCTTTTTCGACAATTTTCGGTCTGTCCCGGATTTCAAACATATCCCATCCTACACCCCGGATGAGGCCTCGCAATCGGCTTGCAGGCCGTTGGCCCCGGCCCCGGGGCTGGTCTCATTTCCTGCCTGCGGGAAACCTTGCAGTGCCTCCACCACCCCTCACCCGGAGCGCATTCCCTTCTTCCGTTGGCCCGCGCCTTGCCGGCAGGCCGGGATTCCCTTCCTCGCCGCACTTCCAGAAAGTGGCTTCCGCAGGAGCGTCCAGGATCAGGGAAATGAAACAGGGAAAGGGTGAACAGGAACCCTCTGCTTTCGTAATCTGGGTGGCAAATGGCAGCTTAAAATCCGCCGGTCGAAAAAAATGGTCCCGTTTCAGGGACTGGATTCGTATTGAAATTACCATGCCCCGGTTTTTTTAATGAGAGACATTCATCTTCGCTCCAACTACCCCCTTTTTTTGATGAATAAAACCTCTTTCACAGGCGTCCCACAGGACAGTTATAAAGGATGGGCCGGAGGGGATGGAATTGGGTGGCGGAGCGGGGAACTTGGGTTGAATTGGGGTTACAATGCCAACCAAAACAACTTCGTCTCCTTCCGCCCAGCCACCACGCCAT
>CAIZWU010000362.1 GCA_903936775.1 uncultured bacterium | reverse complement strand
GGGTCGTAATAGTCCACCGCCGCGCCGCCTTGATCCAGCATTTCCAACAACACAAAACTGGGGGATTCCCGGCTGTCGTCCACATTGGGTTTGTAGGCCAGCCCCACCACCAGCACCCTGGAGCCATTGAGGGATTTCCGTTGGGCGTTGAGGGCGGCCACCACCTTGTGGACCACATACTCCGGCATGGCGGTATTGATCTCCCCCGCCAGCTCGATGAAACGGGTGTTCTGATTGAATTCGCGGGCCTTCCACGTCAGGTAGAAGGGATCGATCGGGATGCAGTGCCCGCCGAGACCCGGCCCGGGGTAAAAGGCCATAAATCCAAACGGCTTGGTTTTCGCCGCCGCGATCACTTCCCAGACATCAATCCCCATGGCGTCGTAGACTCCCTTGAGTTCGTTCACGAGGGCGATGTTCACACTGCGGAAAATGTTCTCCAGCAATTTGGCGGCCTCGGCCACCCGGCAGGAGGAGACCGGCACGAGGTTCTCCACTGCCCGGCCATACACGCCGAGCGCTTTTTCCAGACAGGCCGGGGTCAGGCCCCCGACCAGTTTGGGCACCTTGCCCACCTTGCTGTCCGGATTGCCCGGGTCTTCCCGCTCGGGCGAAAAGGCCAGATGGAAGTCCACCCCGGCCTTCAGGCCCGACCCTGCTTCCAGCACCTGGAGCAGGTCAGTGTCGGTGGTGCCCGGATAGGTGGTCGATTCCAGGACCACCACGGTCCCCTTGGTCAGGTGGGGCGCCATCGCCCGGCCGGTGTCCAGCACGTAGGAGATATCGGGCTCACGGTTTTTATTGAGGGGAGTGGGCACACAGATGATGACCGCCCGGGCTTCACGCACTCGTGAGAAATCGACCGAAGCGGCAAAGCGTCCGGCGGCCACTTCCATTTGCACCGCGGCCCCGTCGATGTGTTTAATGTAGGAGCGGCCGGCGTTGAGGGCCTCCACCTTGGCAGGATCGATATCAAGCCCCAGCACGTCCCCCCCGGAGCGGGCGAACTGGAGGGAGAGCGGCAGGCCGACATACCCCAGACCGACGATGGCGACATCAAAGGTGGCTGGAGCGGCGGCGGACGGGTGAGGAACGGGTGTGTCAGGCATATTTGATTTATGGATGATTTATGATTTTCGATTTGCGGGAAGATTTCGTGGGAGGACCGGGGCTCTGGGGGGCTTACCGCGAATATCCGCCAATGTTCACTAATGGGGAGCCCTGCAGCATGTGCATCGCAGCATGTGCATCGCAGCATGTGCATCGCAGCATGGGTATCGTAGCATGGGAAACGTAGCATGAGTGTGTCGCAGACCACTCGTGTCAGCAGCGCCTTGGCTTTGCAGTGCCTTGGCTTTAAGGACCAAGGCTCTGGGGACTTACCGCGAATATCCGCCAATGTCCGCCAATGGGGAACTCCGCGGCGGGCGGGGGGAAGGAAGTGAAATCAGGGAGCGGGGGGAAGGTCCCAGACCCCCATTACTATCACACACATAAAAGTTAATTCCTTTATTACCACTACTCAAACGGAGGGAGCTTCCCGCCAAACCGTGGTTGTTGGGAAGCCCGGCGGTGGCTTTTTGCGTGTAAAACACGTTTTCTGCCACCGCATCTCAAAAAATGCATCCGCCTCTCCATTGTCACAAAAACAGAGAACTCGCTTATCTTCAACACATTATGAAAAAATTAGGGGAACTGAATGGATTGCTCCACCAAACACGCACAAAATACCGCTGGCGAATTTCTCCTCTGCACCCTTCATTACAGTTGTTCATCAACCACGGGAGGGATGGGCAGTTTTTTCAGAGTACCTTGTGGTGCCCTGCTGCCCCTGAAATTCCGTGAGAGATGACAACCAGAAAAACAAAATTATGTCTAAACCAAATCCATACCTAGCAGGCCGGATCACGGTGTTCCGCACCGCTTGGAAAGAGTTGGCCCCGCAGGAATCCTTTGCCGGGATGACCTTGGCGGGATTTGAAGCGGCGACCGCCCTGCCCATCACCCTCCGGGATCAGATCCTGGCGTTGGAGAAGCAGGTGGAAGGCCGCAAGACGGAACGGACCAAGGCAGATGTCGGG
>CAIZWU010000361.1 GCA_903936775.1 uncultured bacterium | reverse complement strand
GTTCATGAGTGGACAAAGGACAGGATTATCCCCTGGCTGAGTAGGTTATAGTAAAAAACCTTCTGATTCGGCCGCAGGCAGTCACTCGATGCATGATCCCGGCAAGTCTGGCCAGACGGATTTTTTCCCGCAGAGTTACAGATTATTTTCAGGTTTAATTTTGTATGAACTTTAAATTCTTGTTGAGTGTGCCGGATATCTTTTGTCTAGGGAGGTATTCACCCCATGACGCTTATCCTGATGACTCCCCTCCACGCCGTCCCTTCTTCTTATGGTTGGTTACTGGTCTGCCCCGCATAATCACGCTACGGAAATTCCCGAAGCGCCAAATTCATTATGTGTGGGATCGCCGGTCAGTTCAGTCTTTTGCCAGAGCCGCAGGCTTCCCAGCGCGGGGACTTGCTGAGGCAGGCATTGCGGCATCGGGGGCCGGACGGTGAGGGGACTTGGCAGGAAGACGAGGGCCGGGTGCTGCTGGTCCATACCCGGCTGGCGATCCAGGACCTCAGCCTGGCCGGGCATCAGCCGATGGAGTGGGAGGGGAAGTCATCCGTCGACAGTCTTCGGTCGTCAGCGGTGGCAGATCCTGCGGCCGCAGGAGATGAATTAGAACAGGCGACTGGCGACAGCCGACCGATTACTGACGACTCCGCCGCCCCCTGCGGCCCGGTGATCGTCTTCAACGGGGAGATCTACAACTTCCGGGAACTGCGGGAGGAATTGGAAGCGGAGGGGTGGGTCTTCCGCACGCGGACGGATACGGAGGTGATCCTCGCGCTGTATGTCAGGGACGGGCAACGCTGCGTGGAGCGGCTGCGGGGGATGTTTGCCTTCGTGATCTGGGATGAGGCGGCGCGGTCGGTTTTTCTGGCGCGGGATCCCCTCGGCATCAAACCGCTTTATTTGTGTGAGGGAGATGGCAAGCTGGCGTTTGCTTCGGAATTGCGGGCCCTCGTGCGGGCTGGGCTCTGTGGGCGGGAGATCGATGCTGCGGGATTGGCTTCGTTCCTCAGGTACGGGGCGGTGGAGGAACCGGGGACGATCCTGGAAGGGGTGACCAAGCTGCCGGCGGGGCACGCGATGGAGTGGAAGGAGGGCCAGAGCCGGACGTGGGCGTATTGGAAGCCGGAACTGGTCCCGCAGCAGGAAGTGCCAGAGGCGGTGGCCCAGGCCCGCCGCGCCCTGCTGGATAGTGTGCGGGCGCATCTGGTGAGCGATGCTCCGGTGGGGGTGTTTTTAAGCGGGGGGATGGATTCGACCGCGATGGCGGTGCTGGCCTTGGAGGCCGGGATCGGGGAGCTGCGGACGTTTTCGATCGGGTTTGCCGAGGAGGGGTTTGATGAGAGTGGTCCGGCCCGGCGCACCGCGGAGGCGCTGGGGGCCAAACACCATGAATGGAAACTGGGGGCGGTGGAGGGCAGGGAACTGGTGAAGGATTTTGTGGGGTCGCTGGACCAACCGACCATTGACGGATTTAATACCTACTGTGTGTCCAAGTTTGCCCGCGAGGGCGGGTGCAAGGTGGTGTTGTCCGGGCTGGGGGGCGATGAAATCTTGGGCGGGTATGGTTCTTTCCGGCGGGTGCCCAAGCTGTGCCAGATCTATCGGGTGATGGGCTGGGTGCCCGGAACCCGGCAGTGGGCCGGGCGTTTCCTACGGTCCAGCCGGAATCCGGTGCGGCGGAGGGTAGGGGAGTTTTTGGCCGGGAGTGGGTCGGTGACCTCAGCGTATGAGGCCTGCCGCTCGCTTTTCACCGC
>CAIZWU010000360.1 GCA_903936775.1 uncultured bacterium | reverse complement strand
TGTCAGGGATAGGTGGTCTCGTGCGTGGCGGAGGTGACGGCGATCACTTCTTCGAGCGTGGTATCGCCGGCGATGACCTTCTGCCACGCACTCTCACGCATGGGAATCATGCCTTCCTCTGCGGCCTTGGCTCGCAGTGCGGCAACAGAGGCGCGGCTGGCGATGAGATCCTGCATGGCGTTGGTGATGGTGCAGACTTCCACAAGAGCCATACGCCCGCGGTAGCCGGTGCCGCGGCATTCCCGGCAGCCGACCGCCGTCAGAATGTGGTGCTTCTCCGTGACCGGGAAGCCAAGGGTGCGGAGATAGCCATCGTGGTGCTGGTGTTCTTCCGCCGGTTTGCGGCAGTGCGGGCAGAGCCGGCGGACGAGGCGCTGGGCGAGAAAGGCGCGCACCGAGGAAGCGATCAGAAACGGCTCAATCCCCATGTCCAACAGACGGGAGATGCCTCCCACGGCGTCATTGGTGTGCAGGGTGCTGAAAACGAGGTGGCCGGTGAGCGCTCCGCGGATGGCGATTTCCGTGGTCTCGAGGTCACGCATTTCTCCTACCATGATCACATTGGGATCGCCCCGCAGGATGCTGCGCAGGCCGGCGGCAAAGGTGAGATCAATCTCCGGCTTCACCGCGATCTGGACCACCCCGTCGAGTTTGTTTTCCACCGGGTCTTCAATGGTGACAATGCGCCGGTCCTTGGTGTTCAGTTCGCGGAGGAAGGTGTAGAGGGTGCTGGATTTGCCGCAGCCGGTGGGACCGGTCACGAGGATAATGCCATTGGGCAGGGCCAACAGTTCACGGATGCGGGCTTCGAGGGCAGGGCCCATTCCGAGGCCGCCGAGGTCGAGCCGTTCCCGGCCCAGCAGGCGCAGACTGACACTTTCGCCATTCACGGAAGGGATGGTAGCGATGCGCACATCGACCCGCTGGCCGTTGAGTTCAAGGTTGATGCGGCCATCCTGGGGCAGGCGGCGCTCGGCGATATCGAGGTGCGCCATGATCTTGAGGCGGGAGACGAGGGAATTCTGCAACAATCGGACATCCTGCGGCACTGCCACTTCGTGCAGAGCACCGTCCACCCGGTAACGGATCCGCACATCATTTTCGAGGGGTTCGATGTGAATATCAGTGGCCCGTTCGCGGATGGCTTCACTGAAAATTTGATTGACGAAGCTCATGATGGTCGCCTCCTCGTTGTCCTCCAGTACCGTGACCTCCTGACGCAGGGCATCGGTTTCGTTATGGCCGTTGCGGCCATCAATGAGGTCCTCGAAACGTTCCGCGCCCAACCCGTAACCTTGCCGCAGGGCCTCGATGATGCTGCTGCGGGTGGCCAGCCCCCAGGTGACATCCTGATCCATCACCTGGCTGATGGCCTGGCGGGCCTCGAGATCGAAGGGATCGCAGGTCAGGACTTCAATTTGATTTTCCCTCGCCTGTCCAGGCAACAGGCGATGCCGCAGGGCAAAACGGGCCGGCATCCAGGAGTGGAGTTTCTGGCCAGGAGACACGGGGGATTGTTCCGTGAAGGACATGCCGAGGGAATCGGCAAGGGCGCGGTAAAAGCCGGTTTCATCGGCAAGACATCCAGCGTCGAGGACCGTATCCAGCCAGCGTCCTCCCTGGGCTCCGGCTGTTTCCAGGGCGGTGGCGAGGGCGGCAGGATCCAGGCATCCGCTCAGGCGGGCGGCCGCCGTGAGCAGGTGTTCGACAGGCCGGTCGGCAGTCATGGTCACAGTGTTGAAAGGGTGAGGGCTATTATTTGGCGGACGGCGGCGGAAGCGGTCGTTCAAAGGACGGGAGGGCCAGCGGGAGATCCGGGAAGACCACCGCGGCATCGGCGCCGACGCCGGTCCGTTGATCCTCGCCCTGACTGACGGCGGCGGCCTGCATGCCATCTTCCACCACTACGGGCTGGATGAAGATCAGCAGTTCCTTGCGGCTCTTGGCAAGTTTCGTGGACTTGAAGGCATGGCCCAGCACGGGAATGCGGCTGAGGATGGGGACACCCGTGGTGGACTTTTCTTCGGTTTCGGTGATCAGTCCGCCCAGCACCACCGTGGACCGGTTGGCTACGGTGACAGAGGTGAGGAGGCGTTCCGTGCCGATGATCGGTACGCTGTTGTCGGAGATCTGCTGTTGCCCGACTACGGTGTCATTCACCTGGGCGATGGTGAGGCTGATTTCCTGGTTGCTGTTGATGAGGGGGATCACCTCCAGCTTCAGCACGACGTCCTGAAAGTCGATATTGGTGCGCACACTGTTGGAATTAGAGAGATCACTGACACTGCTGGTGGGCACCGGAATGCGTCGGCCGGAGGTGATGACGGCTTTTTTGTTGTTGGCGGCATAGATGGCGGGCCGGCTCAGGATGGTGAAGCGCTTGCTTGCTTCGAGCGCGTGGATAAATACATCCAGACTGTCGTCGATCCGGCCATACACATTGAGGCCGCTCAACGGGTTCAGGGCGCCCTTGATAACGGGATTGCGTACGTCCGGGATTGCCCGGGCGAGGGAATCCCAATTGATCAGTGCGCCAGCTACATCGCCTTCTCCATCCCCCTTGAATTGCTTGAGGTAGTTGACGCCGAACTCTACTCCGTCATCGAGAGAGAGTTGACCGATGATAGTGGCCAGATAAACCTGGGGTGGTTTGTGGTCCAGCCGTTCCAGGAGCCCGGTGATCTTCAGCAGGTCCTCGGGAGGGCCGTAGGCGATGAGTTTGTTGGCCTGCACATCTGCCACAAGACGGGTCTTGCCGATCAGGACGGAAAGGGGGGCCGAATTCTCCTCGGGGGCAGTGAGCTGGTCTTCGTAACCGGCCGGCGCGGTGGTGGCACCCTCGCGCTGGGTTTGGTTGCGGCGGGGCCGGCCGGCGAGGGTGGCGGGGTCGCTGCTGGCGAGCGGCTGCCGCCGGGTCCGCACGATTTCGCCTCCTGCAAGGGTGCTGCTGCCGGTGCCATTGTCCTGAAGCACATCCACCAATACCGGCAGCACCTGATCCACGAAAACATACTGGAGGCGGCGCTCCAGCGGGACGGCCACTTGGATAGGCTGGTCAAATTCCTTGATCAGCTTTTCAGCATAAAGATGGTCGGATTCATCGGCTGTCAGCATGATGCGGTTGAGCCGGTCGTCCGAGACCACACGTGCGGTGGGGAGGGACGGGGGGCGTTTGGGAATCCGGGTTTCGTTGTCCCCGACGGTGTCCGTAGTCAGGGCGGGAGGAAGCTGCCGTTGGGTGAAGGTTGAAGTCAGGATCTGCCCTACCACCACTGCATCCGCGTATTTCAGCAGGTAGAATTCCGTGCGCAGATGAGTCTGGTCCTGGGAAACGTCGAGCACCTCCACCACCCGCAGAATCTGGCGGATGTTGTCAGCGTTTTCCGTGATAAGCAGGCCGGGGGGGCTGGTCACGGGGGTGAGGCGGCCGAATTTGTTGAGGCCCAGATGGCTCCAGAGGGTGGTGGCAGTCTCGGAAGGATCGAGGTGTTTCAGCTTCAGGAAATAGGAAGCCATGGTGTGGCCCCGGGGGATCGCGTCCGGATCGAGGATCACGTCCAGGCCGCGGCTGAGGTTCGATTGCTCGGCGGTCTGGAGGGAAATCCTGACGCTTTTTCGGCTGGGGGAATCGCTGAGGACATAACCATTCAGCTGAAGGCTGGATTCAATCAGTTCCACGGCCTCGGTGGTGGTGACGGGCTTGGCCGTAACCAGGCTGATTGGCTTGCCATCGAAGATTCCGGAATCCTTGATGACTGCTTTTCCAGTGAGGAGTTCGTAGATTCCCAGGATATCACTGATTCCGTTATTGGGGAATTGCAGTTGGATGGTGGCTTCGTCCGGGGCTGGCAGAACCACTGCCTGGGCCTCCGCGGAAGCGGGCAGGATGGCGATGGAGAGGCAGGTGCAGACGAGGGCCCGGGAAAGGCGGGGAAAAGAAATGTTCATGGTAAATCGAAAGGTGGAAATAGTCAGGGTTGCCCCAGGGGTGCCGGGGTCGTGGGTGCCGTTGGCTTTTCCGGGGCCGTGGGGCTTTCAATTCCGTTCGTGGGCGGGGTGGCTTCGGCGAGGGATCGCTGGACGAAGCTGCGGCGGTCGCCGTCTCCGGAGGCCGGGTACGTTTCGAGGAACTCCGCGAAGGATTTCCGGAAGGTCTCCTGCCCGGCAGGGGGCAGGGCTTCGAAGCTTTTGGCGGCCCCGGGGTCCAGGCTGCGCAGCAGGGCTTCCACCACGATTTGCCCTTCGGGGCGCGAGCCGGGCCGGGAAGTGTTGTCCAGTTTGGGAGGGGTGAGCCGTTCCGGGTCGAAGCGGACCGTCAACTCCTGTCCTGCCGCGGAAATGATGGCGGTGACGCTGCGGAGATCCGTGCTCTGGCTCAATTCCAGCAACTTCCATCCCTGGGCATTCGGGTTGTTTCCCACCACAAACGATTCGCGGGTAGACCGGTTCCACAAGGTGACCATCGGCCCATCGGGCAGCACCGCCACTCCTGACAACACCATGGAATCCGACAGGCTCAGACTGCGGCGGAAGGGAGGGTGTTCCAGGAGTTGGGAAAATTCGGCCGCGGTGACCGGTGGTGGGATGGCTCCTTCTTCGGCCGCGGCCCAACCAGCCCAGGGCACAACGGCTGGCAGGACGAGCCGTCGCGGATGGCGGGCCGTCGCACGCAGGAATTTGGAAAAAAAGGAGCGCATGATTCGTGAAGTATTGGCAGGATCGGGTCTGGGACTGAAGGAGGGCACGCAGGATGACCGGAGGGATGAAAAGTCAGGGCTGGTGAAGCCGGGCGACCGTGATGGTGGCGGAAAGCCGGGGCGGCTGGGAGGACCGGGGAATGATTTGGAGATACTTGACAATCTGCATTTTTTCGGGCGACTGCAGGCCGGCGAGCCAGCGGAGCACGGCGCTGTCCGGGCCGGTGATCTGGAGCGACACGGACAGGTCGGTGCCATGGGGGGTGGCTTCGGGTTTCAGCAGGACAGGGGATTCGGCATTGAGGCCGCGTTCCCTCGCCGCGGTGAGCAGTTGCTCCAGAAAGCTACTGTGGGTTTCGCCCGGATTATTCAGATGGGGCATGGTGGCGTTCAGCCAGGTCTTCCGCTCCTGCCAGAACGGAGCGTCGGCGGCCGCGGCCACGGCGGCATCCAGTTTGGGTTCCAGCGCGGCGATGCGGTCGCGGGCGGCGGTGCTGCGGGCCTGGTGGTCGCGCACCACCGAGCCGGCGCCGACGACCGCGAGGGCCAGGCCGCAGAGGGTGAGCAGGGATTTTTCAGAACGGGTGAGGGGGCGGATCATCGCATCTTTCCTTTGAGTTCAAACTTGGCGGTGCCGTCATTTGTCAGGTTGGGTTCAGCCATGCTCCATGCGCAGATCTTCAAATCCTGGTCTGTGGTGACAGTCGTGAAATAGTGATAAGCCTCTCCGGCGGATTGCGCGGTTCCACTCACGGAAACGTCGGGTCCGCGCGTTTCAAAACGGGTCAGCACAATGCTGTCATCGCCAAGGCAGCGGGTCAGATGATTGAGGTGGATCAGGGGATAACGCTTGGGTTCGAGAGCCATGCGCAAGGCCTGCCAACGCAGCTGGGTGCCCCGCATCAGTTCAGTGCCGGCCCTGGCTTCGGCGGTGGCTCCGGAGGAGGCGGTGACCGCCTCGCTGAGCCGGTTGGCTTCCGCCTCCAGTGCCAACAGCCGCGCATGCTGCTGCTGCCACCAAAGCAAACCGGCCAGCGGCAAGGCGGCGAGGGCAGCCCCGCGCAGCAGGCGCCCCCGGCGCCGTTGACGCTCCGCGCGCACCTCGGCGGGCTGAAGGCCGGGATCAAGGGAGCGGAAAACCGGGGCTGGCCGCGCTTTGAGCTCCACGGGCAGTCCGATGATGGATTCCACCTGTTGGCGGCCGGGTTCAGTGAGGGGCGCACCCCAGTCGATGCCGGTGATGGTGCTGAGCAGGCCTTGCTGGCGGAGGGTCATGAGCGTCAGGGAGATTTCGGACGCGAGGGCCGGCGGGTCGGCGCTGTTGGCCGTCAATCCCTGAACGTGGGCAGGTTGGCCGGCCAGTCCGGCGTGCAGGACGGTGCGTCCCCCCTCCCGCAGAATGACCGCACGGTGTTCCGGTATGGGATAGAGTTTCGCGGCGGGGATCACGCCATGGGATTTGATGGCCGCCAGAGCGCTCAGGGCGGCGGGAGTAAGAACATCCACCACCATCAGATACCCTCCTTTGGTGCCGGGCCGTATTTGGCAGGAAAACGAGGTCTGATCCATCGTGCCGGAGGTGAGCCCTCGTTTTTCCAATTGGGTGAAGGCGAGGGCGCGCGCCAGTTTGGCATCCGCCGGGGGCACGGAAAAAACGAGCGTGCGGCACCAGCGGGCCGGCAAGGCGATAATGGCCTTTTTAACGGAAGCCGCAGCGGTGGCCGGATCCTCAAACAACCCGCGCTTGATGGCTCCGCCCGGAGCGCAGGCCCATACTTCCCAACCGGATTCGGCGGCAGGTAAAACGAGATGGAGGGGAATAAACATGAGGCAGGAAAAGAGCAGTTAATCGCGTTGGATGATTTTCAGGCCTGGTCCCTCAATCAGGGTCAGGCGGCGTTCCAGCCCTCCGGCGTGCGCGAGGCATTCCGTGCGGCGGATGGGGTGGGCCAGAGTGAGCAGCCCCGATGCCCGGCGGTAATTCATCTCCGGCACATCGAGGAGGCTCCGGACTTCGGTGAGGGAGGTGAACCGGCGGTCGTCCTCCGTGCCCGGTTGACCATCCGGACCAAGACGTTCCCTGACAAGCCGGCTGACCTCGGAGGGGGTGACATCCAGCAGGGCCTCCAACATCACTGAGGAAGCGGTATGGACGTCAATGGTGCCATCTCCATACAAGGTGAAGAAATCCCGCCAGTCCGGACGCTGCCGGTCCATGACGTCGGCTCCACGGACCAGCAGGATGTCATCGAGGGAAGCAAATGGTTTGTTATAAGGGAAGTCGGGCCGCTCCAGAGCCGTGTAGATTTCACGCTCCGCTCCTTGGGGCAGGGGGTTGCTGTCTGGGTCGATCCAGTCCGCCAGACTGTCCACCAGGGCGAGCGCCTCGCGGGGATCGATACCCCAATTTTCGAATAACTGCCTGGCGAACCGGCGTTGCAGGCGGCTGGAGGCCAGTTGATTGACGGCGAGCCGGCAGCCTTCCGTGGAGAGGGTGACTTCCCAGGAGCGCACCGGCGACAATTCCTGGCGCAGCAGGGGATCGCCCCGCAAAATAGCGGGATGGGCGGCCACGGTGCGGGCGGACTCAAGGAGCAACCGGGCGCGGAAGTCCTTTTCGGCGGCGATGGATTCATCCAGTCCGCGGGACAGATGTTTGACGAGGCCGATGACCGCAAAGCCCATCAGCATGATGGCCCACAAGACCAGCAGCAGCGCGGAGCCGCGGCGGGTGACAGGGGAGCGAAGGAAGGGTGACATGGGACGGGATGTCAGGATTTCAACGGGTGGAGAATACTTCGCGGATGGGGGTGGTGCGGCCTGGCAGGAAAAGCTTGAGTTCCACCAGTGGGGGCTGGCCGGGCGGGGCCTGGTCGATCCAGATCTTCCGTTGGGGATCGTAGAAGCGCCACTCCACCCGGTCGATTTCCGGCAGCACGTCCATCCAGAAGCGGCCCCGGGCATCCGGGCGCAGGCCCTCGTTTCCCTGAGGGGATTTGACGGGGCTGTCCGGCAGGGGCTCTCCCTCCGGGGTGGTGCGGAAGAAGTCAGGTACGCTGAAGCTGAGGGCGAACCGGACGGATGGCACCTCCACCTGCCCGCGCAGCACCGCAGAAGACAGGGGGGGCTTCTGATCATCTTCCCAGCGGCGGGGGGCTACGGTGATGATGGGTTTTTCCCACTGGGGATGGGGACCCCAGATGAAGGCGGCGGGCACATTGCTGATGACGAACTCCTGGCGTAAAGGATCATTTTCCAGTAGCTTCAGCTGGAGGGTGGCGGTGGCGGGGAGATCGGCGAGGGCTTCGCGGGTACGGTGCAGGAAAGCTTCCACGCGACGGTCTTCGGCCTGGGTCAATTCCAGAGTGAGGGTGGACGACACCGCTCCCGCCACGATGGCGTAAATCGCGCCTGACATGAGGGAAAGGATGGCCAGCCCGACCACCACTTCTATGAGGGTGAACCCCCGGCCTGAGCGCGCCGGGGAGCGGGTTGGATCAAGGGCGGTAAACATACACTTCAGCGGTATCCTCGGGATTGATATTGGGTTTGATACTCTGTGCGACCACGCGCAGCACATAGAGTCCCCGGACGGGAGCCCCTTTGAGATTGATCCATTTCAATTCCTCAAGGCTCGAATGGAAGGAGATGCCGAGGCCGTCATCCGTGCGGGTCAACTGCATTTCCTCACGTTTCATCTGCTGGCGGGCTTCGGCCAGCAGGCTCTCCATGCCGCGACGGACAGCGGCCTGACGCCGTATTTTATTCGAGGCATCAAGGGCGGAATGGAGGGCTCCGGCGAGACCGGTGACGGCCACCGCAAAAACCGTCAGAGCGATGATGATTTCAAGCAGAACAAAGCCGTGTGGGTTCCGGCGGAGGGGCTTCATAGCGACGCGGTGACAGTGATGGGCCGGACGCTTTCAGCGGTGAGCTCGCCAGTCATGGGATCGAAGGCGGCTTCCAGTTCCTGACCGGCGTCCTGGAGCCGGACCCGGGCGGGGGAGATCATTCCGGTGGGCTGGAACACCCAGGTGCGCAGTTTATCGCCTTCCATGGAGTCCCACTCCGGATCGCCCCAGAGTAGGACCGCGCAGGCAGTCTTCAGATCGAGGGGAATGGATTCACACCAGGGCATTTCCACTTCACCGGCCTCCGGAACCGGTTCCCCGACCGGATGGGAGGAGGCCATGGGTTTCATGGCCTGCTTGGCAGAGAAGGAGCTACTGCCGGGTGCTTCACGGACAACTTCCGGCCGGGCGGGAAGTTGCCTTTCGGTCACGGTAATGGTGGGTGGCGTGCGCAGTTCCTTGAGATGCTCGATCAAATCCTCCCGTCCGTTGAAGGTCCGGGACCCGGCCATGGCATGCATGCCGCCGCGTTCGAAAATGATTTGATAGGCGCGGCCTTCCCGCGCGGCCCGGTTTCGGACTTCCTGCACCAGTTCCGCCAGGGCCTGCACCGGGGCGCGGGCCTGTTCGCTGCGGTTCAGGCCTTTCAGGGTCGGAATGGCGACGGCGGCGATGACGGAGACCACCGTGAGGGCCACCACGATTTCGATCAAGGTAAAGCCTTCCCGGCGTCCGCTGCAGGACAGGGCGCTGTGACTGGTGCTGTTCATACAAAAACGTGTATTTCCGGTCTATTCCTTTTTCACCGGTTTCCAGTTTCCGAAATCATCCTCGCTATCAACTCCATCCTTTCCGAGGGAGTATACATCAAAATCAGCTTTGCTGCGTTTTGCGGGATACTCGTAACGGAATTCCCGGTTCCAAGGGTCTTTGGGGACTTCCTCCAGCAGTTGCGTCCAGCGTTCAGGGACGGGTTCAACCGTGGGCCGTTCCACGAGAGCCTTCAGACCCTGTTCGGTGCTCGGAGGAGCCAGATTGCGTGATTCGTAGACTTTCAGTTGGGTCACGATGTTTTTGATATCCGACTCCACCCGGGTCTCCTTGGCGACGTCCACATTCCCCTTGATCAGGTTGATGGCTGCCGCGCCGAGGATGGCGATGATGGCGATAACAAGGACAATTTCTATGAGGGTAAAAGCTGCCTTGGCAGGATTTACTGAGGCTCGGGAGGAAGGGGTGCTCCGGTTCATGTAGCCTCTATACGCTTTGAAACCGGAGGTTTATCAATGGGTTGCCCAGCTGTCCCGGCTGGTTTCCTGACAAGTATTTTTCCAGTCCGGAAGTGCGGGGGCTGGGTGGAGCCGGAGACCCGGGGGCGGGCCCCCGGGTGACAGGGGGAGGAGGGGGCTTCAACGGGTGCAAGGGTGCCCGATATCAGGGCCGGCTTGATGCGGCAGTTTGCCTGCTGGCAGGGTGGGTCCAAGCGGATCCATCCGATACCCTGCGGCGGGTCAAGCAGGGGCGGTTGGCCGGTGGAGCCCTCCGGTTTGGCTGCAGTCCGATTCCCCTGTTTTGGCCGTTTAATGCTGGGAAGGCAGTGGGGTAACGCCTGGGCGCAGGCACCTTTGCACTCCTGTTCCCTAGCTTTATATCAGGCCCGCGGAGCCGGGTGGATTCCATTCGGAGTTTCCCGATACAACAAAAAGCCGGGCCCGGGGGAGGGGACGTCCAGTGGACCGGCCTGGAATGGATAGCGCTGGGGCTGCCGGCGCCCTCAGCCTGCCGATGTTTCTGACAGATGCTCTGCGTCAGTTTGATTCTCCGTTGCGGAGACTTCGGCTGCAGCGGGAGATTCTCCTTCATGCAATGCTGCTTCCGTGGCGGCGGCACGTGCCGCGGCAGCTTCTCCTTTGCCATCGGATTCGGGAGTGGCTTCGGCGGTTTCCTCGGCAGTGGCCTCAGGTGGAGCCACATACTGATCGCGGGGCCGCTCGGTTTCCGCGCTGAGCTTCATGCCGACCGGCTTGCTGACGCCGAATTCCTCCATGGTGACCCCATAGAGCACATCGGCCCGGCGCATGGTGCGTTTGTTGTGGGTGACGATCACAAACTGGCTCTTCTCGATGAACTTGTCGAGCATCTTGAGGAACCGGCCGATGTTGGATTCATCGAGCGGGGCATCCAGTTCGTCCAGAATACAGAACGGGCTGGGCTTCACCATGTAGATGGAGAAGAGCAGGGCCACCGCAGTCATGGAGCGCTCGCCCCCGGAGAGCAGGGTGATGCTGGTCGGTTTTTTGCCAGGTGGTTTGGCGATGACTTCAATGCCGGACTCCAGCGGGTCTTCCTCGTTGACGAGAATGAGGTCGGCCTGGCCGGCTTGCCCGAAGAGTTCCTTGAAGGTATTCCGGAAGTTGTCGCGGACCTGGTAGAACGTATCGGCAAAGCGCTTTTTGGTCTCCGTGTTGATCCGTTGGATGACGGCGAGCAATTCGATCTTGGCCTTGGCGAGGTCGTCATTTTCGCTTTGGAGGAAGTTGTGGCGTTCCTCCAGTTCCTCGTATTCCTGAATGGCGTCGAGGTTCACCGGGCCCATGGCATCGAGGCGCTGTTTGAGGTCGGTGACGGTCGTTTCCACAAATTCCCAATCGGGGCCTTCTTCCAGCAGGGCCGCCATTTCGGGGTCGAGGCAGATTTCCGGTTCTTCAGGGGTGGGCTCTTCCTCGGCGGCAAACTCCGCGACCGGCGCGAAACTGGGGATTTCCTCCTCGGCGGAAACCTCCGGTCCGGCTTCAGGAGCAGTCCCGGTTTCGGGGGCAACGGCGTCGGAAAGCTCGGAAGGATCCGTTGGTTCGGCCGTGGCCTCAGCTGTCACCATGGCCTCAGGCTCGGGTTCTTTCTCAAAAAGGGCCCGGCGGTCGGCCCGGCGGCGGGGGAATTTTTGGTTTTGGATCGCGGTCAGCAGGGCGTGGATGTCCTGCTCAAAGGTGTTCAGATCAATCCGGTAGCGCTCCAAGGCGTATGCAGAGGTGTTTTCCATCCGCAGACCGATCCGCTCGACGCGCACTTCTTCATTGCCACGCTGTTCGGCGAATTTCGAGATTTCTCGGCGGATTTCGGACAGGCCGCTTTCGCGGACGGTGACGGATTCCATCAGGGCATTCCGGTCATCCATCCGAGTCTCGCCGAGCATGGACAATTCTTCCAACTGGGTCCGGCCGTAGGCGCATTCCTCGGCGAGGCGCTCGTTTTCCGCCACCGCGGCCTGAATGCGCTCATGGTAAGACTCAATCTCGCGTTTCCGGCGGGCGATGACTTCGCTCAGTTCGCGGAGGCGGGAGTCCATCGGGGCTCGCTGCTCGTTCAGGGCCTGCTCGGCGCGCTGCTCCACCGCAAGGGCGGTGCGGAGTTCGCCCAGCAGCTCGCTGGCGTCGGCTTCGTTCCGGGCGGCAGAGTCCATCCCCGCTTCCAATTGTGCCGATTCGTCCTGGCGGCCCTCCAGTTCCTCCTGGGCACGGGCGCGGCGGGCGGTGGCTTCCTCCATCTTCCGGGAGAGCGCCTCCTGCCGTTTGGTCAGCTCGGACTGCTCCCAGCCGAGCCCTTCCAGCTTGCTGGCAAATTGCTGCAGCTCGCGGGCGATCAGGGTCAATTGACCACTGAGGGTGCTGGCGGCCACTTTGCGGATTTGGAGGATTTCCCGCTGCTCATCGAGTTGCACTTTGTTCGACCGCACGGTGTCCTGTCCGGTGATCTGTTCCGCTTCGAGGGTTTCCAACTCAAGTTCCAGCCGGACGACCTCGGCTTCGAGATCATTCAGTTCGACTTGGCGCTGCAGGATGCTCCCGGCCTTGTCCTTGGAAACCCCGCCGCGCATGGCGCCTTCACTGGAGATGAACTCGCCGGACAGGGTCGCAAAAGCCACTTCGGGGTGATCGCGCTTCAAGCGCACCGCCGTGGCGAGGTCGGGAACGATCAGGACGTTCGCCAAAAGCTGGTGAACCAACGGGCGGACGGAATCGCGGACCTTCACCTTGTCCAAGGCCCACGTCACCGCGCCATCGGGCAGGGTCAGCATCTGGGTTTCGCTGGTTTGGCGCAGCAAATCCTCGGGAAGGATGACCGCTTCGCCCAACTGATTTTTCGTCAAAACATCGATAATCCCTTCAGCCAGAATGGTATTGGCCACCAGCACCGCGTGCAGGCTGGTACCGAGGGATGCTTCCACGGCCGGGATGAACTCGCGCTCCACTTCGAGGAAACCGGAGAGCAGGCCGCGGGTGCCGCCTTTGAAGAATTCCGGGTTATTCAGCCCTTTCAGGACAGCCTGAGTGCCTTTTTCGAGACCCTCCCCCTCAGCCAGAAGTTGCCGGAGGACTTGGGCACGGCTGGAGCGCTCACTGTGCAACCGGGCGGCAGCCTGCAGACGTTTAACAATCGCAGCTAGTTCAATCTCAGCGGCTTGCAACTCTTTTTCACGCTGCATGAGTTGCAACTCGTGCCCTTCGATTTCCTGCTTCAACTCCTCCAGCTGAGCCTTGGTTTCGGCTTCTTCGCGCCGTTTGGCCTCCCGTTCCGTCTGGAGATTGTCCACGTCCCGCTGCAGTTGCTCCTGCCGGGTGCGGTCGGCGGTTTCCTGTCCTTGGTGGCTCGCGATTTCCGCCTGTGCAGAGATGATGATGCCTTCCGAATGGTGCATCGACTGCCGGGCTTCGCGCAGGGTGCGTTCAATCCGCCCGCGTTCCTCGCGGGCTGCCGCGGTGATCCGACTGTGCTCCTCAATCTGCTCCTTCTGACGCCCGATATTTTCCCGGATGGAAATCAGGGCGGAATCGGCGGATTTCAGTTCTTCCTCCTGATTCAGGAGCCTCTCCTCGTTCGAGGAGACGTCGCCTGAGTTTTGGGCGATCAGGTTTTCCAGCTCCCGTTGGCGTTCGGTATTAAATCCGATCCGGCTGTCGGCGGCCTGGATTTGGTTCTGCCGCTCGTTCAGTTGGTGCCGCAGGTTGGACAGCTGCATGTCCAGTTCGCGTAGCTCCATGCGGTCGGCGGACACTTGGACCTCATCATCGTGGATGCGGCCTTCCAGTTCCGCCTGGCGTTGGCGCAGGCTGGTGACGCTGGTTTCCAGCTCGGCCTTTTCCGCGGCCATTTCATGAAAACGTTTGTAACTCAGGTGGGAATCAAGGATTAACACGTCTTCGTGCAATTCCTGATACTTGCGCGCTTTGGTGGCTTGGCGGTGCATGGACCCCATCTGGCGTTTCATTTCCACCAGCACGTCGGTTACGCGCAGGAGGTTCGCTTCGGTGTACTCCAACTTGCGGAGCGCCTCCTTTTTCTCAGCCTTGCTCTTGGTGATCCCGGCGGCTTCCTCGAATACCTGCCGGCGGTCTTCCGGTTTGGCGCTCAGGAGCATGTCGATCTTCCCCTGCTCCATGATCGAGTAAGCGCTGCGGCCGACCCCGGTATCCATGAACATCTTGTTGATGTCCTTCAGGCGGCAGGTGTTGCCATTCATTTCATACTCGCTTTTCCCGTCGCGATACACCCGGCGGGTGATGCAGATCTCATTAAAATCCACCCCCAGGCTCGACTCGCAGTCCGAAAAGGTCAGGCTCACCTCCGCCATGCTGTGCGGCTTCCGTTTGTCCGTCCCATTAAAAATGACATCCGCCATCTCTCCCCCGCGCAGCGCCTTGGCGGAAGTCTCCCCCAGTGCCCAGCGCACCCCGTCCACCACGTTGGATTTCCCACAACCATTGGGCCCCACGATGCCTGTCACCCCCGAGTGAAAATCGATCTTCGTCTTATCGGCAAAAGACTTGAAGCCGTGGAGTTCGAGGCATTTGAGACGCATAATTGAGATGTCTTTACGATTAAGAAGCGCGAAGTATTTGAAGCCCTCCGCGCGTTCATGATCATGTCTCAAGGAGGGGTTTTCACAAGCCTTTTCTTCCCCACTCCCCACATCTTGTGGTTTCAAAAAAGGCCACCACAAGTGGGTGTTTTCTTAAAATTGCAATGAATTCAGAAGACCCTGAAAATCAGTATTGCAGCTACCACTAAAGCATCTTCAGTTAAGCGGGGGAGTCTCCTGCTGCTGGTCCTATTTCTTTCCGTTTGCCTTGAGCTTCGCCATCTTTTCCGCAAAATGTCCAAGCGAGCGGTCCGGTAAGCTGAACTTCCGATCCATCCAGATGAGCGGAGAATAAAAAAGGCCCCAGCCGTTGCTGCGCGTCCCGTAATGCCGTGAGGCATCCTTGAAGTGCGGCTGCCACCAGCAGCCTTCAGGACTCCACTGTTCCAGATCACCCAAGGCAGATATCCCGCCCAACCTGATTTCCCCTTATTGCGTGAACTCGAAGCCTCCGGTACTGCGCCTTGAAAGGTAAGAGCCGATGTAAGCCGTCAGGGTGATGAGCCCTAAACCCAAGGCTGCTCTTTTGACTGCCCGCCCGGACGGTTTGTAGATTTTCAGCCTCATTTCCCGAACAGCATGGCTGAGAAGCAGGAAACCGGCAAGAATGTCCTCAGTGGTTTGCGGAGTAACGTGAAGGCAGTAATGGGCTTGACAATGGGCCTTGGTGAATCAAATTTGTTTCACCATGACCACGGTATCCATCCGCGATTTGCGCACTTCCTTTCCCAAGGTGGAGGCGATGTTGAATGCGGGCGAGGAGGTTTGGATTTCCAAACGAGGTAAAGCGTTCGCCCGGATCATGCTTGATACTCCTCCGGTTGATGCCAAACCGGATTTTGCCGCCCGGTTTGGGAGGGACGCCAAGGTGCGACCCATCGTGACGACTTCAGGCCGGCCATTGAGTGATTTTCTGAAATGGAGGGACGCGGAGCGGTGATCTATTGTGACTCCAGTTTTCTGGTGCCGCTTTATCTTTATGAGGCAGGGCGGTCGGACGAGGCCCGGCAGATTGCCAGCCGGTGGACGGAACCAGCCGTGATTTCGCCGTTGGGAGAACTGGAATGGATCAACACCCTGGGCCGCAAGGTTATGGAAAAGGAGATCACCAACGCCGAAAGCGGGCAGTTGGTGAGGGAATTCAAACAGGATCTGAAGTCGGGCATCTTCTGCTGGCCCCCCTTGAATTTGGCGGTGATGTTCCGGGACGCCGTCCAATTGAGCCTCCGGCACACCCCTGCCGGAGGATACCGCTCATTGGACATCCTGCATGTGGCGGCAGCCAAACTCTGTGGCGCCAAACAATTTCTGTCCTTTGATGAGCGGCTGAACCGTTTGGCCAAAGCTGAGGCGATGGTGATTTTGGGAGCAGGAGGGGAACTTTAGCCCGGTCCTGGTGCGATTACTTCAACCGGTTTAAAATGTCCTGGCGCTGGGTTCCGGTCAGGTTGGTGAAAAACGGCACCACCCGGGCGGCGGCTTGTTTGTCTTCCGGGGATTGGAAGAGGCTGAGGGTCTTTTGTTCGGAAGCTGCTGTCTCGGCGGCTTGGTCCGCCGGTCCCTCATCTGTGGCAAAGCGAAGCGTCATCAGGGTTTCGATGACGGCAGCCCGCTCAGCGGGTTGCGTGAGATGGCGGAAAGCAATCCCGGGATGGTTCTGCCCTCTTGTTCCGCGGAAGTGGAAAGCTCCCAGACCAGCGAGCGGACCACAGAAAGCCTGCTTTCCGCAGGAAAATTTTGGATCTCCTCTGCTGCTTTGGAAAAATATTCAGAGGGACTTTTGACCGCTCTGAGTTTGCTTTCGAGCATCGTCCATGCGAGGGTTTCCTGAAGTTCTCCATGGAGAGTGGGCAGCAGGGCCAGGGCGGCTTCCGGGTGGTCTTTTGCATATCCGGAGAAAGCGGCGTGTGCGATAATACCGCGTTCGGTTTTGCTTACGCTTTCCAACATCCATTGGACTGCCCGTGCCGGATCTTCGCCAAGGGTGGCTCTCAGGGATTTGATGGAAGTATTTGTTTTCATCGTGCCCGGCGGCAATTCCGCCGCGAATTCCAAGGCCGCTTCGGGATCCAGTTGAGCCAGGGCAGCGGCTCCGGCGGCGACGACTTGCTGTTTGACGACGCCTTCGAGGGTTTCGTCGGCCCAGCGGAGTTTTTCGCGGGGATTACGGCTGACTTCATCGGCCATGAGGTATCCTTCCAGCGTCCGCTTGGAGCGCAGATCAGGGCATTCTGCCAATAATCGACGGGCGGCGGCGGGATCCTTTTTTACCAAGGCTTCGGCGGCGGCACCCATTCCCGACCGATCGTCGCCCCATTGGGCCATGGCGGCCCGGAAGGCGGCTTCCGGATCCTGGGGAAGCAGGAGTCTGCTCAGTTTTTGCAAGGCCTCATCGTTCCGCTGGGAAAGCGGAAGGGTGAGGATGTCGGCGAGTTGCAAGGCAGGGTCCAGCGCCTCAGGAGTGGGGTCCATCGAAGCCGGTTGGAGTGCCGGCGTCATGGCGGACGAGGCCGTGACCGGTGAGTTCGCCTCTGGCACCGGATTGAAATAGCACATCAACCCAAAAGCTGAGGCAAAACTGGTCAATGCGAGGATGGAGCGGAGCAGGTTCATGGCGGGGTGGCTTCCAACGTTAGAATTTCGTCCCACTCCCCGCGCCCTGCCTTCGTTTGATTCCAATATTTTTTAGCGGCGTTGCGGAGCTTGCGTTTCTCGGCTTCGGGCAGATCGGATGCGGCGAGAATGCGCTCTGCCTGCCCGTAGTCATGGCGGGCCAGAACACCCGCCATGGAGGCCAGATTCGAGTTGGCTGATAGACTTTTGCGGGATGCAATGGTCCAACTCAAGGCCGCCGCCGGATCCCGCCACATCAAGGCAATGGCCAGGCTGTTGCCAACCTCCCCTTTCAAGGTGCCCTCCGGCAGCGAGGCCACCCATGCGGAGGCCGATTCGGAATCTTCCTGCGTCCAGGAGTTGACCATTCCACCGTAAGCCTTTTGTTTTTCGACGTCGTTTTTCAAACCGGCGATCCATGCCGTCGTGGCGTCTTGGTCAAATTTGAACCAATGTGTTCCCAAAAGCCCGATCGCAAAACTCCGGTCATCACCCGGCGGCAGATGCTCCAGTTCCGCCCGCAAATCCTCCACCCGCCGGTTAGCAGCCAGGTTTTTGATGCGCTCCCTGACACTTTCGGGCGGTTTGGCTGGTTCCGGGCAGACGGAAGGAGGGAGGGTAACCGTGGCCACCGGCTTTTTTTGGGGGCGGGCTCCGATATTCTGACTGGAAGTGCTGGAAGCCGGAATAGTGGT
>CAIZWU010000359.1 GCA_903936775.1 uncultured bacterium | reverse complement strand
GGAAAGCCGGGCCGACGAAACCACCCGCCAGCAAGTCCGCACGGAACGCAGCCTGCCGCTCTTCGACCAACTCATGAGCGAACTCAACACTGCCGCCCTGGACGAAAACCTCCTGCCCGGCGGCGCGCTGGCCAAAGCCTGCCGCTACGCGCTCAACCTGCGGGCGCAGTTGCGGCGCAGCCTGGAAAACGGGGTCACGGAAATTGACAATAACAGCGTTTATGCCGCGCGCGGCATAACATCGGTTATGCCGCCTCCAGACTTATGCCGCGTGGCAGCTTGAGAAGCCGCTTTTTCATTTAAATCTGGGGAGCCCGATGATTGATCACACGGCATAATTCGAGTGGTCTTGTTGCCTCCGGCAATGGTTGCCGGAGGCATTCAAGATCACCATGAAATCCAACAAAGCTGCTCCATTCCACCAAATCGTCAGCGAAGCCATCGAGTCCCATGCCGAAAGTTTCATCGCGGGACTGGAGGCTGAGGGTTACGCCCGAGGTTCGCTCTCCACAAAACGCACGGCTCTCCGGCGGTTCCTACTTTGGCAGCGGCGTCGACCTCCCGGCAGTGAACCTGACGAATCCGGGGTGGCGCGGTTCCTGTCACGTTCGTTCCGACTTGGGCCAAAGCACCGCTGCCTGGCGTCCACGACCCTATTCGGCTTCTTGGAGTATCTCCGCCGCCATGGAGTGATCGCAACAAGCTCCCCTGACACTTCCGAAACAATCAGCTCCGCGCTGGAAAGGCGTTACAGGGATTACCTCAGCGGCGACAAGGGACTGGCGGAACTATCACTCCGCGTTTATCTGCCACTGGTTGCCGATCTGTTGGATTATTTGAAGAGGCGGAAGGGGGGCATTCAGCTTCGCCGATTGGATGCCGGCGTGCTGCGGGCTTTCCTGCTTGATCGCACCCGGGGCCGATCCAGCGCGTTTGTGCGGTTGCTGGCCACAAGCCTCCGCTCCTTTCTGCGCTTTCTGCACGGGCAGGGTGAGATCACCCACGATTTGACCGCCGCGGTTCCACCAGTCCGCCGGTGGGCTCAGCCTGATGTTCCCAGAAAGCTGACACCCGGGGAGGTTGATCGCGTCCTGCATGCGCCTGACAGAACCACTGCCAGAGGACGCCGCGATCTGGCGATCCTGCTTTTGCTGGCAGAACTGGGTCTCCGAGCCCACGAAGTCCTCACGCTGGAACTGGGCGACATACGCTGGCGTACCGGTGAAATCCTGATCCGTGGCAAAGGAGGCCGGCGGGATCTTCTTCCATTGCCGCGGGAGGCAGGAGCCGCGCTTGCCCGTTACCTGCATATGGACCGGGGCGTTCGGCCGACGCAAAGGGTCTTCCTGCGTGCGAACGCCCCTCGTGTGCCGCTGGCTGGTCCCGCGGGCATCGGCCATATTGTGCGCCGTGCCATGACTCAGGCGGGCGTTGATCGCCCAAAGCAAATGGCAGCACATTTGTTCCGGCACACTCTTGCCAGTCGGATGCTCCAACAGGGGGCCGATCTCAGGGACATTGCGGAAGTCCTTCGTCATCGGGGACCAGGCAGCACGGAGATTTATGCCAAGATTGATTTGAGATCACTCAATGAAGTGGTCCGTCCCTGGCCGGTGAAGGGAGGTTCGCAATGAAATCCCTGCAACACCATTTGGACGAATACGTTGCCGCAAGACGGGCGTTGGGAACCCGGCTTGAGGAGCCTGCCAAGTCGCTCTGCCAGTTCGTCAGGTTCCTCGCCCGCATGAACGCCCGCTTCATCACGGTTCAGCTTGCTTTGGAATGGTCCCAGCAATCCCGCGACGTGCAACGGGCAACCTGGGCCCGGAAGCTGTCCATGGTTCGCCAGTTTGCCCGCTGGATGAGCGTTGTGGACTCACGGCATGAGGTTCCGCCACGACGCCTGTTGGATGTCCGGCATCGCCGCGGCAAGCCGCATATCTACAGCAACGGCGAAATCTCCCGGCTGATGGAAGAGGCCATCCGGCTGAAATCCCCTAATGGGATAAGGTCACTGACTCTTGCAACCCTCATAGGACTGCTGGCGGCCACGGGTTTGCGGCCGGGAGAGGCCGCAGCCTTGGAGCAAGGCGACGCGGATCTGGAAGCGCAACTCCTGACCATTCGCAAATCCAAGTTCGGCAAGTCCAGGCTGGTTCCCATACATCCCTCAACGGTCGCGGCGCTGAAACATTATGCCCGGGAGCGGGATCGGATTTTTGGTCATCCCCGCAGTTCTCTCTTCTTCGTCTCGGAGCATGGCACTGCCTTGGATATGGGTGCCGTCCGCCGATGGCTATGCAAGATCTCTGTGGCTTGTGGTCTGAGACAGAATGCCAATGGCCACCGGTGCGGTAGAGGGCCGCGTTTACAGGATCTACGACATACCTTTGCCACAAGGCGTTTGGTGGAATGGTATGAAGCGGGATGCGATGTCCCGGTCCAAATGCCCAAGCTGGCCACCTATTTGGGTCACGCGTCGGTGGCATGCACGTATTGGTACATCGAAGCGGTACCGGAACTGCTTCAGTTGGCGACGCAGTCCCAGCTCATCCCAAAGAAAGGAGGGCACCAATCATGAGTGCTCCGAATCTGGCCGGACACCTGCAGCGGTTCTTCACCGAACGGTTGTTGCAGCAACTGGGTGCCAGCCCTCACACGGTCGCCAGCTATCGGGATACCTTCCGGCTCCTGCTGAAATACGCTTCCAAACATCACCGGCGCAAGGCCAGCGACCTGAATGTCGAAGATCTGGATGCCAAACTGGTGGGCTCATTCCTCCAGCACTTGGAGCAAGATCGCCGGAACAGCGCCCGCAGCCGCAATAACCGGCTGAGTGCTATCCACGCTTTCTTCGCGTTTGTTTGTCTCAACGAACCATCGCTCGCGGGTCACTGCCAACGCGTGTTGGCAATGCCCTTCAAGCGGTTTGAGCGCGGCCCCGTGGAGTTCCTCACCCGGGAGGAAACCGCCGCGCTTCTGAATGCGCCCGACACCTCACAATGGATAGGGAGACGGGATCAACTGCTGCTGGAGGTCGCAGTGCAAACTGGACTGCGGAACTCGGAGTTAACTCAACTTCAGCGACAGGACGTCCAATTCGGCACCGGGGCCCATGTCCGCTGCCTTGGCAAAGGCCGCAAGGCCCGATGCACGCCGTTGCGCTCAGAGGTTGCCACGCGGCTGGCCCATTGGCTCTCCCGACTGCCTCCGGAGCCAACAACGCCGGTCTTTCCAACCGCCCGGGGCAAACCCATGAGTTCGGACGCCTTTCAGAAGTTAGTGGCCCGGCACATCAAGAGTGCTGGGAAAACATGCCCCTCCCTGCGGCGAAAGAAAGTGTCGCCGCACACCCTCAGACACACCACGGCGATGGACCTGCTGCATCGTGGGGTAGACATCACCGTGATCGCTCTTTGGCTGGGACATGAGTCAATCCAGACCACCCAAACCTACATCCATGCCGACATGGCGATGAAGGAAAAGGCCTTGGGCCGGGCGACCAAAAGTGACGTGATCCCAAAACGGTATCGCCCACCCGATCAACTGCTCGCCTTCCTGGAGAGCCTTTGATTATGCCGCGTGTGGAAAGTGATTGCAGTGACAAACACGGGGAAAGTGCGCCTCCAGCTTGTGAACGCGGCATAAGTCTGGAGGCGGCATAACAGCGTTTATGCCGCGCGCGGCATAACATCGGTTGTTATCGATTTCCACGCGTCCGTCTTCAAGGAACACGGGAAGGGTGCTACATTGGCCGAGGGCATAGCTGATGGCCATGCCGGTGAGGCTTTTGGGCAGGTGGGTGTGGCTCCGGTGCCAGTGCTGGAGTTGGGCGTGGATCTCCTCCACGATGGGGCGGCTTTGTTCCTGGCGGGCCGCCTGGCGTTCCTGCGGTCCGGCACGGGAATCGCGGAGTTGCTCTTCAATGGAGTAAAGTTTTCGGATGCGGTTGAGGACCCACACGGCATCCGGGGAGTATTCGCGGGCTTCAAAAAACCGGCGGCGGACGTGGGCCCAGCATCCCGCCAGACGGATCGTGCCTTTGCGCTGGGGGCTTTGGGCAAAAGCGTTGTAGGCGCTATAGCCGTCGCAATGGATGATGCCCTGGAAGCTTTCCGGAATGATTTCATGCAGACAGCTGGCGGCGCGTCCGGTCCGCCAGTGAAAGAGGGTGGCCTTCAGTGCCGGGTTGTGGGCCACCCACAGATATCCGGTTTTGGTCTTCCCGTGGCCGGGGGCGAGATACTCGATGGGCGTCTCGTCAATCTGCACATAGCCGCCTGAAAAAACATCCTCACCCATAGCTTTGACCACCAGCGGCACGGCATCGGCGGCCATGCCGCTCCAGTTGCAAAGGGTCTGGCGGGAAAGCGGCACGCCCAGTCCTGCATAAATTTGCTCCAGCCGGTGCCAAGGCAGATGATCGCGGTATGGGACACCATGCAGTGGGCCAGCAGCGATGGGGCGGCAAGGCAACGTTCCTGCAACCCGGGCGGCAGCGGCGCGATGACCGGAGGCAGATCGCGGCGGTCCTTCCTTACATATTTGCGGCGCACGAGCCGGAGCCTGACGAAACTGGCCGGAGTGTAATCGAGCTGCTCGCTGACTTCCTCGCCGATTCGGATCCAGTCTTCCGGGCAGGCCTGCACCGCTTCCGGATCCAGAATAATCTCCCGCACCGGCAGATGTTCCGGAAGGCGGGGGCCGCGCGGAGCGCGCTCTGCCGGAGTTTTTACCTTCGGCGGGTCCGGGGGAGCTGCATTATCCGGCCGGCCCGCAACGGCGGCAATCTCCTCCAACCCCTCAAACAGAAGCTGCATTTGAGCCGCATCCAGCTTCTCACTGCTGCGCCCGAACAGCCGCCGGGCCAGCACATCAAGCTTCTGTTTGAGCAGTTTGATTTCCAAATGGGCAAGCCTCAGCTCTTCGGTTAGCCGGGCTCCGGTTACACTCATCTTGACCGCATCCTTGCAACACCAGGTCGCGCGCCGCGTCAACGATTTTGGGCGATTTTGTGTGAAGATTTATTTATTCCCGCTCACACCATGGCCGCATCCGTGTCCCTCGCAGATCCACCCCACCGGTCAGCAGCGCCATCCCCTCGGGAGCCAGTCGCAGCTTCATCTGCCCGCACTGCGCCGCCGCCGGCCAGCTGAAATTCCCCTCCGCCAGCCTTTTTGTCAGGACCCACGTTCCCGTGCCATCCCAGTTAAGGACTTTGAGCACCGATCGCCGTTTGTTGGTGAACACAAGGAACGCCCCCTCCCGCACATTTTCCTTAAGCCGCTCCGCCACCAATCCTTGGAGGGTGCCCGCTCCCGCAAGCATGTCGCAGGCATCCAGCGCCACAAACACCTTCATCCCTCCTGTAAAGTTCAGCATGGCTTTGCAAAGTGAACATTCAGCCGCCGCGCCAGTTCCACCACCAGGGAAAGCTGCGCTTCATGATCCAGTTCCACCACCACCCCTCCCGCCATCCGCACCGTAAGGCCCCTGACCGCGCCGCCTCCCGTGTCCGGTTCCCGCTTCGCTCCGACGCCACCGGTGCCCTCGGACAATCCCGTCTCCGCCTCCACCCAGCGCAGCAGCGCCGGACCGCGCTCCACCCGCCGCGCGGCTACCTTCACCGGCGACAAATCATGATCCCCGCGCGCCTTGCGCGGCTTGAGCATCCAGCCGGCGAAGGTTTGGTAGCACAGCCCCGCCACCTGCGAAAACTTTGGCCCGCTCAGCCCGCTGCGGTCAAATTCATCCAGAATCGCCTCCCGTTGCCGCAAGCTGGTGCGCACGCGCCCTCTCGCATCTCTCTTCAAAATCCCATCATCAGGTCGGCCGGAGTCCATGTCGGTCATAGCTGCATATACTATGACCCATATGACCTATGGCCACCGTCCTACCGCAAATTGGTTCGACTTCTGTTTATTAAACCGCGGATTGACTTGGAACGGCTCGTGGGACTTTTATCGGGGACGGCTGTGACGTGAACCGCGTGGGTCCTAATCGTATACTGGTGCCCGTGAGGGTTGAAATGGCGCAGCTCGAGCCAGGTCCAACGAACGAGGACAGCCCGGCCACATTGCTGTGACCGGGCTGTTAATCTGGCAACGACCTACTCTCGCGGGACCTGTCGTCCGACTACCATTGGCGCTGCGGCGTTTCACTTCCGTGTTCGGGATGGGAACGGGTGGTTC
>CAIZWU010000358.1 GCA_903936775.1 uncultured bacterium | reverse complement strand
TGGGGTCGGACTTTTCTGCGAGGTCGCGGGCATACCGCGCCTGCACCTGCCCTGCGGTCAGACGGGCAGTGAGCAACGCGGGAGGGGTTTGGTCCGGCCCGGCGGAGCGGAACACCATCAGCCCGCCCAGCAGGACCGCCACCCCGGCGAGGCGGAAGAGGGCACGTTCCACCCGGCCGGCCGGAGCCGCCGGGGCATCCTCCCGCCGGAATGTGAGGGCGAGCAGCAGCAACGACAGCCAGGCGATACCCACATGATGTCCCGGCACATCAAAGAGGCCATGCACCGGCACCACCGCGGCCGCCACGAGGGTGCCGAGGGTGAGGGGCCAGCCCCGGTGCCTGCGTCCGGCGAGGAAGGCCTTCAGAAACAGCCCCCCTACCGTCAAAGCCAGGATCCCTGCGGTGATGCCGCCAGCCTCGGCCGCCAGCATCAACCAGTTGCTCTCCGGATGCCAGCACTTGGCATGGATCGCGGACTGCTCCCGGTATTGGGGAAACACCGCCGGAAACTGCCCCAGCCCCACCCCGGTGAGGGGCTCGCGGGCCAGCATCACCAGGGTGTCGCGGTAGATCGGTTGGCGGAAATCAAAAGGCGGTGAGGCGGATTCCCCCTGGGTAGAATCCGTGGCCGTCCCAGCGGCGGGGGGCGCCGCCGGGGAGTCCAGCTGCGCCCATGCGGTCTCCAGCCGTTTCCGCAGGTCGGTATCCGCGACTTGGAAGATCACTCCGGCCACCAAACCGAAACCCAGCACCGTCACCAGCAGGCGAGTTGAAACATACCGGGTGCCCGAGGCCCCCAGGCCCACCAGCCAACCCATGGTCCCCAGCAGCAGCAGCAGCAGTCCCGCCCGGCTGGTCGAGTAGCCCAGCACCGCCCAAACACAGACCGCCAGGGCCAAGGCCGCCAGTCCGGCCACCCCGCCGCGTTTCGACCGCACCGCTTCCATCAGCACCCCCAACCCGCAGAGGGCTCCCATCGCCAGCACCGTAGCGGTATGGTTGCGGTTGGCAAACCATCCAAAGTTATCCATCGGATCCCATGCCCAGCGGGGCGTTTGGCCCACGGTCACGATGGAAACCATGGCGTAACCCGCGATCCCCAGAGCGACCCCCAACGCCAGCCCCAGATGGCCGCGTTCGGACACCCGGTGCCCCAGCAAATACCATCCCGCCAGCACCGTCACCGCAAGCCCGGCCAGCAATTCAACCGTCTGACGCGGTTGTATGGTCACCTGCAATCCGGTGCCCTGCCCCAGCGCCTCGAGGGCGGTCCGCCACGCCGGCACCCCAAACCACGAGGCAGGCAGCAAAGCCAGCGAGGCCCCCGCCAGCAACGCGAGGCCCGCCACCCGCCAAATCCGGCTCAGCTTCACCTGAGGAGGACAGACCACCATCAGCAACCCAAAAGCCACCCAGACTCCGCCATGCAGCACCGCCAGCGGAGCCGCCGCC
This sequence comes from uncultured bacterium, assembly GCA_903936775.1. Lineage (GTDB taxonomy): Bacteria > Verrucomicrobiota > Verrucomicrobiia > Verrucomicrobiales > V1-33 > CAIZWU01. The sequence continues at coordinate 10,433 of CAIZWU010000358.1, read as the reverse complement.
GCAAATAAAGCATACAGGGCAATCGCTGCCATCCCCACCAAAGCCCACATGGAAACCCGCGTCGCCCGTTCCGGATCCTCATAACCCGTGACCACCACCCGCCGCCGCCGCCGCTGCCGCCCCGCGAAGGGACCTGATGGACGATTTTCAGGAAGATCGGGCATTTTGGGGAAAAGCTGAAAGGGGGGAGTTGAGGGTCGAGGGTCGAATGTGGGCGGTCGGCGGTCGGCGGTCGGCGGTCGTCACTCGTCGGTCTTTGGTCGGCGGTTGACTCAAAGACCAGTCTTCTGAATGCCAATGCTATGCTCACGACTCGCCTGCGGCAGAGTCATGCTACTATCTATGCGGGGTCGTCGTAAATCATGGGCTGAGGGGTGGACGAAGCTCCTGCTGAGTTTCCTGCGATCTTTAGGGCTGAGAGGGGCGAGGGAAAAGCTGAAATTGGGAAAACCGACCGCTGGAGCCGGGCCATTTCTGCTTTCTGGTTTTCTTTAAGGGAAAGCGCCTCTAATCCGGTTTCCAGCATAAAATTAGCGTCCATTAGCGTCCATTAGCGACCATTGGCGTTCAGGTTCCGTCCTGATGGATTCCGCGGGGAACCCCGCCCAGTATTTTATCCAATGACCATCAAGACCAGCGCTCCGGCTACCAAGTGATACGCGTGAGTCCGCGCACGAAGTCAAAATGGGCATCCCGGCTAAGCACAGGCAAGGAATGCTGCCGGGCTTGGGCGGCAATCCAAAGATCGTGCCATGGAATTGGCGTGCCTGCCTCCTTCACTTCTTTACGTATTGCCGCATAGTGAACCGCTGTTTCCGCACTGGCTCCCAGCAGCGGCAAATCTATCTCGATCGGACTGACGCGCCGCTCATATTCAGCCCGATACTTGGAGGATGATATCCCGAACCGATATTCACCCATCACGATCACGGACATGACCAACAATGGTGCCGATGCCAGCCTGCTTTCAATGGAAGGATCTCCATCGAGCCACGCGGAAAGGGCATTGGTATCCAGAATCATGGGCAACTCCCAGGTTCGACCGTTCTGAATTCTTGGGCGACCAACTGATCGATTCGGGCGGACTCCTCATGCAGATGCCGGAGCGAGCCGAAATGCTTCGCCCACGGTTTGATGGATCGCCCGGCGCTGCTGCCGAGTTTGGCCTGGATGGCGTCCGCCACGAAGACTCCCAGCGGTTGCCCGCTGCGGGCTGCCATATCCTGCGCTTCACGAAGCAAATGCGCAGGCAGTTCAAGGGTCGTTTTCAAAGAGTTATATTTTTGTTAGATACCCAGAAGTGGCGGAATCTTCAAGTGGGAAGTGGGGGAAGGGCTGAGGGACGAGGGTCGACTGTGGTCGGTGGTCGGTGGTCGGTGGTCGGTGGGCGAGGGAAATCGCTTCCAACTTGGTTTTCAGCGTAGATTAGCGACCATTGGCGTTCATTCGCGGTTAGTAGAATTTCGTCTCCATCCATCATCCTAAACAGGAAAATGACGGGCATCATCCGCCGTTTCATGGGGTCGTGGCGGAGCGATCCCCCGTGCCCGTCTCGCCCACTCCCCGGCACCTATCTTTTCAGGTGGTTCCGTATCCAGATCAAACCAAGCGACCACCCGAAGCCGGGCTTCCCCGCGCAGCTCTTCAGGAATCGGCAGATGGATGCTGCCATCCGCCGAAGGTTGGAAAACCGCATTGATCACGCTCATGGAATCAGTTTACAAGAATCCCGGTTGAAGGCAAGGGCGGGGGGGAGGGGGAGGCGACCCCAACGGCTGGGCGGTCGCCCGGAAAGCCCCTGCGGAATCCACGCAGGCCTAACCCGACGAAATTCCCGTCAAATCAAGTTCAACGGGGCGGCGTTTGACGGATACGCCTGAGGAGGCGTTTTTCCCGCCCGCAAAAACACCGTAGATGTTAGTCTGCCTTGAAAACACCCCATCCCCAGGAGCAAAAAAAAGCAAAACCGGAAATTTACCGGAAATTGAAGTTAGCCTTCCAAAATCGTCCGCCCCCCTGAGCCCGCGCCGAAGTCGGCCGTGGTTTTTTTGCAGTCACATCTGTAGCAGTTCCAGATAATCCTCTGCCAACCTGTCACGGTCGAAATGCCTCATTACATAACTATGCCCCGTTTCACCCATGCATTCCAGTTCTTTCCGGTTCGCGGAAAAGCGGATCAAGGCATCGATCAACGCATTCTCGTCTTCCGGCGGGATTGCCACGCCGCCACCGCTGTCTTCAACCAATTTCCGGGCCTCGCCGTCCACGCCGATCAGGATGGCCCGCCGCATGCCAAGCGCCTCGAAAATTTTAGAGGGGATTACCGTTTCAAACAATGGCGTTTTCCTCAAGTGGACGAAACAAAGATCGGATGCCGCGAGAAATGCCGGCATCTCCGCTTTCGGTCGCCGACCGGTGAAGATCACGTTGCTTAGATTCTCCCGCTTGGCCTCCGCCTGCAATTCCTCCTGGATCGCCCCGTCTCCGACCGCCACAAGTCGGATATCATCCCGTCCCATATCCCTCAACCTTCTTGCAGCGCGTAATAAAACCCCAAGACCACTGGCCATGCCGATGGTTCCGATATAACTGCAAACAAATTTGCCTTCCAGCCCCCACGCGCGGCGCAGTGCCTCAGAATCAGGCGGCTCCGCCTCAAGCAAATCCCGGTCCACGCCGTTCATGACGATTGAAATCTTCTCTGCATTCACGCCACGCTCCAGAAGCCGGCGGCGATAACCCTCACCCACCGTCACAATGTGGTCGGCGGCCGCATACATGTGGGTTTCCAGCCACTCCAGCAAACTGAACAGCCGACCCTTGGACATCGCTCCGACGGCTCCGATCGATTCGGGCCAGATGTCGCGTATTTCGAGGAAAAACCGGGGACGTTTCGAGAAAGGATTCCGCAGTCGATAGCCCCAGTGGCATAAAACTCCCGCCCAACCACAGAAGAACTGCGGCGACGTGGCGATCATCACATCAGGCCGCTGCAGGAACAAGGCGCGCAGAGTGGCGCTGACCATGAAAGAAAGGTAGTTGACGATCCGCAGGACGGTTCCCTTGTTAGGTGCAATCCATGTTCCCACACGGATCACCCTTACGCCTTCGTAGTGATCTTCCTGAGGGATCCACCGGTTGCGGTAACCCGGATAGACCACTCCGTCCGGGACACTGGGCACTCCGGTGATCACCGTGACTTCGTGTCCGGCCGCCACCCAGCGACTGGTCAATGCCGCCACCCTCGTCGCGGGGGCGTTGCCTTCGGGCGGAAAGTAGTGGCTCAAATAGAGGATGCGCATGAGTAGATATGGATACGGAATGTCGGGTCTCAGACTTTATCCCAGCGGAAAACCATCCGCCAGGACTGTCCGGGGGCGCGGACGGACAAGCGCAGACAGAGCACGGTGCGCATTTCCGACTGGTTGAATGATGAATGATAGACCGACTCTTCCAGACACAGCCTGCCAGGAACATCGGTTTCGATCCTAAAGGCAACTTCACCCGCCCGCCCCCGCACGGTCCCGTCATCCATCTCCAATGTCACGCCGGGTGCGAAGTGTATTCTCGCCACCGCCTCGACATCCCTCTGCACCCCGAGCTGATCGGATATTTCAAATACTCCGGGTTGCCAGGAAAACCCCCGGCGATGAATGGCTTTCGATGGCAGATGCCGGTAGCCGTGGTGTTCTGCCTCGAGCGTGAAACCCATCTCCCCCGGTTTCCATGCCATGACCTTGGGGGCCACGCGCCGCCCCACCCGGAAGCCACCCCATACCTCCACGGAGTCGCCACCTCCCACTTCCACGGTATTGTGGGCCGCCGTGGATCGATCATGGAAGCGTTTTGCTCCCACCTCGTAGGTTTCCACGCCCGTGTCCGTAACCACCCGCAGACCGCCCAGACTCAGCTCAAAGGTAAAAAGGTCCGCGTGGGCGTGGCCAGGCTGATGGTCCGGCCCGATTGGGCCCGCATCGATCACCACGAAATCCCCGCCGGCCCTGCCTCCATAGTAGCCTGCTTCAGCCAATGCCCAAGGTCCGTCATCAGCTACTTGCTGCGACCAGCCGTCGTGATAGATCCCGAGCGCCGCATCATTCAGCAGTGGAATCCCGCCATCCGGATGTCGCATGACCGCCACCGCCTTTTTCATCTTTTCCCCCAGACTCGCCACCAACGGCCGCAGTTTAATCGGACCGGCCACCCGCAGCACCTCGACCAGCCAGAGCATTCGCAGGTGATACATCGGCGAGCGTTCATAGTGCATTCCGTCGCCGAGAATTTGCTCATTGAGTTCTCGTTCGAGGAGACGGTCTATTCGCTTTTGTGACTTCGGCGGGTCATCCCATGAGAAGATCGTGTGCGCGCAGGCCAGTGCCGCCAGATTCTCCAGAAGATGATTGGCTTGGATGTGGGTTTCGAGATTCCTTTCCAACCACTGGATTTGGCGGCGCAGTGACTGTGAGAGGACCTTCCAGAAATCTGCGTCCGCTAGAGTCCGGTCCCGATGCAGCACGCCAAAGAGCAGCGACCAATTCAACAGGCGAAGCGACGTCGGGTAGGGCTCCCACCCGCAGGCCTTGCGTGCCGGTGGATGGCGATCGATCCAATCCAAGGTCAAGTGCCGCGCGGTCGCCCAATCGGGCTCGGTTTCCGCCAGTAAGGACCAAAGCCAGTCAAAGTAATGCAGGTTGTAACGCCACAATCGAGATGCTCCCGCGGCCACCCAGTCCGGTGAGGATCCCAGCCTCCGGGTCTCGGCGATAAAGGTGAAATCCCCTTCCCTCAGAGCATCCGCTGCCTGAGGTGGGACCGGTTCCGGAAGCCCACCGATGTCCCCCCTGAAAACAATTTGGCCCGGAGTCTCATCGACGCCGGGCATGACTGCGGGATCCTGCCAATACTTGGAAACCCTGATTCGTATCTGGCCGATCCACTGGGACGGACGCAGATGGCGCAATGTTCGGAGATAGCGGCAAATCATTCGGATACCTTTCAAAACATCTTTTCGAGAATCTCCACAATCCGCCGTCCGGTCTTGCCATCCCACATCGGCGGGACCGTTCCGGTTTTCCACTCCCCGGCGAACAGGCGCTGCAGCGCCGGCGGAATCGCGGCGGGATTGGTCCCCACCAGCTCATTGGTGCCCATGGTGACGGTTTCCGGCCGTTCCGTAGTATCCCGGAGCGTCAGGCAGGGCACGCCAAGCACCGTGGTTTCCTCGGTGATCCCACCGGAGTCGGTAATCACGCCGAAGGCATGCTCCACCAGATAGTTGAACTCAAGATAGGACAGCGGCGCCACCATCCTCAGCGCCGGGCTATCGATCCCGGCATCGGCGAGAATCTTCGCCGTCCGTGGATGCACCGGAAAAACGAGTGGCATGCCCTCGCTGTGGTCGATGATCGCCGTCAGCAGCGCCTTGAGTTTGTTTTGGTCATCCACATTAGCCGGCCGGTGAAGCGTCAGCACAAAGTAGGATTTCGGTTGCAATCCCAGCGTCTCCCAGCACGCCGGAGCCATGAAAAACGGCCGTTGTTTCAATAAGGTGTCGATCATCGTGTTGCCCACGAAGTGGATGGATTCCTCCCGCGCACCGAGCCGCCGCAGGTTGGCGTTCGCAGTCTCGCTGGTCGTGAAAAAATAATCGGTCAGCGCATCCGTGGCCATGCGGTTGATCTCTTCAGGCATGTTCATGTCACCCGAGCGGATCCCTGCTTCGACGTGGGCCACCGCCACGGCCATCTTTTTCGCCGTGATCGTGCAGGCCATTGTGGAGGTCACATCCCCAACCACCAGGCAGAGATCGCTCTTCTTTTCCGCCAGGAGTTTCTCATAGGCGATCATGATCCCGCCTGTTTGCTCCGCTTGGGAGCCGCCACCCACTCCGAAATTCACTGAGGGCTCTGGAATTCCCAGTTGCTCGAAAAACGATCCCGACATGTTACGGTCGTAGTGCTGCCCGGTATGGATCAAGCGGTAGCGGAGCTGCCCGCCCTCCGCCGCGCGCGTTTCGATCGCTTCGATGATCGGTGCGATCTTCATGAAGTTTGGCCGAGCCCCGGCAATGATATCAATCAGCATGTGGGATGGAGGTTTTGAATTTTGAATGAAAGGCAGCTACGCAAATGAGACGCCTTGTAGCGGCGCCCCGTGAGAGTCAATGCCCATGAAACGCCTTTGTTTTTCCACTTCGAGCACCTGTGCAAGGTCTGTTCATTTCAGATTTTGAACAGGAGCAAACGGAGGGTGACCATTGGAGGGCTTTTCAAGTTACACATTGGCCACACTTTCAAGCCTTCAACTGACCGAGGATGAAACAGCGCGCAGTTCTTCCGTTTCCTTTGTTTCCTATTGGCTCAAAGCCGCCTCACGGCTTTTCGCCCTGCGGGCACGTCGCGTTCGCTATTGACTCGGATGCGCCCTACGCATCCTCGCCCTGCGGGCACGTCGCTTCGCTCCTGTCCAATTGGCCTACAAGCCTTCAGCCGATTTGTCCAAACCACCAACAAGCCTTCGGTGGTTTTGAAAAATTCTTTGTCTTCAGATTTTGAAGAGGAACAAATGAAGGGGACCATTGGAAGACTTCCGTTCACCCGTTCGCGAGCCTCACCGACCACCGTGACACCTCGATCACCTGTTCCAAGGGAATGGGACTCTTACCGCCAGCGGCCACCGTATCCAAAAACGCCCGCAACCCCGCGGCATGTCCCTTGTCCTGGCTGAACCTGCCCGTCGAAGCTTTCGAAAATCCCTGCCATCCCCAGCCACGCAGCGTGCGGAAGTTGTCGAGTTGGAGAATCCTTCCACCGCCAAACACCTCATAACGCTCCTTCGGAAACCCTTTGTCTCCGGTGGCGAAATAATGGATCACCCCCGTTGAACCATCAGCAAAACCTAGCGTCACGGTGGCCGTGTCCCGGGTCTTTCCCATCGGCCCGCCGAGCCACTGAATCCGGGCATCCTCAATCGGAGCCCCGGCCCAATCCCGCAACAGGTCAATGAAATGGCACGCCTCGCCGACGATCCGTCCACCACCGATCTCCGGGTCTTGGGTCCAGTGATCCGCAGGGATGGCACCGGCGTTGATGGTAGCCACGAACGAGTTCGGTCCCGGCAGACCCGCCAGCAGCGACTTCGTCTTGATCGAAAGCGGCGCGAAGCGGCGGTTGAAGCCGACCATCAGGATCTTGCCGCTGGCGCGGGCCGCGGCTTCGATGGCGTCGATCTCATCCAGTGTCAGCGCCAGGGGCTTCTCAACAAAGACATGCTTGCCCGCCTCCAGCCCCGCCAGCACCTGCCGCGCGTGCGCGTCATGGCGGGTGGTGATGAGCACCGCATCCGTCTCCGGATCGCTTAACAGGCTAGCGCTGTCGGTGGAGGAGCTTTCAAAGCCGAATTTTTTCGCCGCATGCGCCGCACTCACGCCCCCCGAGGAAGCGATCATTCGTCGGCGGACCGGCAGCCCCTTCATTGCCGGCAACAGGGTGCGCGTCGTAAAGTTCCCCGCGCCAATCACCGATAGACGAACATGGCCTACTGCGGTCCCGGCTGGAGGAGGAGGGTTGTGATCTACCTGGCGTGCGAGCTTCGGGTCGGGCGTCGCTTCTAGGCCACCGCCTGGTCGAAGTTCAGCGAACTCAATTTCGACTTCCAGCGTTTCCCTTGGCCTACCCTCCACATCACCCATTTCAGCTTTCAGTGTACCAATTTTCAGCGCTTCCAGTGGCCCATACTCCAGAACGATCCCCATCGCCCCGCCGGCAGCCACTGTGGCGTAGGCCTCAAGTGCATTCTCGATCCGGTAGCGGTGGCTGATCAGTGGCGCGACGTCGATCCTGCCCTCGGCCATCATCTGCAGCACCGCCTCGAAATTGCGCTGTTCCGTCCAGCGGACAAAGCCAACCGGGTAGTCCAGCCCCTGATCCTCATAAGCCGGATCGTAGCGGCCCGGGCCGTAGGAGCAGGAAACCTGGAAGCTGAGCTCCTTTTTGTAAAACTCATCACGGCTCAGTTTCAAGCCGGTCACACCCACCAACACAATGCGCCCGCGCTGCCGGCACATTTGTGCGGCCTGCGATACCGGCGTATCGGAGGATGTTGAAGCGGTGATGATCACGCCATCGACACCACGGCCTTGAGTCCACGCCTGCGCGTAGGACACCGGGTCGGCTCCGGTGGAGACATCGAGCGCCTCCGCTCCAAACTGGCGCGCCAATTCGCATTTGCGTCCATCAAAATCCAGCCCCAGCACCCGGCAACCGTTGGCCCGCAACATCTGCACCGTCAGCAGTCCGATCAGGCCCAGGCCGGTGACTACCACTGACTCGCCGAGCGTGGGCGATAGGAGGCGAATCCCTTGGAGTCCAATCGCGCCGACGACGGTGAACGTGGCAGCCTCGTCCGAGACACCATCAGGAATTTTGGCGCACAACGAGTGCGGCACCGAAACGATTTCCGCATGAGCGCCATTCGATAGCACCCGGTCACCTGCAGCGAAATCGCCAGCACCGCCGGCGTCCACCACGACCCCAGCATTGCAATAGCCCAAAGGGATAGGCTGGTCGAGCTTCGAACGCACCGCATCCAGTGTCGGGAACAGCCCGTCGGTCGTAATCTTCTGCAGGACTTGCTTGACTTTGTCGGGCTGGGAGCGCGCCTTGGCGACCCAGCCGGCCTTGCCAAAGTCGACCAGCATCTTTTCGGTGCCGAGGGAGACAAGTGAAGCCTTCGTCCCCAACAGCAGGTTCCCCAAACGGGCTCCCGGTGCAGGCACGTCAGCAATAAGTGTTTCGCCGCTACCTAAATTTTGCAAGATCTGTCTCATATTGTTTTCCCAGCACGCGCAATCAGAGCGTCCTTCTCGTCCCGCTTGGGATAGTTAATAAGAACTGCACGGTAAACGCCCTTGAATACGAACAAACTGCCTGCCGCGGCACCAACGGTGCCGAGACGTCGAATTAACTCTTCGATATCCGCCAATGTTCCTGCGCCGCCCATTACTGTCATCGGCAGGTTGATTGCTTTCCTTATTCTGGTCACGAGGTCCATGTCGTATCCCTTCATAACTCCATCTCGGTCAATTGAATTCACAAACACTTCACCCGCCCCCTGCTCCTCCACATTCTTCGCGAAATCCACTGGGTCAAGTCCTGTTGGCCTCTGCCCATTGTGCGTGAATATTTCGTAAAGGCGGCGAAGACCAGATTTTTTCACGTCCATCACCACTACGATGCTTTGGCTGCCAACCCGCGAAGCTGCATGAGAAATCAATTCGGAGTTCCCCACCGCCGCCGCACTCAGAGCAACTTTCTCCACGCCGAGACCGATGATCCTCTGGATCTGCTCGGCAGTCTTTACACCACCTCCGTAGCATAAGGGCATGCGGCACTCAGCGGCTAGTTTGGTGATCAGTTCATAATCAGGTTCACGTTGCTGTGTTGTGGCATCAATGTCCAATACCGTAAGCTCATCCACCTCTTTCTCATTGAAGATCCTAACAGCGTTAAGCGGGTCACCAACGTACTTCGATTCGCCGAATCGGACGGTCTTTACCAGCCCCGAATTCCTCACGAGCAGACAGGGAATAATCCTTGGACGTAGCATACACTAGAGTTCCGAGAAGTTCTTCAAGAGTTGGATCCCCCACTGATGGCTCTTTTCCGGGTGGAACTGGGTCGCGAACACGTTGGAACTTCGAACAGAGGATGTGAACGTTCCATTGTAGTCGGTGGTCGCCAAGACATCCGCAGGGTCATTAGGAGAAAAGTAATAGGAATGCAAAAAATAAAACCGCGGGTCCCTTATTCCCTTAAAGAGACAGCTGCTATCAGCAGGACAAACATCATTCCATCCCATATGCGGCAACCGCGTATCTTGAGTGAAGGCCGCTTCGTCGAAACGCTTTACCTCCGCGTCAATCCAACCAAGTCCGGGCAGCACACCCTCGTCGCTGACGCGAGCCATCATCTGCATCCCAACGCAAATTCCAAGCACCGGACGCTTCTGCACCATTACCAGATCGTCGAGACATTCACGCATGCCGGAGTTTTCAAGCAACTGCATGGCCCAGTCGAAAGCTCCGACCCCAGGAAGGATTATCTTCTCTGCGTTCCTCAGCTCATCGCACGTCCCCGCACGGGAAACTCCTATATTCAAACGGTTGTAGATGTTCGAAATTGCGCTGACATTACCAAGACCATAATCCACTATAGTTATCACCTCTTGCCTCCAACCTCTAGATTCAAGAGTTTTAGCACTTTAGCGCCAACGTCGTAAATATGACGTTGGGACTTGTAGTCGCGATAGGTTTTCTTTGGCAATTCCATATAGCTATTAAGTTCATCGACGGAAACACCCAGCTTATCAGCCACAAATGCGAGATCACGACCAATGGTAGCCGCATCGAAAGACGGCTGCTCAAGCTTGTTTAG
>CAIZWU010000357.1 GCA_903936775.1 uncultured bacterium | reverse complement strand
GCTGCTGCAGCATGGAAAAATCGGAGCCGCCACCTGGATGACCTTGACTGGAATCGGCCTGTATGCCGCTTTCATCCCTTATCAGGCAATCCTCTTCGAACGCCTGCTGGCACACCTGCGGGTGGCCGGGACCGCGGCCTTTCTGATTTCGCTCTGCGACAGCTACGGCTACCTCTCCACCGTCGCGCTCTATCTGTATCAAACTTTCGGCGGAGGCAAGGCGGCCTGGGCTCCCTTGCTGACCACCGGCGGTTATCTCCTCGCTATCGTGCTGCCGCTGCTGATGCTGGGAGCGCTCTCCTGCCTCGCGGGAAAAAGACGGGAGATGAATCCGGATTCCAGCGTTTCTCTCCCGGTTGCCCCCAGCCAGACCCTGCCATGAATTCCCGTCGCGATTTCCTCAAACAAGCCGCCGCCCTCGGGGCCGTGGGAGCCCTGCCCGCCAGCATCCGCCGGGCCATGGCGATCAATCCCGCGCCCGGCAGCACCTGGCAGGATGCAGAACATGTGGTGATCCTGATGCAGGAGAACCGGTCGTTTGATCACTGTTTCGGCACCCTGCGCGGGGTGCGTGGTTTTTCCGATCCCCGCGCCATCACCCTGCCGGACGGCCTGCCAGTGTGGTTGCAGACCAATGCCGCCGGGGAAACCCATGCGCCGTTCCCGCTCCGCCTGACGGAAACCAAATCCACCTGGATGCAGAGTCTGCCGCATTCGTGGGCCGACCAGACCGCCGCGCGCCGCGAGGGCCATCACGACCGCTGGCTGATCGCCAAAGCCCCCGGCCATCAGGCCTACGCGGCTTTGCCGATGACCCTCGGGTATTACACCCGGGAAGACCTGCCCTTTTACCACGCGCTGGCTGATGCCTTCACGATCTGCGATCAGAATTTCTCTTCCTCGCTCACCGGCACCACCGCCAACCGCCTTTACCTTTGGACCGGCACCATCCGTGCGGAAGCTCATCCTGACAGTCCCGCCTGCCTGCGGAACAGCGATGTCGACTATGGCAGCGAAGCCACCTGGACCACCTTTCCCGAGCGTCTGGAAGTGCTGGGGATTTCCTGGCGGGTCTATCAGAATGAACTCAGCCTGCCCACCGGGCTGGACGATGAGGAATCCGCCTGGCTGGCCAATTTCACGGACAATCCGCTGGAATGGTTTTCGCAATTCCACGTCCGCTTTTCCCCCGCCCACCACTCGTGGCTGAAAAGCCGGCAGGCGGAACTGGAAACCACCGTGGCCAAATGGCAGGCCGGCGTGGCCGCCGGCGCGGAACCCCCGGAAATCAGCAAAGCACGCCAGCAGTTGGAACAGACCCGGGCTTCCCTCGCCCGCTGGTCGCCGGAAGCCTTCGCGGCCCTCACTCCGGAGCAACAAAGCCTGCACCAGCGCTCCTTCACTACCAATTCCGGGGACAAGGACTGGCACCGCCTGGAGACCCTGACGTATCAGGACGGTGGCACCGCCCGCCACATGAAGGTCCCGGCCGGTGATGTGCTGCATCAATTCCGTGAGGACGTCCGGACCGGGAAACTCCCCGCCGTCTCGTGGCTGGTGGCCCCCCAGCATTTTTCGGATCACCCGGAATCCCCGTGGTATGGCGCGTGGTATCTTGCGGAGGCTTTCGATATCCTCACCAAAAATCCGGAGATCTGGCGCAAGACCATTTTCATCCTCTGTTATGATGAAAACGACGGCTGGTTCGATCACGTGCCGCCCTTTACCGCGCCGGTTCCCGGCCAACCCGACACCGGCGCCACCTCGCCGGGACTCCATGCGGAGGCGGAATTCATCTCCGCCGCCCAGGAAGAGGCCTGGCGGCAAAAAAATCCCAAAGGAGCCCTCGCCGAAGGCCCCATCGGCCTCGGTTACCGCGTGCCCCTGCTGATCGCATCGCCGTGGAGCCGGGGCGGGGCCGTTTGTTCCCAGGTCTTCGACCACACCTCCATCCTGCAATTCCTCGAAACCTGGCTCACGAAAAAAACCGGCCGTGAAGTCCGCGAACCGAACATCAGCCCATGGCGCCGCGCCGTCTGCGGCGACCTCACTTCCGTTTTCCAACCCTGGCAGGGCGAACCTGTGCCGCTGCCCGCCCCCGTCGAACGCACCGCGTGGCTGGGCTCCCTGCACCAGGCACAGTTCAAGCCGATGCCCGGCACCACGCCCTTGTCTCCTGCCGAACTGACAAACATCCGACAAAACGCCTGCCCCTCACCGCGGCTGCCCCGGCAGGAACCCGGAGTGCGTCCTTCCCCTGGTCTGCCCTACGAACTCTCCGTCACGCCCAAGCTCAGTGCGGACGGCACCATTTTCTCGCTGCGGTTCGCCGCCGGACGCGACCGTTTTGGTGACCGCTCTGCCGGGGCTGCCTTCCACGTCTACGCCCCAGCGCCACCCGGCTCCACCGGCCCCCGGCAGGAAATCCGCCCCCGTGCCTACACGGCCGCCGCCGGGGCGGAAGTGACCGGCACCTGGGCGCTGGCCGGTTTCCCGGATGCCCGCTGCCGTCTGCATGTCCACGGCCCCAACGGTTTCTTCCGCGCCTACAGCACCGCCGCCGCAGACCCGGAGATCACCGTTAGGCTGGCGGAAAACTTTCCCGCAGCCCCTCGGCATCAGCTCACGCTCACCGTGAGCGGCCGCAAACTACCGGAGCAGGTCACCCTCCAAGTGCAGGATAACGCCTGCGGCCAACCCCTCCAAATCCTCACTCTCCAAGCCTCAGGCCACGGTGAAGCCTCGGCTAGCCTGGTCTGTGACTGCCGCCCCACCCACGGCTGGTATGACCTCCGCCTCACCCTGCCGGATTTCCCCGGCTGGGAACAACGCCTTGCCGGCCGCCTCGAAGACGGCCAACCCGGCTGGAGCGATCCGGCGTTGGGAGCGTGAGGGGCGCCGCGGAAAATCCTGTCTATCCAGTTTTCCCACGTTCCAAATTTCGATCCTGACGCTGCGGTTTCGGCGGGTGAGCAATGCTGGAATTTTCGAAGCAGATGCGGTGGCTGCGGAACTTTCCGGCGCCACCGTGAATTCATGTAACTTCGGCCTGACGCCGATGCCATTTCCATATGCGTGAGCGGAGTTGCCTAGCTCCGGTAAGCCATTCCGTGTTTTTCCACACCGGGCAGGGCAGAGTGGGCCACCTATCTTCTGGGCAGCTTGGATGAAGTCCATTGCCCGGTCAATAACCGGGGATTTACTTCCGCCGGTCGCAAGGCCGTCTGGGGGAGGTGAGTGTTCCGAGGCCGGCTGGGGCAAATAAGAGACAATTTGCCTCCCTTTGAATTTTAAAGTAACTTCTACTCATGAAATTGAAGGCTATCATTCACGAGGCGGAGGAAGGAGGGTTTTGGGCGGAAGTTCCCGCATTGCCCGGCTGCGTGACGCAGGGGGAATCCCTCGTGGAACTGGAATCTAATTTGCACGAGGCCATCGAAGGCTGGCTGTTGGCGGCGGAGGACGGGGAGGTTCTTTCCGGAGGCCGGGTGCTTGAGGTCGCGGTATGAAGTCGGTGAGTGGCAAACGGTTCGCCCAACTGGCAGAGGACAAGGGATGGCGGCTGGCCCGGATCAATGGCAGTCACCACATCTACACCCAGGAAGGAAAGATGGAGCGATTGGTCATTCCCCTCCATGGGAATCAGACCTTGAAGCTGGGCCTGCAACGCAGTTTGATGAAGATTGTTCCGATCCCGGAAGAAGAACTTTGAGCCTCACCTTCCGGGCTCCCATAAAGCCCCGCCTTGTCAGGATCGCCGTTTGGGCGGGTTGTGGGGATTCAGGCGGATGCCGGGTTTTTCGAAGCGGATGCGGCGCTCCCGGAAGAGAGAGCCGAGGGCTTGTTTGAAGGCCTTTTTGCTAGTCTGGAAAACGTCGCGGATTTCCTCGGGGCTGCTGCTGTCGTCGTAGGGTGAGTAGCCGCCGCCGGTTTCGAGGATGGCAAGGATCTGCTGGGCGAGCGGCTTGACGCGCTGGTAGCCCATGGGGTCGAGGCAGAGGTCGATTTTCCCATCCTCCCGCAGGGCGCGGACATAACCTTCCACCTGCTGGCCGGGGATCAGCGGAAAGGCGAGGTCGGTGTGATATAACAGGCCCCAGTGCTGGTTGTTGACGATGGCTTTGCAGCCCAGCGGGGTTTCGTTGGCGATCGTCAGGGAAACCGGTTGGCCGTTGTCGTAAAACGGCGGGGTCTTGTCGAGGAAACGGTCCAGCCGCATGGTGGCGGTGATGCGCTCGCTGCGGTTGTCCACGTAGACATGCACGAGGACGTGGTCGCCGACGGTGATGTGTTCGGTTTGCTCGCGGATGGGGAGCAGCAGATCCTTGCCGAGGCCCCAGTTCAGGAAAGCGCCGGTGCCCGGGCGGTAGTCCACCACCTCCAAGGCGGCGAATTCGCCGACCATGACCAGCGGGGTGGCGGTGGTGGCGATGAGGCGGTCTTCGGAATCGCGGTAAAGGAAGACGTCGAGCTTGTCATCCAGGCGGGTACCCTGCGGGATCTCCCGGCCGGGCAGGAGGATTTCGCCGTCCGGGCCGCCGTCGAGATGAAGTCCGGACGCGGATTCGCGGAGGACGGTGAGGGAATTGCGTTTGCCGAGTTCTGCCATGGAAAAAGCCACCCAAGCATGGGTTGAGCAGACCCGCAATGCCACGGAAGGAGCCGCAGGCGAGGTCACCGAGGGCTGGAAAGGCGGAAAGGAGCGACCCCTTCCTCTGCGTTGCCTTCCGGTCTTTTGTGCCCTTTGGTGCGGCCACTTTCCCTGCCCTATGTCTGACTCCGATTCCAATCTCCTCCCCGCCCGTCCCCGTATCGCCATCATTGGGTCCGGAGCGATGGGTTGTTATTATGGGGCGCGGATGGCGCAGCATGGGCATGATGTCAGATTCCTGATGCGGGCGGATCTTGCCCATGTGCGGGAGCACGGTCTGGGAATCAAAAGCTGTGCCGGGGATTTTGCCTTGCCGGTCGTGCAGGCCTTCGGCAGCACGTCGGAGCTGGGGCCCTGCGATTTGGTTTTTATCGCACTCAAAACCACCGCCAATGCCGATCTCGCCAACCTGTTGCCGCCCCTGCTGCATCCCGGCACGGTCATCGTGACCTTGCAAAACGGTCTGGGGAATGAAGCCCATCTGGCTTCGCTGCACCGGGCGGATCAGGTGCTGGGCGGGGTTTGTTTTGTGTGCATTAACCGCCTCGCGCCCGGCGTGATCGACCATATCTCGGATGGTGATGTGGCGTTGGGGGAATTTGTGGGCGGCCCACGCCCGCGCACCGAACAAATCAGTGCCCTGCTGAATGCCTGCCTGATCCCGTCGCGGGTGGAGCCGAGCCTGGCCGTGGTGCGGTGGAAAAAGCTGGTGTGGAACATTCCCTTCAACGGCCTCGCCATCACCGGCGGGGGGATCACCACCTCTGACATCCTGGGCAATCCCGCGCTGGCGGCCCGCGCCCGGGTGCTGGCCGATGAAGCCGTGGCGGCGGCGGCGGCGCTGGGCCATCCCCTGCCGGAAGGCTGGGCCGACTATCAAATCTCCCGCACCCCCGCCATGGGCCCCTACAAACCCAGCAGCATGATCGATTTCGTCGAAAACCGTCCGGTCGAGGTCGAAGCCATCTGGGGGGAGCCCGTCCGCCAGGCCCTCGCCGACGGAGCCGGCATTCCGGAAATGACCGCGCTCTATCAGGAAATCCAAGCCGCGGTGGCAGGACGCGTCAAAACGGCCTGATTTCCTGAAGCCGGGCGGGCCATACGGTAGCGGGCCATCTCTTGAAGCTTCAGTCCTTCCACCTCGTTATGGTCCGTTCCGCCATGCCCCGTTTTTCCTCCCTGCCGGTTCTGCTGGCGTTCGCCTTGTCCGGCTATGCCATCGCCCAGCGGCCGCCGCTGAAGGCGGAGCGTTGGTCCGGCAAGATTTCCGTGCCGGACCCGGTGGCCTGTTCCGTGGATGACCAGGGCCGGGTCTACGTCACCCTGACAACCCGGCGGAAAGTGGGCGATCTGGATATCCGGGAGTGGACCGGTTGGGTGCCTCGCGATGTGGCTTTGGAAGACATCGGGCAAAAACGCGCCTTCTTCCACGAAGTGCTCGCTCCGGGGAAACTGCGCGGCCCCACAGGTAGTCTGACGGATGCCAACAAGGACGGTTCGGTGGATTGGATGGACCTCACCGTGCCGACCGAATCCATCCTTCAACTCACGGATCAGGATGGGGATGGCAGGGCGGATGCCTCCACCGTTTTCGCCACGGATTTCCGCACGGAGGTCACCGGCATCGCCGCCGGGGTGATGGCGCATGAAGGATCGGTTTACAGCACCATTGCCCCTGATGTGTGGAAGCTGACAGATGCCGATGGCGATGGCGTCGCGGAGCAGCGGCAAAGCATTGTCCACGGATTCGGACACCATATTGCCTATGCCGGACACGATATGCATGGCCTGCGGATGGGGCCGGATGGACGCATTTACTGGAGCATCGGGGACAAGGGAGTGAACGTCCTGATGCCCGATGGCTCCCGCGCCGCCCGTCCGCATGAAGGCTGCGTGCTGCGCTGCGAACCGGATGGCAGCGGTTTCGAAATCTTCGCGCACGGCCTGCGCAACGTGCAGGAAATCGCCTTCGACGACTACGGCAATATGTTCGGGGTGGACAACGATGCTGACAAACCCGGCGAGAAGGAGCGGCTCGTGTATATCATCGAGCAGAGCGACGCCGGGTGGCGCTTCGCGTGGCAATATCACAATGGATGGAATCCCTGGATGGCCGAGGGCCGCTGGCAGACGAGGCATGACGGGCAGCCCCTGTTTCTGACTCCCCCCATCGCTCTGAGCCATGATGGTCCGTCGGGTTTTGAGCACCATCCCGGCACCGCGCTTGGTCCGGAATGGCGCGGCTGGTTTTTCCTCAATCAATTCCCCTCCGGCAAAATGAATGCGCTGCGTCTGGAGCCGGATGGGGCCTCCTTCCGGTTGGCGGAGGATGTGGTGGTTTCCAGCGGCATCATGGGCATCGGCATGAGCTGGGGGCCCGATGGGGGCTTGTATTTCGCGGATTGGGACGGCGGTTATCCGCTGGACGGGAAAGGCGCGGTGTGGCGCATGGATGTGGCTTCTGACGAAATCGATCCATTGCGGGCCGAAGTCAAAACCCGGCTTTCCGGAGGGTTTTCCAAACTGGAGCCGGCGGCGCTCCAAACCTTGCTGGCCCACGCTGACTCACGCCTGCGCGGGGGAGCCCAGGGTGAACTAGCCCGCCGCAAGGCATGGCAGGTCCTGACCGATACCTTCACTGACGGCCAAGCCCCGCAGCTGGCCCGCATCCATGCTTTGTGGGGACTCGGCCAGGGCCTGCGCGGCAAAGCCTGGCGGGACGAAACCTTGCTCGCTGCTGCCCTCACCGATGCCGATCCAGAAATCCGCACCCAGGCCTCCAAAGTCATTTCTGAAACCACCGCCGCCCCAGCGCTGACTGCGCCGCTGCTCAAGCTCCTGTCAGACGTTTCGCCGAGGGTCCGGATGCAGGCGGCGCTCGCAGTGGGCCGCCAACGTACTCCCGGGTCCCTGCCGGCGCTCCTCAGGATGGCGGAAGACCTTTCCCGTGAGGATGCCATCCTGCGCCATGCCGTGGTCACCGGCCTCACCGGCACCGCCAGCCCGGAAATGCTCGCTCCCCTGGCCCAACACCCCAAACCGGAGGTGCGCCTCGCCGCCTGCCTGGTGCTGGGCCGTCTCGCTAGTCCGGCTACCGCCGGTTTCCTGACGGATAGCGATCCGGCCATTGCCGCGGAGGCCGCAGGGGCCATTCATGATGACAACGGCATCATCGAAGCCCTGCCTGCTCTCGCTGCCTGGCTGGACACCGCTCCGGCGAATAGCGAGGAACGGGCCCTGCGCCGGGCGATCAATGCCAATTACCGGCTCGGCACCCCGGAAGCCGCCGCCCGTCTCGCGCGCTTTGCCGTCAGGCCCGGCCTGTCCTTCCCCAGCCTCACCCCCGGAGCCAAAAAGGGAGCGGCCACCCCTGTGCCCGGTCCTCAGGAGGAAGCGCTGACGCTGCTTGGGCTATGGATCAAACCACCCGCGCTCGATCGCATGGATGGCTGCGCCCGTCCCTTCCCAGTCCGTGACGCCGCTGCCGTGCGCTCCGCCCTGCAGCCCCTGCAGCCCGCGCTCCTCTCCTTGCCAGACCCGGCCCGGAAAGCGTTGTCCCTGCAAGTTATGGCTGTGTTCAATCTCGAGGTGCCCGCCGCCATCACCGCCGCCGCCGCGCTGGACCAAACCACCCCGCCGGATGTCCGGCTGCAGTCCCTCCGCCTCCTCGCCCGCCAGCATCCCGGTGCCATGGAGCGCCGCCCCGTCCTCCTCCGGTTGCTCGGGGATGTGTCCCAGTCCGCCCTGAGGATTGAGGCCCTGATACAACTGCTGGCCGTGGATGCCCCGGCCGGGATCGCGGCGGCGGCCCGACTGATTCAGGAAGGGAGTCTGGCGGAACAGCAGGCCGCCATCGCCCAACTCCCCGGGATGCGAGGCGCGGAAGCTGACGGGCTGTTGATCGATTTGCTAACGCCCGCCGGGGATGCTGCAGCGGTGCCCTCCGGCCTCCGGCTGGATGTGATCGAAGCGGCCTCGTCCCGCGCCGCTGAAGTTCCCCCTCTGGCCGATGCTCTGGAGGCCCGCCGGAAAAAACTCGCCGCTTCCTCCGATCCCCTGGCCGCTCTGGCGGATTGTCTCATTGGCGGAGATGCTGCGGCCGGACGTGTTGTTGCTCTGGAAAACAACGCCGCCAACTGTGTGGCCTGCCACCGGTTCCAGAAGGGAGCGGGCAGCGAGGTCGGGCCGCCGCTGGAAAGCATCGGGCGGCTGCATCCTGCCCCGTATCTGCTGGAAGCCCTCGCCAATCCTTCGGCGGTCATCGCGCCCGGTTATGGCATGGCCACGGTGACCTTGAAGGATGGCACCACTCTGGCGGGCACAATTTTGTCAGAAACTTTTGACAGGATTCTGCT
>CAIZWU010000356.1 GCA_903936775.1 uncultured bacterium | reverse complement strand
GGAAAAGCGTTCCTCTTTCCCATCCGCCGGATGCCCCCCCCGGCGCAAGGGAACTTTCCACCCGGGGGCGGTGCTTCAGGCCCCGGCTGTCAAGCTCCGGCTGGAAGCGCTGGTTCCCCAAGTGCCGGCTGGCACAGGTCCACCCGCTGGAGCCAGGCTTCCAGATCATCAAAAGGAATCACCCGGGAAAGACTGGCCAGAATCTCGATCTGCATTTCACCCGCATGGGTCATCGTTTCTGGTTTGTGGGTCCGGACGAGACGATGGCGGCGGAGCTTGGCAAGGATGCTTTCAATCTGCGATTTCTCGGGTGGCTCAATGCGGTCAAAAAAGATCCGCAGGCGGTTCCACAGGTCGTCCACCGTAATGATGACCGCCGCCGCAGAACCCGATGCCTGTTCATCATCCCAAAGTCGCCACAAGGTGAGGATCACCAGCGTCTCATCCCGGGAAAACGTGCTGAGCAATTGGCAGGCCTCCGTGCGCGGCCTGGCCTGCAGCAGCGGCGTTTCCTCATCGACGATCAACTCCAGCCCCAACGGGGCGAGGTAATCGGCCAAGTGCGCTTGATAATGATCCCGGATCAGGAGGAACAGCTCGCGCCCACTGCCTTCACTGCCCAGGATCACCCCGCGTCCCAGCAGTTCCGCCAGCACATCACGGATGGGTGCGCGGTCCTCTTCCGGCACGTCGAACCAGAACGAGGGCCACAGGGGCGAAACTTCACGGGCGGGGGAAGGAGTAGAATCAGGGGAGTTCATCGGGTGCGTTCAATTTCCATGTGGTCAATGCTCCAGCCGGCCTGGGCATCGCGGGGGAGCGTGTCAGGATGGAGCCCATCGGTCCGGCGGGGGCCGGTGACGGACCAACTGATGCTGCGACCGCCCGCCACCGGCGCGTGGTCGTAGGCGGCGAGGGCCAGCAGATCCAACAATTCATCGATCCCAGTCAGGGCAAACTGATCGCTGGCGATCCGCTGCGTTCCGGCCGGCAGGAGTCGCTCCAGCAGGCGGGCCGCGCGTTGCGGAGTCAGGGCAAGGCGTTGCTTTTCCTGCCAACCCGCCAGGACGGCGGCGGCATCTGCGGCGGTGGCCCGGCCGGAGGTGAAGGAGAGATCGGTGAGAGCCCGGGCCTTGCGTTTCTTCCAAAGCGACTCCACCCCGAAGCAGAATTTCACCTCCGGACAACGCGGCACAAAATCCGGAGTAGCCTCCGCGAGGTCGCGGAACCGCTGGCCCGCGTGCTGTAGATTGATGGCTTCACAGAAGGATTTCACAATCTCCGGACGGCGGCCGCGCAACTCGGTTTGATAACGATAGCGCTGCTGGGAGAGCCGGTTGAAGGCGGCCATGCGGGCATCGATCGCCTCCGCCCGCTGACGCAATCCGCCCAGGGCACGTTCCAGCTTCAACAGCGCCGTCGAGGCCAGCAGCCAGGCCTCGGTTTCATCACACCGGTAATGACTGGCAAATCCCTCGGCCAACCGCTGTTTCACCAGAACATCGTCGCGGGCGTCCGCCACCAGCGACCGGGCCACCATCAGCCTGGGCAGCAGCCCGCCGCGCCGCAACGCATCGTAACAAACCATATGCTGTCCTTGACCGAACTCGCCATAAAACACCTGCAGCGTCTCCACGGCGGTGGCGGATTGCCGCTGCCGTTGCTCGAAGAGACTAACCAGCTTTTCGACACTGTGAAGCTGCTCAATGGCATGTTCCAGGCGCTGATTCAGATCCGTGACGGTGGACCGCAAGACATCACCGGCGTGCAAAGCCGGATCCAGCACCCCGGGCACGGACAGGGTTTCGCAAACACTGCGCAGTGCGTCCGCGAAGGTCCGCAGTTCCGCGGCATCATCCTCGGCCAATTGCCGGAGCAGCCGCAGCAGGGGACGCAGGCCTGGCGAAATCAGGACCCAGCGATCCTGCAGGCCCAGGGTCTGTTCCTCCAGCCACCCTGCCGCCAGCATCCGGTTGAAAAAGGCCGAGGCTTTCTGCCGGGCATCCCGCAACGCCGCGCCCTCATCCTCGCTCAGCACCACCCCGGGATGCTGGGCAATCACTTCCCGGATGATCGAAAGTGCCTCCCCATGCGGCAACCGTGCCGCATCCCCCGCCTCCTCCACGAGGCGGTCTGAACAGTCGACATACACCGGCGCAGAGGGTCGCGTCAGTGGCCGGAAATATTCCTGACCTACCAATTGAAAAACGCGGCGACTGAGAGATTTCATCATACCCTTAAAAACCAACTTAAATCAGAGGCCTTTCCACCTTTCCCCGCAACCGTGCCGTGGTTTTCCGCAACGCCTCATGCACCGGCGCAAAAGGCACGGCATCCGGCCCGGCCAACGTCTGAACCAGCAGCCCGCACCACTCCCACCGGCTTATAGCCTCCTCCTGAAAGGCCTCCACCAAATCCTGCGGCTCCGGCACCCCCGCCGCCACGGCCAATCCGCCAGCCAGCGCCAGCGCCGCCGCCTCCATCGAGGCCCGGGCCTCCGCGACAAAGCCCTGGCTCTGCAACACCCCTGCCAACCGGAGCTGGTGCGATGCGGCATCCGTCACCGTTATGATCTGCGAGATCGCCTCAGCCGCCAGAGAAGCAGGACCAACCGCCTGTGCTTCCGGATAAAGTTCACGCGCCGCCGCCGTAAATTGGATCAACCCCGCTGCCGCGAGGCGTTGCAGGCTTTCGTAGCCAGGGCGGTCCAGCACTTCAATGACCTGGCGCTCTCCAGCCTCTTCAATTACCTGCTTCAACCGATCCCGCGCCGCCGCCGGATCGCGCTCCACCACCACCAGGCATACCGGTGGCTTCCCCGCACCCATCGCGCGCTCCTCACATTTCCAAAGCTGCGGCCCCAGCGCCAAAGCCGCGGACTGCGCCAGCGCCAAAGCGGGATCCGGCGGCGTCCGGGGCACTTCCACCGGACTGCCACGCCCCACCCCGGGGGATGCCAGGATTTGCTCCAGCCGCTTGAAGAAGGAATCGCGTCCACCGCGCAGATCCATGGTGTCCAGCCCCCCGTTGTCGAGCACTCCCTCCGCCAGCTTCATTTTGTCCGCCAGGGTGCCCAGCATCCGGTGTTCGATGGTATTCTCCGCAATCAAATTGATCACCGTCACCGCCCGCGTCTGATGCTTGCGCCAGGCCCGGGCGATGCGTTGCTCCAACTTGGCTGGATTCCATGGCAGGTCGCAATTGATCACCACGCTGGCATCCTGCAGATTCAATCCGGTGGCCCCGGCATCGGTGCTCAGGAAGACCCGGCAGTCAGCATCGTTTTTGAAGGCATTGATCTCCAGCCGGCGCTTCTGCTGCGGCACGCTGCCGGTGTGCCAGGCAAAACCCGCCCCCAATTCCCGGCACAGTCCCCTCACCAGATCCAACATGCGCTCCCACTCGGAAAAGATGATGACTTTCACCCCATCATTGGCCAGCGCTTCCTCAAGAATTTTGCGCAATTCATCCACCTTGGGCGATTCCCGGTCCTCCGCATCCAAAATGAAATTGGTATCACAGATCATCCGCATCATCGCCAACTCCCTCAGCAGGCGCTGCGACTCCTCCGGGCGCAGCGGACGGCGCTTCGCCATTTGCGCCAGCTTCGCCACCTTCTCCTCGTGCGTTGCATAATTCGCCCGCTGGTTTGGCGTCAGGCTCACAAAATGATTCCGGTCGGTCCGGTCCGGCAACTCCGCCTCCACCTGCGCCTTCCGCCGCCGCAGCATCAGCGGACCGATGCGGGCATGCAGCTCCTGCAAATTCCGATAGCCTTTCGGCCGCCCCTTGTCATCCAAATCATAGAACTCCCGGTTGAAGCGGAACAGCGGCCCCAGCACGCGGGCATCCAGAAAATCCACCAACGAATACAGTTCATCAATCCGGTTCTCAATCGGCGTGCCCGTCAGCACAAAAGCATAACGGCTTTCCAGCCGCTTGATGGCCTGCGCCGTTTTCGTGTTCCAGTTCTTGATCCGCTGCGCCTCATCCAGGACCACAATGTCAGGTTGAAGGCGGCTGTTCACATCGAGCGTATCCGCCACCATCTGCTCGTAGTTCACGATGGTGAAGAATGGCGCATCCTCCGTATAACAGGCCAGCCGCGAAGCCCGTCCGCCGAAGACCATACGGCAAGGCAACGAGGTGAACTTTCCGATCTGCTCCTCCCACTCCGCCTTCAGTGAGGCCGGAGTCACCACCAGCACCCGCCGGGCTTTTCCCAGCCGGTGCAGCAGGGCACAGGCTGCAATGGCCTGGATGGTCTTGCCCAATCCCATCTCATCCGCCAGCAGAGCCCGCTCCTTGAAGGCCAGATGCAGCATCCCCTCCCGTTGATAGGGAAACAACGGCACCAGGGTTTCCTGCGGCGGCCATTCCCCGCGATGCACCTTCTGCTCATAATCATGCCGCAGCCGCAGCCGTTCCGCCGCCGCCGCCCGCGCTTCCAGCCACAGCGTGACATCCTGCGAAATCCGCAGTTGGGGGAAATCCGCCGCCCGCAAACGCTCCAGCGCATCCATCGCCTCTTCCGGCGGCACCCGGCTCAGCAAGCTGCCGTCATGCACGTCAAACATCCCCCGCACCATCCTGGGGAGCGATTCCTGACCACGCCACACCCGCAGTCCATACTGGGGATCCTCCATCACCTCAATCCGCTGCGACCCCTCCAGCAACGCTTTCGCCCAACCCGCTTTGCCCGCTTTCTTCGCCGCATAAATGAGCACCGCCTCCACATGCTTGCAGGTGTCCAGACCATTCTTCCGGAAGTCCGCGCAGGTACAGGAAAACATCCGTTCCCTCACATCCCTCAGTTCCACCTGATACACCATTCCGCTATCCGACTTCACCTGAAAATTGGAAAAGACCGGATGCATCCCCTCCAGATTCCGGATCGCCATCCGTTCCTCCCTCGCCCTCAGTTGCCGGCGTAAAACTTCCTGCTCATCGGTGCTCCGCCAATCCTGCGCCGCCGGCAGCGCATCTTCCGGTTTCGGTTTCTTGCGGGCAATTCGTTTTTTTGAGGGCACGGCAGGTATGGCAAAGCAAGCAATCGGATGGAAAATGACCTGATACCTCCCAACATCGCTTCTGCAACGCCCAACTCCCCCTGAATCGTGGCCCAACTCCGCCGCAGGCGAACCTCGATTGATCAATTTCCAACGCAATCCACCGCCTCAAACCGGTTGGCGGTGAGGTGGACCCCAAAGTCCGGCCACCGACCGGCTAATTTAAGCTGCGCTGTCCGGTGCGCCCCTGTAGTTAAGCCGCCTGCCTGTTTTACAACCTGCGTGCAAAGCGCCCCCCCCCGGTAATCGTGGTTTGTTTTGGCATCAGCCGGGGCTCCGGCGCGCCGTGACCGCCGGCAAGGCCTGCGGTGGAAGAGTGGGCCCATGCCCAGCGTAAGATTTACAGAAGGTTAAGGATGGCCTTTCGAGCAACAACCATGATCACCCTATGCTGACTCTTACCGGACCGTCCGGCGGCCCTCTTTGCGACGGCATTTCGCGGCGCGATTTCCTGCGGATCGGCGGGCTCTCCCTTGGTGGCCTGTCGCTTCCCCAACTGCTCCAGGCCGAGCAGCTCGCCGGCATCCGGCGGTCGCATAAGGCGGTGATCATGATCTACCTGGCGGGAGCCCCACCCCATCAGGACATGTTCGACCTGAAGATGGATGCCCCCAGCGAAATCCGTGGCCCGCACCGGCCCGTCCGGACCAATGTTCCAGGAATCCAGATTTCGGAACACATGCCCCGTTGCGCCAAAATCATGGATAAGCTGGTGCCGGTCCGGACCATGTATGGGTCGCCCAGCGGAGATCACGACTCCTTCATTTGCTATACAGGCCGGCCGACCTCCAACCAGCCACCGGGGGGCTGGCCTTCGATGGGCTCCGTGCTATCCAAGCTTCAGGGACCGGCCACCCCTGCCATTCCTGCCTTCGTGGGATTGGCTCCCAAAGCCGGGCATCCCCCTTACGGATCGCCCGGGCATCCCGGCTTTCTCGGCCCGATGCAGACCGCTTTCCGTCCCAATGGACCCGGCATGGAGGATTTGGTGCTGAACGGCATCTCCCTCGATCGCCTTGCCGACCGCCAGGCCCTGCTGACCGGATTTGATAACTTCCGCCGTGAAATCGACCGCAGTGGAGTGGTGGAGGGACTGGATGACTTCAACCAGCAGGCTTTCAATATCCTGACTTCCAGCAAATTGATGGAGGCCCTCGATTTGAGCCGTGAGCCAGCCAGGGTGAGGGAACGTTACGGCAGTGGCGATCCAAAAAACTATGGGGACGGCGCCCCCCGCAATTGCGGGCACTTCCTGATGGCACGGCGTTTGGTGGAGGCGGGAGCCCGCTGCGTGACCCTGAATTTTGGACGGTGGGACTTTCACAGCAACAACCACAGCGAACTGCTCACCCATCTGCCGCTCTTCGATCAGGCCATGGCCGCTTTGGTGGAGGATCTGCATGAGCGGGGGCTGGACCAGGATGTCGCGGTGGTGGCCTGGGGGGAGTTCGGACGCACCCCGCAGATCAACAAGGATGCGGGCCGGGACCATTGGCCCCAACTGGGCTGTGCTCTGCTGGCGGGTGGAGGGATGAAGACCGGTCAGGTGATCGGCGCGACAGACCGCCTCGGCGGCGAGATTGCGGAACGCGGGGTGCACTTCGGCGAAGTCTTCGCCACCTTGTATCACCAGCTCGGCATTGATCCCAACCGCGTCACCCTGCCTGACCTCTCGGGCCGTCCCCACTACCTGGTAAATGGCTGGCAACCCATGCCCGAGTTGGTTTCCAGCCAGGTTTGACCAGCCCCATTCCAGAGGGATGGAGTCAGGTCCGGAACGCGGGCTTCCTCCTGACAATACACCGCAGCCCATCCCTGGAGTGGACGGGATTGGCAGCGATCAATCCGCCAGGGAAACCCCCACCTTGATCGTGGCCTGCCATTGCTCCACTTCCCGGGTTTGATCTTTCCGCGGGTTTCCATCACTTCAAACCAGCGCAGGTTCCGGAGCGTTTCATGCGCCCGTTTGATAGCCCAGTTGATCGCATCCCCGATCGACGTACTGGAGGTTCCGTTGATCTCGATGAATGTATAGAAGGCGTCTTTCATGGAGGAGGGTTCCGGTCCAATCGTCATCCCGGAGAGAGAAGATCCCGCATGATCGGTGGCATGCGGTGGCTGCAAACCGCTTCTGCCCATGGGGTGCAACCCCACCAAAGGAGGTGCCGCCGACGGCAGCGTTTCCCCCACGGGGGATGACGCGGCCTCGCGGTCCGGCCGAGGAATGATTCAATTGATCCTGAAGTCGACCCGGTGTTCCCGCTGGTCATCAATCAGAGGGAGCAACTCCCCTGCCAGCAGCACGCCGTCCAGCAGGAGTTGGGGAGCGGTCATCGTCTCCGCAGCCTGACGGGTGAAAGTGATATGATAGACCGTCTGACGGAAGCGGTAGTGGACTTTGTAAGTATTCCACGCGGCCGGCATCCGGGGCACCAGCCGCAGGCGGTCGCCTTCCCGGTTGATCCCCAGCAGGGTCTCGATCAGGAGGCGGTACATCAATCCGGCAGAACCGGTATACCAAGTCCAACCGCCCCGGCCGGTGTGAGGGTCGACACCGTAGACATCCGCCGCCACCACGTAGGGCTCGACTTTGTAGATGGCGATTTGTTTGGATGTGGCGCCGTGATGGACCGGATTCAGCATGGCGAACAGTTCCCATGCGCGTTCCGTGTCCCCCATCCTGGCAAAGGCCATGGCGGTCCAGAGCGCTCCATGGGTGTATTGTCCCCCGTTCTCCCGCACCCCGGGAATGTAGCCTTTGATGTAGCCCGGATTCAGCGCCGAGGTATCAAACGGAGGATCAAAAAGCTGAATAAGTCCGGCGTCGCGGCGGACGAGACGGTGATCCACGGATTGCATGGCCTGCCGGGAACGGGCGGGATCTCCAGCCCCACTAAGCACCGACCAGCTCTGCGGCAGGGAATCAATCTGGCATTCCGGATTGATGGAGGAACCCAGCGGCTCGCCACTGTCAAACCAGGCGCGGCGGTACCACTGCCCGTCCCAGGCATGCTTTTCAATGTTTTGTTGGAGGCCCCGGGCTTCTGCCAGGCAGCGTTCGGCAAAGGCGGTGTCCTGGCGGGCTTGCGCCAGCGTGGAAAACTGCATCAGGACATCAAACAGGAAGAATGCCAACCAGACACTCTCCCCGCGTCCGTCCTTGCCCACAAGGTTCATGCCATCATTCCAGTCGCCGCATCCCATCAGCGGCAGGCCGTGCTCACCAAATTTCAGGCCATGTTCAATGGCCCGCACACAGTGCTGATAAAGGGTGGCCGACTCCCCAGCGCGGTTGGGCAAATCATAATAAGCCTCCTCCCCGGCCTGCAGATGCCTGCCATCCAGAAAGGGGACCTGCTCGTCGAGCACTCCGGTATCAGCCAGACAGGCCACATAGCGGCAGGTCACATACGGCAACCAGAGAAAGTCGTCGGAAAACTGCGTGCGCACCCCGCGCCCCACCGGGGGATGCCACCAATGCTGCACATCGCCGTCCAGGAACTGCCGGCTGGCGGCACGCAGCAGGTGTTCACGGGTCAGGGCCGGTTCAGCATGCACGAGGGCCATCACGTCCTGCAATTGATCCCGGAATCCGTAGGCGCCTCCGGATTGATAGAACCCGGTCCGCCCCCAGAGCCGGCTGCTCATGTTTTGATAGAGCAGCCAGCCGTTGGCCATGACATTGACCGAGGCATCGGGGGTGTCCACATTCACCGCCCCGAGGGTCCGGTTCCACCATGACCAGACTCCTTCCAGCGCGGCGCGGCTGGCGTTGACACGGCGGAATCGGTGGATCAGCTCCTGCACCTCCGCGGGGTTCCGGCCGACCCCGAAGCGAAAGCTGATTTCGCGCTCTGCGCCATCGGCCAGGTCAAACGCCACCTGCAACGCCCCGCAGGGATCCATGCCCGCTCCGACCTTGCCCGAGAGCCGCGAGCGCAGCATGGCCGCCGGCACCGCGAAGCTGCCATTCCGGCCGAGGAATTCCTTCCGGTCTCCGGTGACGGTCCGGGTTGCGTCGTCCACGTCGAGGAACACGATCCGGTCCGGGAACTCGGTGTTGTAATAATTGCGGGCCAGCAGCGCTCCCGTCTTGAGATCCACCTCGGTTTGCACATGGAGCAGGCTTTTCTGCCGCAGGTCGGCGAGAACCCATTCCCAATATCCTGTGACCGAAAAGCGGCGCGCCCGCCCCGAAATATTGCGCAGCTTCAGCACCGTGAATTTCACCGCCGCATCCATCGCCACATACACCCACAATTCAGAGACTATCCCGTTCCCGGTGTGCTCGAAAACTGTATAACCAAAACCGTGACGGATCACATACGGCGCCTCCCCCCGGGCCGGCAAAGGCGTGGGCGACCAGAACTCCCCGGTCTGCTCATCGCGGATATAAAAGGCTTCACCGGGAGTATCCTGCACCGGATCATTGCTCCAGGGCGTGAGCCGGAACTCATGCGCATTCTCCAGCCAGGTATAGGCTGGGCCACTTTCGGAAACGACCGTTCCGAAGGATGGATTGGCCAGCACATTCACCCAGGGGGCCGGGGTCATCTGACCGGGCTGCAGGGTGATGACATATTCGTGACCGTCCCGGGTGAAACCGCCCAGCCCGTTGCTGAAAACCAGTTCGCGTGAAGGCAAGGGCACGGGCAGCGGAACGGATCGCAGGCGGGTCGGGCGGAATGCCGGGACCGCAGGGTCCCACACATTGCGGTGCTCCAGTTGTTCGATCAGGGTTCCCTTGGCATCATCCAGAAAAATCCGTGCCACCGACTGCAACAACACGCGGTCCTCATGGGGAATCTGGTCGAGGTGCCTCACGAAAACCCCTCCTGGCTTGTCCATAATGTGCGGTTCATTCCCTCCGGCGATGAGCAAGGTGAGCTCGTCATGCAGGGTCTGGCGGTAAAGGGAAATGTCCTCGTTCACGATCACCAATTCGACCGTGAGTCCCTTCAGGCGCCAATAGGCATGGGCCTGGACCAGTTGTCGGGCGATGCCGATCCGGGCCGATTCGCTCATGCGCAGGAGGACGATCGGCACATCCCCTGAGATGCCATAACTCCAGAGGCCGCTTTGCCCCCTCCGGTTGTGGCGCAGCACGCCGGGCGCGGCGCGGCGGGCGGGATCGGCATAGATCAGGGCTCCGGCGAGCCTGACGTAAAGTTGGGCCTCCTGCTCCGTGGCATTGAGCTGGTGCAGGATGACGCGGCTGTGGGTCCACGCCAGGTCAAAGGCCCGGTCGGCCATGCGGACGCTTTGGTATTTCTCCACCAGGGCGAGGGCCGTCTCCCGGGATTCTGTCATGCCGAGGACCAGATCCACCACCACCGTCTGATGCGGAGCCAGGGTGATGGTGCGCCGGAGGGAAACCACGGGATCGAGGACGGAACCGGTCGTGTTGGACAAAGGCGAGATGCTCTGCATCGCGGCGGGCTGGGCGAGGGTGCCCCCGCGTCCCACAAAGCGCGAGCGGTCGGTCTCACAGGAGATGGCTCCCTGATCGCCGCCCTGCCCCACCATCAGGTGCAGCAACCACGGTGGTTTTTCCAGTTCGGAGCGGGCCCGCCGGCTACAGAGCACCGCCGAAGACGCCTTCAGGAACTCGGTCTGCACAAAGAGATTGCTGAACGCGGGATGAGCATGATCCGCCGCCGCCGCGGTGAGCACCACTTCGGCATAAGTGGTCAGTTCGATCGTCCGCGTCGTATGGGAATGATTGGTGATCGTGATCCTCCTCAGTTCCACATCATCCTCGGGCGACACGCTGATTTCGGCATGCACCTGGAATCCGGCCTGGCGGTGGCGGAATTCGGCCCGCGCCTGCGAGAAGATAGCCTCGTAGCCTTTGACCGCCGTCAGGGTGGGCTGATAGGAGGTGGACCAGAACTCTCCCGTGGCCACGTCCCGCAGGTAAACAAACGATCCCCAGCAATCCCGCGTGGCATCCTCCCGCCAGCGGGTCACCGCGAGATCACGCCACCGGCTGTAACCCCCGCCGGCACTGGTGATGGCGACATGATAGCGTCCGTTGGAGAGCAGATGAACTTCGGGAGCCGGCGGAGTGGGGCTGGTGAATACCCGCATCACGCTTTCGCCGCCGGAGGAAACCGTCCGGGCCGATTCCAATTCAAGGTCCTCCGTGAAGACGTTGGCGGCGGTTTTAGGCACGCGCTCCTGCAGCAGCAGGTCCGCCGCCTTCAGCAGGGGACATTCCATGAAGCGCCGCGGCATGGGGAAATCCTGCAGCAGGTTCACGAGGGCCAGCAGGCTCATGCCCTGGTGGTGCGCCATGAAGCATTGGATGGTGGCACTCTTCTCCTTCGGCCGCATCCGGGAGGGCGTGTAGTCCACCGCTTCGTAAAAGCCATAGTCCCCCGCCCGGCCCTCATCGGCCAGCAGTTGCAGATTTTCACATGCCTCGCGCGGCGCGACCATGAGGGCCATGGCGGTGGCATATGGGGCGATCACGAGGTCTTCCGCGAGCCCCCGCTTCAAGCCCAGCCCCGGCACTCCGAAGGCCCGGTATTGATAGTTCCCCTGCTGGTCTGTGCGGCGATAGGCCGATTCGGAAATCCCCCACGGCACCCGGCGCCGTTTTCCATAGATGATTTGCTGCTGAACCGCGGCCTTGCAGGTCTGATCCAGCAGGGTGTGTTGATAGTTCGGCATCACCAGGATCGGCATGAGGTATTCAAACATCGAGCCGCTCCAGGACACGAGAATCGGCTCGCTCCGCGCCGCCACCAGCAGCCGTCCCATGGAGAACCAGTGATCCTGCGGGACCTGCCCGAGGGCGACCGCCACGTAGCTGCAGAGCCGGGCTTCCGAGGCCAGCAGGTCATAAAAGCTGGCGTCACACCGGTATTCGGCAACGTTGTATCCGATGGAAAAGAGATCCCGCACCGGATCATAGAGAAAGGTGAAATCCATCGCCGCCATCTCATCACACTGCCTTGCCAGATCAGCCAGGGTTTCCAGGCGCTGCCGGGCCCCGCGACTGGCTTCGCGCAGACATTCGGTCAAGGCGTCAGGACCGCCTCCTTCCTGCATCCACGGGCTGGAGGGGTGATCAAGCCGGGAAACTTCCCGCAAAGTGAGAAACGCCTCCGGACCGGCGGACCGCGTCGCAGGAGTTCCTGCCCTTGGCGCGGCGGCCGGCAAGGTGAGCCATGGCGCGATGAGACGCAACTCCTCCAGGTGGTCCCGGCAATCCCGTTGCAGGGCCACGCTCCACGCCCTCACTTCATCCTTGTCCTCTGTCAGGTCGTCCGCCAACCGGATCGCCAGAATCAAGGCTTCCTCCAGAACATCGTGCAGGGCAGGCAGGGTGGTTGGCTCCCGGTCCAGCACAGTTCCCAACTGCGACAGCACGGGATGCTTCCCGGTCAGACCGCGGAGGATCCTCGCGGTGTCCCGCAGGCCGGGGAGGATTTGCGGACCGGCAATTTTCTCGGCGGCCAGTCCCCGCAGCCCCGCACCCAGAGTGAGGAGGTGTCCGGCCAGGTTGCCACTGTCCACGCTGGAGATGTAGAGCGGATAGAGGCGTTCAAGCGTCCGGGTGTTGTACCAATTATAGAAATGCCCGCGGTAGCGCTCCAGCCCCTCCATCGTGCCAAGGGCGTCCTGAGTGCGTTTGATCAGACTGCCCACCGACAGATAACCAAAGTCCCGGGCCGCCAGATTGGCCAGCAGGGCGAGGCCCATATTGGTGGGTGAGGTGCGCGAGGCGATCACAGGAACAGGCACCTCCTGGAAATTGTCCGGCGGCAGCCAGTTTTCCCCGGCGGTGACGAAAGTATCAAAAAAGTGCCAGGTCCGGCGGGCGGTGCGTCTCAAAAAGATGAGTTGTTCATCGGTCAGATCGGAAGCCTGGGCTTCAATCGGCTGGCTGATCCACCACGCAATCCAAGGAGCCGCCGCCCAGAGCACCAGAACCGGCAGGGACCCGTTCCATAAGCCTTGCGGCCCGGCCGCCAGCCAGCATCCGGCCGTCAGACCCAGCACTGGAGCAATCCACATCGTGGCATAAAATCCGGTCAGATCGCTGCGCGTGGTGCGTTCGGCATCGCTGGAGGTTTTCCATTCCAGGAGCCGTTGTTTGGTGACCAGCAGGCGCAGCAGCGTCCGCGCGATGGCATCGGCGCTGATGTAGGCATCATAGGGGAGGAAGGCCAGCGTGAGCAGGGTCTGGCAGAGCTGACGGCTGCTGCTGCCCGCCACGGACCGGAGATACATCGGCCAGGGCAGGTCTGTGGGCTTCCGCGCCAACTGGATCAAACGCGTCACCAGACCGGGCAGGATGATGATCGCCGCCACCAGCAACACTCCAAAATAGCCCCGTTCCGGGAGCAGCAGCCAGAAACCCAGCACCAGCAGCAGCAGAGCCATCGGCACCAGACTGCGCCTCAAGTTGTCGAAAATCTTCCAGAGCGACAACACCGAGAGTGGATTGGCAATGCTTTGGCCGCCCGGTCCCGGCACCCGCGGCAGGAGCCATTGGGTGATCTGCCAGTCGCCCCGGATCCACCGGTGGCGGCGGGCCATGTCCACGTTGTAGCGCGAAGGATATTCCTCGTAGAATTCCACATCACTGACCAACGCGGAACGGGCATGGCAGGCCTCCAGCAAATCATGGCTCAGGACCGCGTTTTCCGGGCACCGGCCATGCATCGCCCGTTGGAAAGCCTCCACATCATAGATTCCTTTTCCGATGAATGATCCCTCCTGGAAGATGTCCTGGTAGACGTCCGATACTTCCCTGGTGTAAGGATCGATCCCCGCATCCCCGGCAAAGATCCGGACAAACCACGAACGCCGGGAACCAGGCAGGCTCACACCCACCCGGGGCTGCAGGATGCTGTATCCTTCCGACACAATGCCGAGGGTGGCATCAAATTGGGGACGATTCAGGGGATGCGCCATGGTGCCGGCCAGACGGCGGGCGGCATCGCGGGGCAGTTGGGTATCAGTGTCGAGAGTGATGACATATTTGATGGCCGGGAGGATGGAGGTCTCACCGGTGATCTCACAAAAGCACTCCCGGGAACCTCCGCGCAGGAGATCATTGAATTCCGTGAGTTTGCCCCGCTTGCGTTCATAGCCCATCCAGACGCCTTCACCTTCGTTCCACCGGCGCGGCCGGTGAAACAGGAAAAACAGCGTCGGGCTCTCTCCGGCATACTTCCGGTTCAATTGTTCGACCCCCTGCCGGGCCCTTTCCACCAAGGGAGCGTCTTCGGGAGTGACCTCGGTCAAGGCATCACAGAAATCCGTCAGCAAGGCAAAGTGAAGGTGGGCGCCCCGGTTGGAAAGATGATGGATTTCCAGACTCCCGATCAGGCGGTCGACCTCATCCAGGCGGGTCAGCATGGTGGGCACCACCACCATGGTCCGGTACTCCGCCGGAATGCCTTCCGAAAAATCCAAGCGGGGCAGCCGGTTCGGCTTTACCAGCAGGGTGCTCAGCCAGTTCATCAGGGCCACCGCCAGTTGACTGGCGCAGATCAGAAAAACGAGGGCAAAACCAATGTGGACCCAGGCTCCCGCCTGCATCGTCCGCGCCTGATGCAGAAATCCAATCGTGGCCACGAGGGTGACCACCCCGATCCCACCCGCATAAAACGCCAAGGGGTAGGACTGGATGCACCGGTGGATCAGGGTGTGCCACTGCCATCTGGCCTCCACCGCCTGCTCCAGCACAGGCTGCCCTTTGTCGATCAGATAGTATCCCACGTGGGCGGTCCGGTGCCCCGGGCTGGTGGCGAGGGCCCCGGCGGCAGCCAGGCCGATGGCTTTCCGCGCGACCTCCGGCTCCAGGAGCTTGCTGTTCCGGGACAGGGTTTCGACGGCATGGCGATAGCGGTCCCGCGTGGCAAAATCCATCTCAGAGTAGACTCCGGCGGGATCCTCCCGCAGGATGGTATCCACCCCGCTCAGGTCCTCCACAAACTGCTTCCAATCGATCGCACTCAGAAAGCGGAGACTGGCGATGCAGTGGCTGACCGAGACCTGGTCGGCCGCCTGCAGTTGAGTTTCTTTCTGGATCAACTCCTCGATGGACGTGCCAATTTCAGCCAACCGCTGCTCCAGCCAGCTGCGGGCAAAATGCAGCAGGGGACTGTGGCGGGACAAACGCTGGCTGAATTCGGCCACAAACGCGCTGGAGAGGGGGAGCTCCGCTTTCGCCATATCGGCCACTACCACCACCAGATTCGACGGGCTGTCTTCCGCCATCTCCTGGAGACGGTCCACCCACTGGTGCGCCTCACCCCGGTCTGCTTCTGCCGATACCAGCCGGGTGGTGATCCGTTGGAGATTCTCGATCAGACCCAGACGCATCATGATCGGAATGGCCCACAGCTCCCCGAGAGTCAGGGAAGCCACCTCCTGATAGGCCGTGATAAAGGCCCGGAGTGGATCTTGATCCATCTGCGCATCCACGTGGCACAACAGTTCGAGGATGATGTCATAAACGCGGGGCAGTCCCGCGGAGCTGGTATTGACGAGGCGGGGCAATTCCCGGCTGTAGCCCCGGGGCAAATGCCGCCGGGCCATTTGAATCTGTTCCTCAATCAGGTAAAAGTTATCGATCAGCCATTCCGCGGCCGGGGCAATGCGCCGGTCCTTGTCCCCGGCGGAGGTCGTCTGATTGAAAGTCCGGATGACGTCCTCATTCGCGGCGAGGTTGGCCAGCAATCCATTGGGTTCCAGCCGTTGCTCCGTCCGGTGCGTCGCGGCCAGCTGGCGTGCATGGGCAGCCAGCTGTTCATG
>CAIZWU010000355.1 GCA_903936775.1 uncultured bacterium | reverse complement strand
TTTTTCCCCGCTGATGGCGCTGGCGGCATCAACCGAAGTCCAGTCGGTTCCCCCCCAGGCGCGGGCTGCAGCCCCGCTGGCCGGGACGTTTACCAAGCTCCCCTTGGTCAGTGGGAGGGTGGTGGTATTGGAAGCCGTACTGGAAGCAGCCAAGGGTGATTCCCCATAGTTGACCGCACCGCTGACGTCCCATGCGGCCAAGGGGACTTCCTGGGCCTGGGATTTCAGGGGGAGCAGGGAAAGGACCGCGACGGTAAATAATCCATACCATGATTTTGCCGGGTGCCGAGAGAGCTCCGGGGCGAAACGGGAAAAAGTTAGGATATTGGACATGGGTGGGGTATTTCTAGGGGATGACCCCGTTTTCGGGCATCAGGTCAATTCAGGGATCCGGCAAAATGACGGGAAAGGGAAACAAAGCAGTTTAAATGCAATAACTCTGCCAAAGACTCCAATTATGCGTCGCGTAAAATGGCAGGGCAAGTTATTCGCGGCGGGGCGGCGCAACGATTTCGCCAGAATGCACCCGATGGCCGCAATTTCCACAACCACCCGACGGGCTGTAGTGCCACTTTTCAAAAATCACCGCAATCAAGCTGGTGATGGGTGGTGGTCCCGCTAGGAATCGAACCTAGATCGCTGGTTCCGGAAACCAGAGCCTTATCCATTAGACGACGGAACCATGTCGTGTGGGTGGCAATCTGTCTTTACACGGGGCATTTCGCAACCCATTTTCCGCCTTCCTTCCAAATGAGTACTTCCCCCAGACGATTGGTGATCAAATTCGGTTCCGGCATCCTGACCCGCCCGGGCACTGCGGCGTTGGATGAAAGTCAATTCGCGAACCTTTGCCAAGCCATCGCAATCCTGCGGCAGCAGGGCCACGAGGTGATCGTGGTGAGCAGCGGGGCGGTGGCAGCGGGGCTGCAGCCGCTGGGATTTGCCAAACGGCCGGATCAGACCAATGTACTCCAGGCCTGTGCCGCGGTGGGTCAGACCCGGTTGATGAATAAATATGCGACCCTGCTGGGGGCCTGTGGGTTGCATGTGGGGCAGCTGCTGGTGACGCACCAGGACTTCGAGGATCCTCAGCGGCGGGAGAATTTCCGCAATACCCTGCTCAGCCTGCTGGAGCGCGGCAATATCATTCCGATCATCAATGAAAATGACAGCGTGGCCACCGAGGAGCTGAAGTTTGGGGACAATGATGCCCTCTCTTCCCGCCTCGCCGGTATTGTCCAGGCGGATCTGCTGATCCTGTTCACCAGCGTGGATGGGCTGATGCCTCCGGGAGAAACGGAGCGCATCGTGGAGCAGGTCGATGATATCCAGCAGGTGCTGGCCTTTGCCCGGGATGAGAAGGGCGAATACTCCACCGGGGGCATGATCAGCAAACTACGGGCGGTGGAAAGCGCCGTGAATGCCGGCGTGGAAACCATCATCGCCAACGGTCGCCGGCCCCAGCAAATCCCGGACCTGGTGGCCGGGCAGGGGATTGGCACGCGCTTTGCCCCGCGGGGGCGGGCGAAACCGCCTGCGGCTTGAAATCTTGGGGTGAAGCCCTTCCTGCGGCGTCTTTATTTGCTGAAATGCTCTCTCTGCTGGATTCCGATCCTACTGGGTTTTATGGTCGGCTGCCGCGCCATGCCCCCCCGTTTGCCATTGGATCCGGTGAGCCGGCCAACGATTGTCGAGCGGGCCAAACGCCATGGCCTCGTTCCGGTAGAAACCTATGATGCCTCTATCCGCACCGCGTTGCGCTACGCCACGCCGGATAATGTCTTCAAAAAAGTACTCTATCCCGCTGGGTTCCCCGCCCTGGCGGCGGACCGCACTGCGAAAAAGCTAGCCGCTGCCAATCGATTCCTGAAACCACACGGCCTGCGCCTGCTGGTGCTCGACGCTTACCGCCCGCCGGCCGTGCAATGGCAGATCTATAAAATGTTCCGCGACGATAAATACGTGGCGGATCCCCGCAAAAAATGGTCGAAGCACTGCTACGGGCGGGCGGTGGACGTGGCGTTGACGGATCTGTCAGGACGCCTGCTGGAAATGCCCGGCACTTTCGACGATTTTTCGAAGAAAGCTGCCGCCGCCTATGCCGGAACCGATCCCGCGGTGCGCCGCCGCCTCACACGGCTTCAGCAGGCCATGACCGCCGCCGGTTTCTCCATTTATGATGATGAATGGTGGCATTTCAACGACCTGAGCGATCCAGCCGCTCTCGCTGGCAGGCCGGTGTTTGGCTGGCAAATCGGCTTGGGAACACCACCTGCCATCTACCAGATCATCGAATAGCATCATTCATGCCCCAGGCTTGGGCCAGGTGCTCTGCCCTGCCTCCCGGCTGGCCGGCGCGCCCAAGGCCATCAGCGCCCCGCCTGCAGCTCCTTGAACAGATCCTTGTAAAACTGGCTCCCATCTCCGCAGGGCACACCAGCTTCGCGCAGGATGTCCCAGACGGCCTGGAAATTGATATGTTCCGGCAATCCGGCCGGCGAACTGCGCTGGATGGTGCAGGTGAAGCAGATTTCCGAATGCGCCACCACGTGGCCGGAAGCGTCGTAAAAAAGGAATGCGTGGTGCGGCAGATAACAGGCGGTGCGGTGCTGGCGTGGGGTGGGGGTGGTCAGGGCGGGCATCAGACGCTGCACCTGAGCTTCGGTCAGGAGGACGCCGGGCCCGTTGATGACGCCGCGGTGCACTGAGCCGTTTTTCTGGAAAAAGCTGACCGACTTGTCCGCGTCGCAGTCATAGACAAAGGCGCGCACGGTGGCGGATTTCCGGGTCGGCCAAACCACCGGGACGCTGGAAACCGGAGCCGTGGCACAGGAGGAAAGCACCGCGCCAAGGAGGCCGGTACCGGTCAGGTGGAGGAAGGATTGGCGGTTCATCATCAATTTGCATGAGGGAAGAATCCAGTAACCCATGCAAGCGCGGACCAAGGACCAGGATCAGGCCGCAGGCTACCGGATGAGCGGACCGGGCTGCTCCGGCTGGGTGGCCCATGGTGGCGCCGGACGTGGATTCCGCTGCCAGGTGGCATCATTGGCAAAGGCCCCGAGCTTCAGGCCGGTTTTGTCGATCCTCAGGGTGACCCCTCCGGTCAGAGCCTGGTCGAAGAGCGTGATGCCCATCCCGGCGATGCGTTCCTGCCAGGATCCGGGCGCCCGTTCTGTTTCCGGGAAGCGGTTGTTGGAAAAGACCACCGCTCCGGGGTTTGCGGCCCGGATGAACTCCGGGAGCCCGCAGAAATCGGAGCCGTGGCGGCCCATCACCAGCACATCCGCCCGCAGGTCCTGACCCGAGGCCAGCAGTGCCTTTTCGGTGAGGAAACCAGCGTCCCCCATGAAGAGCAGGCGGAAGCCCCGGCACTCCAGCCGCAGCACCGCCGCCCGGTCATCGGCCACGCCGGCTTGCCAGGTTTTTGGTGGAAACAACACTTCCAGCTTTACAGTTTCATCGAGCGTGAAGTGCTGCCCCGCCTCCAGGACAGACGTATCCCCGCCATTAGCCCCGGCAGACTTCCAGGCTTTTTCCGGATGAAACAGGGCCGTCAATGGTGTTGCCGCCCCGGTGTGATAGCTGTCGGAGTGAGTCAGGAAGATCCCATCCAGCCGGTTCACCGGGGCACGCTCCAGATGGGGGCGCACGGTGCGGTTCCAATGCCGCAGGCCGCCGCAGTCGATCATCCAGTGGCGGCCGGAGGGGGTATCAATCCGCGCACTGCCGCCGCCATGGTCGAGGGCCAGCACCGTGATTTCGCAAGGATCGCCCCGCCAAAGCCGGGCTGGATCCACCCGGACATGGCCCAGAGGCAATGCGGCAAAAAACTTCGCCGTGCTGATCGAGGCCCACGCGAGGGCCCAGTTGGCGTTGTTCCACAACAGGACCAGCGGGGACAGCCCCAGCGCTCCGGACACGAGACTGAGCGAGGCGACCACCAGAATCCAGAGCGACAGGGTGATCAGCACCAGATTGGCGAGAATGCCAACCGGGGTGATCAGATTGAAATAACCGATCATCAGGGGCATGGATCCGAGGGTGCTGGCGGTGGAAACCCCTAGTGACAGACAAAGCTTTTCCCGCAGCCAATACCAGCCGCTTTGCCCGGGGCTGCGCAGTTCCTCCGGCAAAAAGGGGTCCGGCGCATTCCACCGGCCCAGGCACGCGCTGGCAAGTTTTTGAAACGGGGCCTGAAAGAGCGCGATGGCCAGCAGGACGCCGAAGGAAAGTGTAAAACCCGCCTGATACAGTTGCTGGGTATCCCAGCCCAGCAGGAGCAGGGCCGCCGCTCCCAGACTGTTGAAGAGATTTCCCTCCCGGTTCCACAGCGGCGCCAGCATCAGCATGGCCACCATCAGCGCCGCCCGCCAGGCACTAGGCCGGAGCCCGGTGATGAACACGTAGAAAAACATCACCGCCAGGCTCAGGCCGATGATCCAGCCGCGCGGCAGGCGCGTCAGACTGAGCACAAACCATAACATCGCCGCAAACAGGGCGACATGCAGGCCACTGACCGAAAAAACATGCATCGTCCCGCTGGCGCGGAACGCATCCGTGATCTCATCCGGCGTCTTTTCCCGGGTCCCCAGCACCATCGTGCGCACGGTAGCCGCGATGTCCGGCGAGTCCTCCAAATCCCTCGTCACCGTCCGGGCGATCCAGTCGCGGGCGTGCAGTGCCGCCGCCATCACCGGATGGCCGGCCCCCCCCTCCAAGCGTTGCCAGCGGTCACCGTTGCCGTCGGCACTGAATTCCGCAGCAAATCCCTGGCGTTTCAGAAATCCGGCGAAGTCAAACTCGCCCGGATTGCGCATTGGTTCCGGACGGCGCAACAGTCCTGCCAGCACCACCCGGTCCCCATAGGCCGGCGGGGTCAGGGTACCATACATCCTGACGTAAATCAGGGAGCCTGCGGCGGACCAGGGCCGGCCATGGGCCTCCAGACTTTCCACACGCAGCGGAAACTGCCATGAATTCCCTGAATATCCTGCGGCGGGAGCATCCGTCACCACCCCGGTCGTCAATGCCTGCAGGCTGCCGCCAGGAGCGATCACCCGTTCGGTTTCCGTCCGCAGGGGGTCATCCAGGTGGAGGCTGTGCATTAGTCCAAAACAGCACAAGGCCGCCAGATGGATCCAACCCCAGCCCCGGCGCCACCCTGCGGCGAGGGCAGCCACCACCAGAGCAGCCCCCCACCCACCTGCGATGGGCCAGCGGTCTGCGAGGAGGATGCCGGCAATTGCGGCCCACGCCAGTAAGAAGAGGGGTTCGTGCATCTGCCGCATCCAGCCACGCATGGCTTCCGCCAGCGCAGTGGTCCATCGCTTCCAGAAAGTCATGTCCATTCCTAACGACGATAACCCATTCCCGCAAATCCAAAACCAAAGGGGGACAGGGCCTCGCCGGGAAGGTTGACCCGCCTGAATCCGTATCGGGATGGCCCCGTCGGCCCGGAAGCTATTTTCCCCATTGCCATCGTCACGCGGATGGTGATCGCGGGTTGAATTGCCTGCGGCATCCTGCATGTTTGGAAAGGATGTTCCGATGCCCGGGAGCCGCTTTCATGCCCGTTCCAATTCCCCACCCCCGCCATGACCCTCGCTGAACTCAAAACCGCCCTCTCCGGCGATGCGGAACAACTTCTCCAACTCCGTCTCCCCGGTGGCGACCCGGTGCCGGTCTCCTTTCACATCACGGAAGTGGGACAGGTGACCAAGGACTTCATCGATTGCGGGGGCACCCGGCGTACGGTCACCACCTGCCAGCTGCAAGCCTGGGTGGGGCCGGATGACGACCACCGGATTCACGCTGGCAAGTTGCTGGGCATCCTCCGGAAGGGGGCTCCGCTCTTCGGATCAGAAGACATTCCCGTCGAGATCGAATATGAACACGGCCTGATCTCGCAGTATCCTGTCAGCAGCATCGGCATGGTGGAAGGAGCCCTGGTTTTTTCCCTCACCACCAAACACACCGACTGTCTCGCCAAGGAACTCTGCGTGCCGCGTGGGACCGTCCCCGCCATGTTTGCCAAAGCCTTCGCCAAGCCGGCCTCCTGTTGCGGCCCCGGCGGCTGCGACTGAGGAGTTTACCCCCCGCCCCCTCCAACATGTCTCTTCCTCTCATCCTCGTGCTCTGCACCGGCAATAGTTGCCGGTCCCACCTCGCCGAAGGCCTGCTGCAGCGGGCCCTGGGCCCGGGTTATGTGGTCGCCAGCGCCGGGTCGCAACCTGCGGGTTACGTCCATCCTCTAGCCATCCGCGCCATGGCCGAAGTCGGGATCGGCCTGTCGGAGCATACTTCCAAGCATCTTGATGAATTCCTCACCAGGGAGGTGGAAACGGTGATCACCGTCTGTGGGAATGCCAACCAAGTCTGTCCCGTGTTTCCCGGGCTGAGGAATCGGCACCATTTCCCTTTTCCCGATCCCGCGCATGCCGCCGGCACCGAGGACGAGCAACTGGCGGTCTTCCGTCAGGTCCGCGATGCCATCGCCCAGGTCTTCGGTGCGTATGCCGCCGGGCGGTTGGATCAGGCCAAATCAGACCGGCCCTGATCCGTCAGGCCGGGGATTGATTACGGTTTTTTCAATTCAAAGGTGGTTTCGCCAGCCACCTTTTTCGTCCCGGGTTGGTAGCGGATCACGTCCATGGATTTGAGCACCGTGGCCCCATCCACCTTCATGCCGGAGGTCACGGCACACACCTTGATCATTTGTCCCTGCCAATCGTAGGCTTGGGTCCGGAGCAGGCCGCCGCTTTCCTTGTCCACAAAAATCCGGACAATGCCGTATTCCCCGATCTGCTGCGGGGCGTAAAGATCGACCACCCAGCACTTGCGCGTCTTGACGGTTTCCTCGTTGGGCTGTTTCACCCTTTTCGGCCAATACAGATAACGAAAGGAGATATCGTCGTAGGTGAGGTCGGTGCCGCGGATGCCTTCGCCGTAGCGTTTGGCGGGCACCGGCTTGTTGGATCCGGCCATGACCTCGGTCAATTCAGCGCCCTTCTGCTTGATATTCAGATTAATGATCTGCTTGGGATTCTCGAAGTAGAAGCGGACCAGATCGGCCTCCATCCGCACG
>CAIZWU010000354.1 GCA_903936775.1 uncultured bacterium | reverse complement strand
CCCGGGGACGCCTGACGACGCCCCATGAGCGGCGGCTGGCGGCGGAAGTCCTGACCTGCCGGGTGCAGCACTTCACCAAAGGGGTGATCCTGGGGAGCCGGGCCTTTATTGATGGCTGGTTTGCCGAACACCGGTCGATCGTGACCGGCCGCAGCCGGACGGAGCGGCAACGCGGCTCCAAACCGCTCGGGAGACCGGCTTTGCGCGGACTATACACCCTGCGGAATCCGAGGTGCTGAGCTGGTACTTAGGTTTTTATAATCCGGTGGTTTTCTGTCAAATGCGAGCAACTACGGCAGCAGAGCCGAATCCAAAAGTTATTCCAGACAGACTCCACTTGATCCGAAAATCGACTTGCGCTGCTTCGGCTCAAACGGCGAATTGATGGGCGGATTCCTGAAAAGCTCCCCGGTATCGAACCGGCGGCAACTACGGCAAGCAGGATGGTTTTCATGATTTTCCAATCCACCCAGCCGGGCGGACCTGTCAAATGACTCCAAGGATGGTCCCGCCGGTGTTCCCGGCTACTTCCGGGGAACGACGGCCCGGCCATCCGTGACTTTGTCAGGCGGATGCAGCAGCACGGTTTGGCCCAGGGCGAGGCCGCTCTTCACTTCGGCCTGGAGGCCATTGTTGTGGCCGGCGGAGACTTGAACCGCACTGGCTTTGCCGTCTTCCAGCAGGAAGGCCATCCAGTCATCGCCGCGGCGGAAGAGGGCCCCGGAAGGGACCTGGAGCACGGGATCGGCTTTCCAGGTAATGATGCGCGCCTCCACCCTGAAGCGGTCGCCCAGCCATTTACCGGGAGGGGGCTGGTCCAGAAAATCGACCCGCACCTTCACGCGCTGCTCCTCCACGCCGAGTGCGGAGAATTTGGTATAACCTCCAGGCTCGACCAACGAGACCCGGCCCCGCAGGGTGGTATCGCCGCCCCACTTTTCGATAGTGACCTCTGCCCCGGCCTGCACTGACACCGCATCGCTGGAGAGCATTTCAATCTCGGCCTCCAGATCCGCCGGGTCGCCGACTTCCATCAGGGGAAGGCCAGGGGTGACGGCGCGGGCACTTTCCTCAAAGACGTTGAGGACAAACCCATCCACCGGCGCCTTGAGCACAAAGGGCCCGATTTTCCCGGAGGTGGTATCGCCGGCCTGACGCGCCGCGGCCTGCGCCTGGGCCAGTTCGTAGTCGGACACCTGCACGGCAAACCGGGCGGCGTTCAACTCGCGCAGCAACAGTTCCACGGCGTTGGCGGCCTGATCCATTTCGCGCACGGAGATGGCTCCGGTTTTGAGCAGCAACTGGAGGCGGGCCTTTTCCTTGTTGGCCAGTTCGAGGGCGGATTGAGCGCGTTCCTGCTGGGCCGCGCGGAGTTGTTGATTGGCCTGCGCGGCCTGGACGCGGGCCTCGGCTTCGGCCATGGTCCGGGGATCCAGAAAGTTGGAGGGAGCGGGATGGATGGTGGCCAGCACGGTTTTACCGGCCTCGATCTTTTCCCCGGCGCGGAGGGGAATGCGTTCCAGCATACCCGCAACCGGTGGAGAAATGGTGTGGCGGTGACGGATGCGGGTCTTGCCTTCCTCCAACACAAACACACTCATCGGTCCGGAGGAAACCACGGCGGTTTCCACCTCAATGGGACGTGGACGGAATCCGGCAATCAGGGCAGCGATCAGGCCAATAGCCAGCAGCCAGACGAAGCTACGGCGCAACAGGCCGGCCCGGGACCGGCGGCCATTCTGGGAAGGAGAGGAGGAAGCGTTCATGGGGGAAAATCAGTCGCGCGCCTTGAGCACGCCAAGGAGATCAAGATGCCGGAGGCCGCGGCTGACCACGGCAAAAGAGACGGTGGAGGAAACCAGCACCACCAGCACCGCGGTGGCATAACTGCGCAAGCTGATCATAAAAGGCAGCCGCACCGTCTCGGTGCTGGCGGCGGTGACGATGCCCTTGGCGAGGCCGGTGCCGATCAACAATCCCACCGGCACCGCCACCATGGTAAGCACGACCAATTCGCTGATTAGGACGGTGGCCACTTCCCGGTGATTGAAACCTACCACCCGCAGAGTTGCCAGTTCGCGGCTCCGTTCGGAAAGCGCGATCCGCGCACTGTTATAAACGACGCCGAAGCTGACGATGATGGAGAAGGTGAAATACAGTCCCTGCACCAGATTGATCATTTCAGCCGTGCTCTGGCGGAAGGCCTGACGGGAGGCATTTTTGATCGCCAGCGAGGCGATGAGGGGACTCTCTTTCACCTTTTCAAGAAAGAACGGCCATTGTTTCGCATCCACCGTCAGATGAGCCCCGCTGATGCTGCCGCCTTCCTTCATCAAGCGGCGCAGGGCATCGATATCCATGTAGGCGGCTACGCCGGTATAGTCGGTGATCAGGCCCTGGATGACCGCGTTGACCACGGGCCGGCGGCC
Source organism: uncultured bacterium (assembly GCA_903936775.1). GTDB lineage: Bacteria > Verrucomicrobiota > Verrucomicrobiia > Verrucomicrobiales > V1-33 > CAIZWU01. Next base: position 18,548 of record CAIZWU010000354.1, on the reverse strand, counting down.
TTCCTGCACTTCCAGGGTCACGGTATCGCCCGGCTTGGCTCCGAGGATTTCGGCGAGTTTGGCGGAGATCAACAGGCCAGAGGGTGGCAGGCCGACCGGAGTGCCCGTGGCATCAAGGAGCCGGCTCAGGCGGGAGCCCGGGATCATGCCGGTGACGCCCAACCGGCGGGATTGATGGCCGAACCGCAGGCGCGCCGGCACGCTGCGGAATTCCTCCGTGGAAATGACGCCTGGCAGGTGCGCGAGGTTATTCAGCGCGGAGGCGGAACCAGGTTCGATCAGGGAAACACTGACATTTTGCCGCTGGGCCATGTCCCACTGGAAATCCATCAGGTAATCAATCGCATCCCGCATCGCTCCGGGCACGATCGGGATGCCGGTGGCGAGGGCGAGGCCGAGCGCGGCGAAGCACGACTGCCACGGCCGGCGCTCGATATTCCGCATCGCCATGCGCAGGGAGGAACCCGCCAACCGCTGCAGGCCGAGCCGCTCCAGGATGGAGGTGCGGTATTCCGCCGGGGGCTCCGGGCGCATGGCCTCGGCCGGCGGCAGCTTCACCGCCTGACGCACCGCGCCGATCACCCCGGCAAACACCGCCACGCTGCTGGCGATAAAGGCGCTGCCCACTGCAAGGTAATCCGCATGGAAGGTGAGGGAGGGAAACCTGAAGAATTTATGATAGACAGAAACCACCCCACTGCCCAGCCAGACCCCGGCCACGCCACCGAGAACCGTGCCGCCGACCACGATCACGAGGGCAAATTTCAGAAAATGCCACCCGACCTGGCCGGAAGAATAACCAAGGGCTTTGAGCTGGGCGATCTGCTCCCGCTGCAGACGGATCACCCTTGTCAGAACGGCACTGCTCATGAAGGCGGCGATACTGAGAAAGACGGTAGGAAAAGCGACCGACAGGCCATGCAGCACATTCAACTCATCATCGAGGCGCTTGGCTGAACCGTGATCGTTCCTCGCATAAGCCACCAATCCTCCATAGGGAGCAAGGATGCGGTCCAGCGCGGCCATGACCGGCGCCACCGCTTCTCCAGGAGCCACATCCACCAGGACACTGTTGAAGGCGCCATCCAGTTCAAAGGCATCGGCCAACTCCCGCTCGTTCATCCAGAAGATCCCGAAGCGACGGTTGTCCGGCAGGGAATCCCCCGGCCGTGCCTCGAAGACAAACTCCGGGGAAAGCGCAATACCGGTGATAGTGAGGCGTTCCCGGGCACCGTGCAGGATGGCATCCAGCTGGTCGCCGGGTTCGAACCCATGGGCTTCCGCAAAGGCCTCGCCGACCACGACTTCGTTCTGGCGGTCGGTGGCCGGCAGGCGGCCCCGGCGGAGATAGAGCTGATGGAGCTGCTGCGGCCGGTCATCCGGGATGGAAATGATGGTGCCGTCCGCGGGTTCCAGCATCCCTGGCAAATCCAAGGTGAGCCGTCCCGTGACGCGGGTCTCCACCACCGTCACCCCGGGGATCTCCAGCAAACGGCTGCGCAGGGCATTGGGCGCCCGCTTCAAATCCGAAAACACATCCCCAAAACGGTTTTTGGCATAATAAGCGTCGCGGGTGGACTCCAGGGACAGGATCAGACTACTGGTCATGATCATCATGGCCAGACCGCAGGCCATGACGAGGCTCACCGCGAGCATCTGCCCCTTCATGTGGCCGAGATCGCGCAGCAGCTTCAGGTCAAGAGGGGCCAGGATCATGACTACCAGGCGAGGGTGTGGACGTCCCGGCGTTGGGCGTTGGACTGGATATCCGTGATACAGCCGTCCGAAAGATGGATCACCCGGTCCGCCATGTCGGCAATGATGGCGTTATGAGTGATGATCACCGCGAGGGTGCCGAAATCGAGATTCACCTTCTGGATGGCCTCGAGCACGGTGATGCCGGTCTTGACATCAAGGGCCCCGGTCGGCTCATCGCAGAGCAGGACTTCCGGACGTTTGGCAATGGCCCGGGCAATCGCCACCCGCTGTTGTTGTCCGCCCGAAAGCTGTGAGGGGAAGTTATCCATCCGGTCCCCCAGACCGACCAGCCGCAGGGCCTCCTCGGGGGTCATCGGATTGCGGGAAATCTCGGTGATGAGCGCGACATTTTCCCGGGCGGTCAGGCTGGGAATCAGATTGTAAAACTGGAAGATGAAGCCGACCGCATCCCTGCGGAAACGGGTGAGGGTGCCGTCACTGGCATGGGTCAGTTCCGTCCCCTGGTAGTGCAGGGTCCCGGCGGTGGGCACATCCAGCCCGCCCAGAATATTCAGGAGGGTGGATTTCCCGCTGCCGGAGGCACCCAGCAGCACAATCAGCTCCCCTGCCCTCAAGTCCAGATCCACTCCATCAAGCGCCCTCACGTCAGTTTCCCCGCCCGGATAGACCTTGGTCAGACCGCGGGCCGAAAACAGCACTTCACCCGGCGGGCGGGCGGAAACGGCAGCGGATTCAGGAAAGGGGGGCATGGAAAGGGCTGGAGCAGGACTGCCTCACAAGGCCAGCATCCCTGCCGGGGCGCCACCATGAATTTGGGTGGGAAATCCTACCGTGTCCCGGGCGGCAGCTTCCCGGGAATCAGCTCTGGAGCCGCCGTTCACGGATCCACCGGAAGTTCATAACAGACCGCTTCCCGGTCATTCCTGAGCAGCAGATAACGTCCCGCGAGCACGGGATGATTCCACGTCTTACTGCTCAGGGCGGCGATCTGGCCGAATTCCTGAAACCCGCCGGGTGCCGCCGCGGCCAGGTGAACCGAACCACTTTCATTCTGCACGATCACCACATCATCCACCACGAGGCTCTGGCCCGAACCGAACCGGCCTTCCTTCCAAAGCCGCTCCCCGGTGGCCGGATCCAAACAGGCCAGACGTCCATCATCCAGCCCGTAAAGGTGCCCGTTCCTGAAGGCCGGGCTGTTGAACTGGGTCTTCAGCTTCATACTGCTCCAGACTTCCGAGGCCGTCAGTAAACCATCGGTTCCGGCGAGGACTTCCACCAATTGACAGCCCATGCCATACCCTGCGGACACCAGCACGCGGTTGTCCCCAACCACTACCGGCTGCGAGGCCTTGGGCCACTTCGCGTTGCCCCAGGCATGTTCCCACAACACGGCACCGGTGGCGGGATCGTGGCCAGCGAGGGCGCGGGCGTGATTGCAGAGAATGACGCGCTTTCCTGCGAGGGTGGCCAGCACAGGCGAGGCATAGGTGGCCTGATCACCGCCCGCTTTCCAGACCGGGGTGCCGGTGTCGCGTTGATAGGCAAACAGCACCGGGCCTTTGGTCTTGCCGCCGGTCACGATCACCTTGTCGTCCACCAGCAGCGGGGAGGCACTGAGACCCCACTCCAGATTGGAAAGTTGGTTTTCCGCCAGGACGGAACGTTGCCACAGCAAGCGGCCGGTGGCAGCGTCGAGACAGCTCAACAACCCGGTCCCGCCGTAGGCAAACACCTTGCCGCCTTCAAGCACCGGAGTGGCATGGGGACCATCCCCACTCTGCCATTGGGAAAAGCGCGCCTTGTCCGCATGCACCCACCGGAGCTGGCCGGTAAAAAGATCATAGCAACTCACCAGTTCATCATCCCCGCGTTGTTCCTGGGTGAACGCCAGACCGCCCACCACCGCAAACGCCGACCAACCCTCTCCAACCGGTTGCCGCCAGAGTTCCCTGGGTGGGCGGGATTGCCAGTCCTTCGACAGCTTCGCGCCAGTCACGGTACCATCCCGTTGCGGTCCGAAAAACTGGGGCACCTCCGCGGCCTGGCTGAGCCGGGGGTCATCGGCCACAGAATTTGGGCCTGTCAGGAGGGGAGGAACCGCCAGTCCGGCCCGGGCTCCCGACCACTTCCAGGCCAGCCGCGGCAGGCCGGTGCCATCCATCGTGCCCTTGACCCTTACCGTCAGTTTCATCCCGACGGCCAGCAGCGCCAAAACGGCCAGCCCGGCGAGGCGGGTGCGCCAGGGGAATCGGGGTGTCAGGAGAAACCACAGGAGGTTCAGGCCCACCACCAGGAGGGTAATCACAGAAAGAATCCAATGCTTCAGATTCCGTTCCAGCTCGGGCATGGCCAGCACGCCCAGCAGCACCACTCCACCCAGGAGGGTGATGATGATAGGAAACCACGGACGGCGGCGGGGACGGGAGGAAGGGGGGGAGTCGGAGTCTGTGTTCATCGGGGGTGGGGCGGTTCAGCCATTTACGCTCCATCGGTTGAACCGGGAATCCACTGTGAATTCAAACCTCCCCGGATTCACCTCACGGGCTCCTGGGGAGCTGCTGCTTCCTGGGCGCCCTTTTGGGTTTGGCTGAAATTCAGGATTTGCGAAGGATCACCACGGAGCTTGTCCGCCGCAGCCGGTGTGCTACATACTGGGATTATTGCAGCCCATGAATCATTGTGCCGCCTGTCTCCGGCTTTTTCTCTATTCCATCGTCCTCCTGGCGGCGTCTCCCTCGAAAGCGGGGGTTAGAGTGTTGTATCTGGGAGATTCGTTGAGCTTTGGGGCCTTTGGCACGACGCTGGACAAACAATTGCGGCAATCAGGCAATCAAGTCTACACGATGGTGACGGGAGGAGCGACGCCCTACTATTGGCTGAGTGATTTTGAGTCGGTTGCCGGCGATGCCGGCCATTGGGTGAAGCAGGATGGTTACGAGCGGCGGCTGCGCAAGACCCGTGCCGTGCCAAAAATTGAGCCGTTGATCCGGAAATTCCATCCGGATGCCGTGGTGGTGCAGTGCGGGACCAATCTCTACGCCTCCCTCCGGGACAAACGAAAAACACCAGTGGAACGAGTCCGGAATGTGGAATACCTCGTGGACCGGATGTGCCGGGTGCTGGAGGCGGAGCACTGCAGGGTCTACTGGATCACCCCGCCCGACAGCCATGAGGGCAAGTATCCCCGCGAGTTGCAGGAGCAGATGCGCGAGATCATCAAGCGCATGGCCGGCCGCCATGGGCGGGTTTTCGACAGCTATGCGGTCACCCGTTACAGTGACGCCTATCCAAAAGAGGACGGCATTCACTACGGCCCGGATCAGGCTACCGACTGGGCCCGGCGGGTGGCGCGCGATGTCATCACATGGGCCCAGCAGGAGCACGCCAGCGCCCCACCGGCGGAGCCATCCGACCCTTTGCCGGAGGAAACCGTACGCAAGGCCCTGCCCGTCCTGAATGAAGCCAATACCGTGCGCGTGGAAGCGGTCCTGATGGAGAAAACCCCGTTTCTTCATCCGGAGAACAGCACCTACCGGAATGCCTTGGCTTGTTATGAATACGAGGTAGTGAAGGTATTGGAGGGCAATTACCCGGAACCGAAGCTGCGGGTGGCCCACCTCGTGATGCGCAACAGCCAGCTCCGTCCGGAGATCGACTGGATGCCGGGCCGCCGGGAAATCCTCACCCTGGTTCCCCTGGCCTCTTATCCAGACACCGAAAAACTGGAAACTCTGGATGAATTACCGGAAGCCAATCTCCCCATCCTGACTCCGCGGCAGGGGAGTTAGCCCGGGCCGGGCCACCGGACCCACGTTTCATTTCTATTGGTTTTCGGCCGTGACGGCACCACTGGATCGTGCAGGATGTGCTCCGTTATGACTGAAACTGCGGTTCCTTCTCCTCCGGGTCAACGTTTGGTGAGTCTCGATGTCCTGCGTGGCTTCGATATGCTCTGGATTCTCGGGATGGAGGAAGTGGGCGTAGCGCTTTTCAAAGCCAACAATGCCCCGTGGGCCCGGTTTGTGGCAGAGCAGCTGGACCACGCCGCGTGGGCGGGTTTCCGCTTTCTGGATCTGATCTTCCCGCTCTTTGTTTTCATCGCCGGAGTGTCGCTGGTTTATTCCACGGACAAAAACGTCAGTGTTTCCGGCCGGCGCGGCGCAGTGATCAAGCTCCTCAAACGCGCCCTGCTGCTCTACGTGCTGGGCCTGTTGTGTTACGGAGGGCTTTCCAAGGGAATCGACGCGGTGCGCTGGCTGGGGGTGCTGCAGCGGATCGCGATCTGCGGGCTGGCCGGTGGCCTCGCTTATCTGTTTCTGAAGGAACGCAGCCGGGTAATCCTGACCGTTTCCCTGCTGGTGGGTTATTGGGCCCTGCTCGCGCTGGTGCCGGTGCCGGGCATCGGGGCCGGCCATTTTGCGGAAGGCCAAAATCTCACCAACTGGATCGACTCCCAGTATCTCCCCGGATTGAAATGGGATGGGAATCACGACCCGGAAGGACTGCTCAGCACCCTGCCCGCCATCGCCACCGCGCTGCTGGGCGTGCTGGCCGGCGGATGGCTGAAACACCATCCCGGAAGTGTCTGGCGCAAAGCCGCCCAACTGGCCACCGCCGGAGCCGTCCTCGCCGCCCTCGGCTGGGCCTGGCATCCCTTCTTTCCCGTCATCAAGAAAATCTGGACGTCTTCCTATGTCCTCGTGGCCGGGGGCTACAGCCTGATGCTGCTGGCCCTTTTTCTGGCGATCATTGATGGCTGGAAAGTCCGGCGCGGTCTCCAGCCCTTTCTCTGGATCGGCATGAATCCGATCACCCTTTATTTGTCCCACCACTTCTTCAATTACAGCGAAGTCAGCACCGCGCTCCTCGGCGGTCCCGTGGCCGGTGCCTTCGGCGCGTGGGGCGACGTATTGATTGCTTCCGGCACGGTGCTGCTGGGCATCTGGCTCGCGTGGTTCCTGTATTCGCGGAAAATTTTCCTGCGGGTGTAGAGGAGGAGCGGTGCTTCGTCCGCCATTTACATCCGGGGGGAGCTTGCCACCATAACACCCAGATGAGCGAATCAGTGGCGCAGCAGAATGCATCAACCGTGCGGGACTTCCCGGACCGGCTGCCGCCTATGGTGGTGAAGGAACTGCGCCAGGGGCTGCGGGCCCGGCTGTATGGCGAAACCATTGCGGGGTTTCATCTGGTGCTGCTGGTGCTGCTTTTTCCAATCCTGAACTTCGGCCAATCCTCCGGGGTGGAGGGAGCCCAAAGGCTCCTGTGGTGGATCTTCACCGGCGTGCTGGTCCTGCTGTTGCCCCTGCGCGGGCTTTCTGCCCTTTTTCAGGAACGGCGGGAAAACACCCTCGACACCCTGCTCCTGACCAACCTATCAGCAGGGCGGATCGTCTGGGGCAAATGGCTCGCGATTGCTTCCCAGATCACGGTGACCGGGATCTCGCTGATCCCCTACACCATCATCCTCTACGCCGCCGGAGGTATCTCCCTGACAGAAAGCCTGACCTCCCTGCTCCGGCTCGGCATGCTCGGCCTGACGCTCACCGCCGCTTATGTGGCGCTGTCATGGAATGGGTCGTGGCTCTGGCGGGCGGGACCGGCCCTGATCCTGACGTGGCTGGCCCTGACGCAAGGGGCCGGGCCGATGATCCGCAGCCTGACGGGAGGCGGCCTGGTTCCGGGCGAGGCCGGACTGGTGCGGCTGCTGGCGGAAACCGCCGGAACGGCAGCGTTGATTTATCTGCTGCTGGAAGGCGCCTCCAGCCGTCTCGGGCCGTGGACAGAGGATCACCGGACCGGGCCCCAACGGTTGGGCCTCGCCCTGCCGCTCCTGCTGGCCGCCGGGGCGGGGCATGCCGCCTGGCAAGAGGTGCTGGGGCCCGTGGCGCTGGCGGGGCTGACCTTGATTTCCCTGACCGCTTTGACCGCCCCGTGGCCACCGCCCCGGGCGGTTCCCCGTCAGGGATGGCAGCGGTGGCGCATGACAGGTCAGGGGTGGCCCCAAGGCGTGGCGTGGGCCATCGTGGCCTGGAGTTTTTTACTTCTGGTGATGGAACGCTGGCTTCCGGCGGAACAACAGGCCGTGACCCTGCAGCTGGTGGCATGGCTGTTTACCGGAAAGTTATTGTTATTCTGCTTCCCGGAATCCAAACGGAACCGTGCCACCGCGCTCCTCGGCACGGGGCTGATCCTGCTGCTGGGGCAGGCGGCGTTTCTCTTGGCCGCGGACCTGCTGAACCTACCCGCCCTCAGGACCGCCGCCACGGCAATTCCGGGAGGGATGGCAGGCAGGGGCGGCCCCCATCCGGCCATGGGGTGGATTGCGGGCAGCGCGGCGGCACTGTGTGGAGTGCTGGCGATGGTGGCGCTGGGCCGGCATCGCCCTGACAGACAGGAGGGCGGGTTGTGATCACCCCGGCCGGACCCGATCCCGTAATGGTCCGGGAAGCCCATGCCCGGGCGCGGGAGTGGGCGGGCATATTCCGCCTGCCGCTGCGGCAGCAGAACTGGCGGGGAATGGCAGGCCAGCATGCGGGGATGGGAACCGGAAGTTCGTTGGATTTCCAGGACCACCGGGCCTACGCCCCCGGAGATGATCCGCGGCATATCAACTGGCAGGCCTTTGCCCGGACCGGCAACTATTCCATGAAGCTCTTCCGGGAGGAAGTGCGGCCAGCGGTTGATTTGTTATGGGACCTCTCTCCCTCCATGTGGTTCGATCCCGGAAAGGCCCAACGCTCCGCCGAATTGATGGCCTTCACCGTCGAGGGAGCGCTGCGGGCCGGAGCCACCCCGCAGGTCTGGCTGGCCCAGGGTGCCACCGTGGTGCCGGTGCCGCCGGAAGCCGCGGTGGCCGGGGCGTGGACGACCCTGGTGCCCCCCGCCACCTTTGCCGGAAACGTCCCCGCGGCCCTGCCGCTGGACCGGGTGCCCTGGCGTGCCCGCTCCCTCCGGCTGGTGGTGAGCGACCTGCTGTTTCCGGGAGGACCGGAAGGAGCAGCCGGCCTCCTGTCAGGACAACAGGGGCGCGGGGTGGTGCTGGCCCCGTTTTGTCAGGCGGAGGCCGATCCATCGTGGCAGGGGAATATCGATTTTATGGACGTGGAAAGCGGCCGGAGTGAACCACGCCGGGTGGAACCTGCCCTGCTGCGGCGTTACGTGGCGGCGTATGCGCGGCATTTCTCCCTCTGGAAGGAGGCCTGCCGCCGTCAGGGTGTCGCGCTCGCCCGGGTACCGTCCGGGCTCCCCTTCCCTCAGGCCCTGCAACTGGAGGCGCTCCCGTCGGGGGCGGTGGAACCATGGGCGTGATGCTGGGACAGCCCTGGGGATTGCTGGCGCTGCTGGGCCTCCCGGCGGTCCTCGCGATTCATCTGCTGCAGCGGCGGGCGGTGGTGATTCCGGTGAGCACCCTGTTTCTGTTGGAATCCCTGCCCCGCGAAAGCGACGCCGGCCGCCGGGTGGAACGGCTGCGGGGGTCCCTGCCTCTCGGTCTGCAATTGCTGGGGGTGCTGATCCTGACATGGCTGCTGACTGACCCGCAATGGCTGGAAAAAAACAGCGTGCAACGCATCGCCGTGGTGCTGGACAGTTCAGCATCCATGTCCGTGGCCAAACCAGTGGTCCTGACGGATCTGCCCCGCGACCTCGCCCAGCTGGCCTCGGCCACCACCCAGTCGGAGGTGTATCTGCTGGACAGCCGGCAGACCGGCGGACCCCTCTATCATGGGCCGGAGGGCGAAGGCATCCTTGCCGCCCTCGAGGCGTGGCGGCCGGCCGGAGGCACGCATGATCCCACCCCGGCGCTGCGGCTGGCCCGCAACCTCGCCGGACGTGATGGCCTGGTGTTATACGTGACCGATGCCGCGGCCGACCTGCCGCCGGGCGTCCGGCTTTATGCCTGTGGCCGTCCGGTGGAAAATGCAGGGATCGCCGGTGTGACGGTGGAGGAAACTTCCGGCCAGCTGGAATGGCGGGCCACCCTGCGGAACTACGGCAACACGGCCCAAACCCGACAGTGGCAGGTGAGTGCCGGGAACGCGGTGCTTTCATCCGGAAACCTGACCCTTCCTCCCGGCGGGCTCCAACAACAGCGCGGCGTCTTGCCCTCGGGGATGGATGAATTGACCCTGACACTATCACCGGATGCTTTTCCGATGGATGACCTCGCCCCGGTGCTGCGGCCGAAATTGAAGGAAGTCACGGTTTCCCTCCCGGCCGCAGCCGGCCCGGCCGACCCGCTTTATGAAGCCTTGTTCGCCAGCCTGCCCGGCGTGCGGATCACCACCGGCGGAGCCGCGGTTCCGGTGGTGACCTACGATCCGTTGAATCCGCAACTGCCCGCAGGCGCGGCCGTGATTTTTGTCAGGGACCCCAAACCTTCCGCCCCGGTCCTGTCCGGCACCTTGCTGGTGGAAAAACATCCGCTGACGGAAGGACTGGGCTGGCAGGGATTGGTTTGTCAGGGCTCCATGAAAGTGCCCCTGCGCCCGGAGGACCAGCCGCTGGTGTGGATCGGGGACCGGGCGGTGGTTTTCCTGCGCACCACGGGCGACCGGCCGCAGCTTTGCTTCAACTTCGATCTCAACAAAAGCAATGCCCGCCGCCTGCCGGCCCTGGTGCTCACCCTGCACCGCTGGATGGAGGACTACCGGCGGCAATGGCCGGCGGAGGAATGGACCCTGACCGAATGCAGCCAGGCCCTGCCGGTCGCGGTGCAGCCCGCCCCCGCGCCTCCGGTCCTGACCCTGCGCACGGTGGGCCAGCCCGACAGTTCACGTCCGGTCCGCGAGGCGGGCCTGCTGCGGGCTCCCGACCTCCCCGGGGTTCTGGAAGTCTGGCAGGGCTCCACCCGCCTGTTGCGGACCGCCAGCCATTTCGCCGACGTCCGGGAAGCCGACTTCACCGGCAAGGGCACCCAGAAAGACCTCTCCGGGGCCACGGCAGCCGTGACGCGCCAGCACCGCCGGGATGACCCCGCCTGGCGCGGCTGGTTGCTGGCCCTGCTCGGCCTGATGGGATTCAGTTGGTGGTGGCTGGGCCGCCTCCCCAGCCCGGCTGACCGTAACCCACTTTCCCCCACTCCGCGATGAGACCCCTTCCCCGAAACTTTACATCGGCCTCCCGCGGCTTTATTATAATCCCATGCACGCTTCTCACCTGAAATACCCCGCCTGCGCCACGGTGGTGCTTTTGTTCACGCTGGCCGCCGCTTCCGCTGAGGAATCTCCCCTCGCCAAGCCGCTGCGGAAGTTTGACGCCAACAAGGACGGCAAGCTGACCGGCAACGAAGTGGTGCTGGCCCGGCAGGCTTTCAATCGGGGCGGCAAGGATCTGCAAATGAATGGCCAGGCCTGGAAGGAAATCATGGAACGGCGGAAGCGGACCTGGAAGGAACAGCAACTGGGCTATCTCGATCTGAGCGGGGACGGAAAACTCGACGAGGCCGAAAACCAGCGGGGAGACCTCGTCTGGGAGGAAATCGCCAAAGAATCCGACAAAGCCCGCATGGAAATCCTCGTCAAATTCGACCAGAACGATGATGGGGAACTCAGCGACAAGGAACGCCAGGCTTCGCGGGGGGAATTTGAGACCCGGCGCAAGGAAATAGAGGTAAAGGCGATGGCCGCGCACCCGAAACCCAGCGCTCCCGGCACCTGATTTTCCCTGAAACGGGGACCCCTCCCGGAGTCTTCTGCGGCTGCCACCGGCGCCCCGCAAGCGCCTCCAGTTGGCGGAAATGAGGGGACAAGCCGCGACTTCTGGAGAAGTTTCACCTTGATTATCAATCAGCTCCGCCTTGAAGGGCGGCCCGCCATTTGCTTTTTCGGGAAAACCCCTCCACGGTGCGCAGCCTCACTGTATTTACTGGAAAGCCGACTTCTCATGGGAAAGACTCTGATTATTGCCGAAAAACCAAGCGTTGCCACTGAACTCGCCCGGGTGCTGGGGAAGCTGCCTGGCATGACCAAATTCGAGAAGGAAAAGGACTGGTTCGAAAACGATACCCACGTCATTTCCTCCGCGGTCGGGCACCTGCTGGAACTTTCCCTGCCGGAAGCGGCCGATGGCAAAAAGCCCAAGTGGAACTTTGAAAGTCTCCCGATTTTGCCGGATCACTTCGCGCTCAATCCCATCGAAAAAAGCGCCGAGCGCCTCGCCGTCCTCAAAAAACTCCTCAAACGCGCCGATGTCACCGCCGTCATCAACGCCTGCGATGCCGGCCGCGAAGGGGAGCTGATCTTCCGCTATATTATACAAGCGGCGGGCTGCAAAAAACCGGAGAAACGCCTCTGGATGCAGTCGATGACCCAAGGGGCCATCACCGAAGCCTTCGCCCATCTCCGTGATGAACAGACCATGCAGCCGCTGGCCGATGCCGCGGTGTGCCGCAGCGAGAGCGACTGGCTGGTCGGCATCAACAGCACCCGCGCCCTGACTGCCTTCAATTCCCGTAACGGCGGGTTCCTCAAAACTCCGGTGGGCCGCGTGCAAACGCCCACGCTGGCCATCCTCGCCAAACGCGCCAAGGAAATCGCGGCCTTCGTGAGCCGCGACTACTGGGAGGTCTTCGGCGACTTCCATGTGCAGGCCGGCGATTACCGCGGCCGGTGGCTCAACGAAGCCTTCAAAAAGGACGAAACCGACGCCCACGCCCGCCCCGAACGCCTTTGGAATCTGGCTGATGCCGAAGCCATCCGTGACCGCTGCGAAGGCAAACCCGGGGTCATCGAGGAAACCCGCAAGCCCAGCAAGCAGGCTCCGCCCCAGCTTTACGACCTCACCAGCCTTCAGCGCGAGGCCAGCAACCGATTCGGCTTCAGCGCCCGCCGCACGCTGCAACTAGCGCAGTCCCTTTATGAAGGCCACAAGGTCCTGACGTATCCCCGGACGGACTCCCGCTACCTGCCGGAAGACTATCTGCCCAACGTGAAGGATGTTATGAAGGGGTTTGCCCGCCTCGGCGCCTCGGACCGCGATTCCCTCGCGGACGACCTCAGCAAACATGCCGACACCGCCCTCAGCAAAGGTTATGTCACCGGCACCAAACGCGTCTTCGACACCACCAAAGTCAGTGATCACTTTGCCATCATCCCTACCGGCCTGACTCCCAAGAAGTTGAGCGCCGAGGAATCGAAACTCTTTGATATGGTGACCCGCCGCTTCATCGCGGTCTTCTTCCCCAGCGCGGAATTCGAACTCACCACCCGCATCACGCGGGTCGGGAGCGATGCCTTCAAGACCGACGGCAAAGTCATGCGCGTGCCCGGTTGGCTCGAAGTCTATGGCAAACAGGCAGCCTCCGATGGCGAGCAATCCATCGTCGCCGCCGAAGCCGGCGAGCCTGCCCAGCCGGTTGCCATCGAGGTGGAAGCCAACGCCACCAAGCCACCGGCGCAATTCACGGAAGCCACCCTTCTATCCACCATGGAAGGCGCCGGCAAACTCGTGGATGACGATGAACTCCGCGAAGCCATGAGCGAACGTGGCCTCGGCACTCCCGCCACCCGCGCCGCCACCATCGAAGGCCTGATTTACGAACAATATATTCTGCGCAATGGACGCGAACTCATTGCCACGCCCAAAGGCATCAACCTAATTGACCAGCTGGGCGAGATCGGGGTGGAAGTCCTGACTTCCCCGGAAATGACCGGCAACTGGGAATTCAAACTCAAGCAGATGGAAGCCGGCAAGCTCGACCGGTCCACCTTCATGAGCCAGATCCGGAAGCTCACCACCGAGGTCGTGGACAAAACCAAAGCCTACGCCCTCGTCGCCAAGACCCGGGAATACGATGATCTGAAAGTGCAGTGTCCGGTCTGCGGGGAAGCTTCCCTCAAACAGACTGACAAGTTCTTCCAATGCCGCAATCCCGAGTGCGGCTTCCGGGTTTTCAAAACGGTCGCCGGCCGAGTCCTGACCGAAGTGGAGGTTGCCACCCTGATCCGCGACCGTTATGTCGGCCCGCTGGAAGGATTCCGGAACCGGTTTGGTCAGGAATTTGCCGCCGGCCTGGAACTCACCGCCGAAAACAAGGTCGGCTTCCAGTTCACCAAAACCGAGGTCCAGGAAAAACAGGCCGAAGCCCTCGAGGACAAATCCAACGCCCTCTGCCCCTGCCCGGTCTGCAAACTCGCCGGTAAGGACAACATGATTTACGACACCGAGACCGCCTACATCTGCGAGTCCGCCATCCGGGGCGATGCCGACGGCTGCAAGCCCAAGGGCAAGCTCAGCAAGGAGATGTGCCAGTACCCGCTCAGCCGCGAGCAGGCCATGAAATACTTCAACGAAGGCAAAACCGACCTCATCGACAAATTTGTCAGCAAAAAAGGCCGTCCCTTCTCCGCCCGCCTTGTCTGCAATACCGAAGGCAAGATGATGCTGGGCTGGGACTTCCCCGAGCGCGAAGCCAAACTGGATGCTGACGGCAAACCGATCCCCCCGGCCCGCAAACGCACCGGCCCGCCGCGCCGCGACTTCACCGCGAAAAAAGCCCCAGCCAAAAAAGCGGCCCGCAAAAAATAGTCCAGACCCACCAGTTCCTCCGCAACGGAGTCATGTCCTCCCTCTCCCATCTCGACGCCACCGGAGCCGCCCGCATGGTCGATGTCTCCGCCAAGCCCACCGTGGCCCGCGAAGCTATCGCGGAAGGCCAGATCCGCCTGCAGGCCAGCACCCTCGACCTGATCCGGGCCGGCCAGATGCCGAAGGGCGAAGTGCTCGCCACCGCCCGCATCGCCGGCATCCAGGCCGCCAAACGCACCGCCGACTGGATTCCCCTCTGCCATCCCCTGCCCCTCACCGGCATCAGGGTGACCTTCCAGGAAAGTGCCCAAGGCCTGACGATCCAAGCCACCGTCCGCACCACCGCCCGCACCGGCGTGGAAATGGAAGCCCTCACCGCCGTCACCGCAGCCGCCCTGACCCTTTACGACATGTGCAAAGCGGTGGACAAAACCATGGTCATTGAAGGCATCCGGCTGGTCTCAAAAACCAAGGGCGATCCGTCCTGACGGAAGCGCTCCATCGCGTCATTCCTCACGCGCTTCCGCTTCAAACGCATCCAGAAACGCGTCAATATCCCGGCGGTCGCGTTTGGTAGGGCGCAGCGGCGGACTGGTCGCCAGATTCAGGGCATGCTCTTCCCGCCGCTTCCTCGCCCTCTCATATTCCTCCGGCGGCGTCAAATCCTCGATAAAGCCGGCCACCAGTTTCCCCGCGACCCGCTTCTCCAGCAACGCCACAATCCTGACCGTCTTTGTCACCTCATCCGACTGCACACTGATCACCTCCCCCACCCGCACCTCCCGTCCCGCCTTCACCGGTTGCCCGCCCATCTCCACCCGGCCGAGGCGGCAGGCATCCGTGGAGTCCGGACGTGTCTTGTAGAGCCGGACGGCCCAAAGGAATTTATCGAGACGGACGGAATCCATGAAACAGCAGTGTTGAGAAAAAACCCTTATTGCACAACAATAATTATCTGGCCCCAAACTGAACTGGATGAGATGACGCGGCACCAATCGCGCGACCGGGGTTATCATCGGGTCCGGCCCCGGTGATGACGCTGGTTGAACGATTCGCGGCCCGCCTTCCCCGGGGTGGCGGGTCAAACGGGCATAGGATATTTTGCTGGACACTTCAGCCCGGAGAAACGTAATAACCCCTCCTTTCCGGCCCGTTTCCGTGGCCGGATTCCTTCAATCCCACCATCACCACCATGTCCCACTCCCTCCCCAAGCTTCACAATGCCATGTGGCCCGGTCTCGTCGGCAAAGGCAGCCCCGGCGCAGAACCTTTTATCGATCTGGACACCATGCTACGCTACACCGCTGCGGCAGAAGTGGATGGCCAGAAGTTTGATGGGGTGGACCTTTTCCTGTTTGACCCGCATACCAATATCGACATCAGCGAGGACGACCTCAAAGCCATGGCCGACAAGATCGCTGGGTATGGCCTCGCGGTCGGTTCCCTCGTGGCCCCGGTCTGGCCCGGCACGGTGGGGGACAGCGCCGCCGGCGATGCCGAGGCGCGCGCCAAATTTGTGCTCGCGGTGGAAAAAGCCTGCCGCATCGCCGGTTTGCTGAATCAACACGGGGTCCGGCAGTATGGCGTGATCCGGATCGACTCCGCCGGCGGGGTGGGTCCTTATGCGGAAGACCCGGCCGGCACCACCAAACGGATCGCGGAAACCTTCCGCGAAGCCGGCAAGGTTGCCGCCGATCACGGCGAGCGCCTCGCCGCCGAAGGGGAAATCTGCTGGGGTGGGATGCACTCATGGAAGGCCATGCTGGAAACCCTTGAACAGACCGGCATGCCCGGCACGGTGGGCTTCCAAGCCGACCTCGCCCACACCTATCTTTATCTGATGGGCTACAACGCCCCGGAAGCCGCCCTGCTCCACGAAGGCTACACGCCGGAGGAATTCCACGCGGCCTACACCACCATGACCGATGCCCTGCGGCCGTGGACGATCGACTTCCATGTGGCCCAGAATGACGGCACCGTGCACGGCTCCGGCAGCCATGACAAAACCGGCCGCCACTGCCAGGCGGATGATCCCAATGGCAAGCTGGATATCACCGCGGCTTCCGGCTACTGGCTGAAAGGCGCCCAGGAACGCGGTATCAAGCACCTCTGCTGGGACGGCTGCATGTTCCCCAACGAGGTCCTCCACCGCCCCGCCACCTGGAACGCCATCCTGGCCGCCATGCTCAAGGTCCGCGAGGCGCACGGCTGGTCCTGATCCCACCAACAGAGGATTCTCCTCACAAAAGCGGCCACATCACCTGCAGGTCATGATCGGCCCGGGCAAATTTCCTCAGCGAGGCGTCCAGACGGAAGGCCTCGCTGAGGTAGCCCCGCGCTTCCTCCGTCCGGCCCAGCACGGAGAGATAACATCCCATATTGTAATGAAACAGGGCCTCCTGCCGCAGGGAAGCCGGACCGGAGATGAGCAGGAGATGCGCTTCCTCGGTCCGTTTCATCTCATGCAGGCAAAACGCCGTATGAATGAAAAACGAGGCTTGTCCAGGAGCCGCCGCACAGCCGGTCAGGCCGGTCTCCACGGCTTGGGTCCACGCCTTCCGGTGCATCATGACAGCCATCCGGCCATCCAGGATCAGTGGATGCGCGGCGAACCGGGCCGGCAGCGCAGCCAATTCCGCTTCGGCCATCTCCGGCATTCCCAACTCCAGATAACCATCGACCTCCCCGCGCAACCGCCTCAGCATCGGCAAATCATCAGAGGCATCGGCGGGAGAAGACATGGTTTCAAAAATCAGCGGAGTTTACCAGACCGCGGCCCCTTCTGCAGGGGGCGGCGACGCCGTCAGCAACGGCACGGGCACTCCATACGCTTGGGACATACGGCCGATGATCTGGCGCAGCCCAGCATCCAAGGCGACTAAAACCTGTTGGCAGTAATCCGCCCATTCCCCGGCCTCCAAAGCCCCCCCCCCGACGGTCAGGGCATTACTCAAATCCCGTGGTCCCACAAATGGCTCCAGTCCATACCCCATGGTCAAGGCAGCTTGGCGACGGGCCGGGTCGATCACCAGCAGGAGATCCCGGTTCATAAAACCCTTGTCGAGGGCGGCGCTGAAATTTCCCCGGTTGAACAGCCACCACGCCCACGTCCGCAAGGGAACCACCTCCGGCGCCTCCGCCAATACCACGGCCACTGTGATCTGGGGAAACCGTCCGCAGAATTGCCCCAACGCACGTTTGATCTGCCGCGCCGCACTCCCTGATAATACCTTGGCCATGTCCGAGATTCCGGACGGGATCACCGGAGGAATCCCCAGGACACTGTCCACCCGGCCCAGATCCAGCCCACAGCAAACACACTGCGCCGAATCTTCGGCGACGGGTTGCTGGCAATACGGGCAGTGCATTGGTTAATTTATCCGTACTACTGACCCGCCCGGGGCGCTCCGTCGAGAGGGAATTTTGAAGGGGAAGACCCCTCTGTCCACCTTCACGATCCAGCGTCCGGAAGCCGGCCCGCGATCATCACGGCCCGCGATCATCACGGCCCCATCCACCAGGCCGCCGGCTTCCAAGCTGAGCCGACCGGCATTGAGCGTCCCTTCGAGACGCCCCTGCCGGCCGATTTGCACCAAGCCGCTGGCCAGCACGCGGGCGGTGAGTTGCCCTTGCAGGGTCAAGGTTTGCACATGGACCGGCTGGATGCACTGCACATGGCACCGTTTTTCCACCAGCAGGTGACGGCAGCGGATTTCCCCCAATACTTTGGCATGGGTGCGGAATTCCACCGTCTCCTGCGCATAAATGCTGCCGGCGACAGAGCCTTCGATCACCAGACTGCCGCAATGAAAGGCAGTGCCCAGCAGGGCTCCTTTTTTGTGGACGGTGACATTTCCCCGCGTCCGGATACGCTGAGTGCTGCGCACTCGAATATCCACATCCCGCAAATCAATGAAGGTTCCGCAGTTTGAGCATTGGGTAGAGGTGGCCTTGGCGGAGGCCTTGCTGACCGCCTTGCCATCGAAGCAGAGAACTTCCCGACGGGGGAGCGGCACAGGGGGCCCATGGTTGTTTTCAGGATGCCCCCCCTTTGGGCCACCAGATTGCCCTCAGTGGCACTGCTCCCCGCGAGCCAAAGGGCAACAGCAACCCCCGCGGGCCGCTTGAGCGGCAGGGGTGAACCGGGAGCCTGAACTGCCTTGCCCAGCCCCCAGAGACCGCGGCGTTTCGCTGGGACCAATGCCCCGCCGGACAGCTTGATGTGCTGCCCGCAGGTCCGGCAATACATCGAAAGCCCGCTGTGGGACTCCCGTTGCCGGGAGCCGCAATGCGGGCAT
>CAIZWU010000353.1 GCA_903936775.1 uncultured bacterium | reverse complement strand
CCTAAACTTCCCGGCCGTCACCGCATACTCCGGCACCGACTGCTCCGCGCGGTCCAGCGACCGGCTAATGAAATCGGTGCGGAACGGTCCCGGGATCACTATGGTTACTTTGACCCCGAACGGGGCCGCCTCGGCCGCGACTGCTTCGGACGCCAACTCCATCCCCGCCTTGGCCCCGCCATAAACGCTGAAGCCCGCATAGTTCGAAATGGCGGCCGCCGCTCCCATGTTGATAAAATGCCCGCCTCGTTGCTCCCGGAAAATGGGCAAAGCCGCCCGCATGACCCGCAGCGGCCCGGTCAGATTGGTTTCGATATTCCGCAGCATCTGCTCCTCACTGCACTCCTCCAGGGCACCGATCAATCCATACCCGGCGTTGTTCACCACCACATCCAATCGTCCGAAATCACGTCGCGCCTCCGCGACCGCCTGCCTGATGGATTCCGGCTGCAGCACGTCCAACGCATACGCCCTGACCTGAAGCGGATAGTCCTCGACAAAATCCTCCACTTGGGAAACATCCCGCGCCGTGACGGCGACCTGATGCCCGTGGGCGATAACCGCGGCCGCCAATGCTCTGCCAAATCCCGAGGATGCTCCGGTGATGAACCATGTTTTCATACTGCTCCAGCTACGCTTGAACCCTGGTGCCGGACCCCGCTTTTATTCCCCGCCACTTCGCGCCCCCGCTATTCAGGGAACCCAGAAAGGACCGGCAAGCCCGCCCCGTCTTTTCCTGGAACATCTGCCGGGAGATCCCGCAGCCCCGCAGCGCCCGCCCATGATCCCACCAAACCACCAAACGGGCACAGTAGAACAAAAATTGAAATTGAGCCCGCCACAGAGCCGCGCGCCAAGCCGACCAAACCGAGAGGCGGTCCCGGAAGAAATCCACATGGAAGGCAATGTGCCCTACCTCATCCCGCGTGATCCTCAGACAGCTTTCCCGGATAACGGGGTCGGGCGCGTGACGGGCCAGCAGCCCGTAATATCCCCGGGCAATCAATTCCGCGCTCAACAGAACCTGCACATTGAACTCCAGACCAAGGGTGCTCCGGACAAACCGGAAGATCGAGTTGCTCCATTGCTTCTCCAGCAGATTACCACCGAGACGCCGGACCATCTCCTTCAACAAATCTGCATGGGCGTTTTCCTCCCGGATGAACAGTTCCACGGCACGGCCGTAGCCGGCAAACGCCACGTCCTCCGCTGACAATGCCTCAGCATATCGCCGCAGCCGGGTCCCTCCGCCGGACTCACCCAACTGGAAAATCGCCAAGGATCCAGCAAGGGCCTGGATGGCGGAAAGCTTACCGTCAGGCAACGGAGCCGCCCACCAGTCATAAGATTCCGTCGCGTGCCGGTGCTGGTGTTTTTCGTAATACTGAATCCACTCGTAAGCATTCATGGTTTGGTCGCAGGTTGGTGTTTTGCCGGTGGCAATGCGGGGAACTCAGAAGAGGGCCGCGGCCGCCTGCTGGATGATCGGGGCGAGCCGTCCAACCGGACTGGATGCCCGCTGTGTCAGGTCGATTTGCTTCAGACGGGCTACGACGGCCTGCACGGTTTCATCCAGCGTCGAAGTGCCTGCCGTCACCCCCACCCGGTCCACCCCATGAAACCAGGCGTCGTGCAAATCCGCGGCAGTCTCCACCTGCCGGACTTTAACGTCAGCCTGAAGCGCCGTTTCACCAAGTTGCCGGGTGTTATTGCTGTTCCGGCCACCGATCACCACAATCAAATCATTTTCCCGGCACAGCCGTTCCATCGCTGCCTGACGGTCTTTGGTAGGCTGGCAGACCGTGTCTTTGAAAATGATCTCCGCTTCCGGATGACGCTGTTGGAGCCGCGCCACCAAAGCCCGCACCTTCGTGATGGGCTGGGTGGTTTGAGCCACGACACCAAACCGCGGGGCAAATGACAGTTGATCCACTTCCCCCTCGTCCTGCACGACCTGCACCGCCGGAAAGTCCCCGCACAAACCACGGACTTCAACATGCCCTGCCTGGCCGATCACGATTGGCTGACAGCCTTGGGCAACAAGGAGAGCCAGCGCCGCGTGTGCTTTTTTCACCAACGGGCAGGTGGTGTCCGTCACCGCGTAACCAGCCTCACGCCAGGCCTCTCGATTCCGGTCGGATGCCCCATGAGCCGTAATGATAACCCGGGAAGTTTTGCTGCTGCCGACGCTCTCCAAATCGGCCCGCTGCACGCCAAGGGTTTCCAGATGTTGTTGGACCACGGGGTTGTGCACCAGTTCTCCCAGCACCGTGACGGGTCCGGAAGCGGCAGTGTCGTGGGTCTTGCGCAAAGCGTCGCGGACGCCGAAACACATGCCCTGGTGGGTTGCGAGGGTGATAGTCATGGGGATGTTCAGGTTATAGTTATTGATGCATGGGGAAAATTAACTTTGTATCACAAAGTAATACTTCAAAAAGGGGGGTCAGCCTCCGGGGCGGGCCGAGCGGACGATGGATTCGAGGACATTCAGATAGGCCGTAAACGCAGTGCGGCCGGCTGGGCTGAGGGCGTAGCGGGTCTGGGGGCGGCCCAGCATTTCCTTGGTTTCGGTGGTGTAGCCGGCTTTGAAAAGCGACCGGAGGTGGGTGATAAGGTTGCCATCGCTCATTTTGAGTTCGGCTTTAAGATCCTGGAAAGACCAGTCGGCACGGGCGGCGAGGAGCGTCATGATGGCCAGACGTCCTTTTTCGTGGATGATTTTATCAAGCTGTGAGAAATCAATCATGCCAGGTCTTCCATGACGGATGGCTTTCGGTTTTTCTGAGAGACAAATACGTAACCGGCATACAGGAGGTGCAGGATTCCGAAGGACAGGGCCATGTAGAGCAGCGAAGCTTGATAGGAGCGCCCCTCCAAGGCCCTCACTTCAGGCATAAAGGCCAGCAGTCCCATCGCGAAAAACCCGGTGCCGAGCATCAGCAGGGACCGTGGGGCGAATGATCCCATGGCCAGTAGTGCCAGGCCATAAAACAAAATCCAAAAGGCCGCAATGTCAGCATACCCATTGGAACGGGTGACCGCAGCCAGCGTACTGAGAACAAACCCGGCCGCCAAGGGAGGCGCGACCGAACGCAGCGCCATCCGCATCCCGGAACTCGCAAAGGCATCTCCGCGCTGCCGCGCGCTGCGGTAGAGCAACCACACATTGAACCCGCTCACGAGGATCAGGGCACCGACCCACAACCCTACAAAGGATTCCGGAGAGGGCCGCGTGCCCGGTTCCGCCTGCCAGAGCAGGCCGCAGAGGGCAAGGGTCGACAATCCTCCTGCCAAAGCCGTCGGAGCAGAAATGGCCCGGTAAATCGTGGCGCGCTCCATCAGGGCCCGGATGGTCTTGAGGTGATCAGCAGCTTCGCGGTCGGCGGGCATCATAAGTGGCAGATTGAACTTTGTG
>CAIZWU010000352.1 GCA_903936775.1 uncultured bacterium | reverse complement strand
CTCGTCGGCTCCGGCGATCTCGGCCTCGATGGTGCCGGTCTTCCCGCCCCGCCCCTCGCGCCTACGCACCCGCTTCGTGGGTGTGGGGGTGGGTGTGGGGGCGGGGAGAGGGGGATGCAAGGGGGAGAGGGGAGGGGGCGAGGGAGAGGGAGGGTTGGTGACGTCACCGGTGACGCTTTGTGACGCTATTCCGTCACGTGTGACGTCACTTGTGACGTTTTGTGACGCTTGCCGCTCACGGTAGCGGCGGGTGCGCTCAGCCCCCGTTGATGTTTGCGGACGGTGCCCATCCACGATCTCGGCAACCGCGGCGAGTTGCTCGGCGGTCAGACCCATACTGGCAAGGTGGCGAATATCGGCGGAGGTCAGGCTCATTGGATTTCCATCATGTTGATCGTGCAGCCGGTGGGCACGTGGCTGTAATGTTTGCCGATCGTCAGCTCGACGATCTGGCAGTCGTCGCGCCAGGCTCCGGCGTCCGTCAGGGCGTCCATCACCGCCTTGGCCAGATTGTCGATGTCCGGCTTGCAGATGTGGGCCGCGGGGGCGCTCTTGGTCATCGCCCCCCGGGAGGTAGTGTGGGACGCCGGCCGAGGCATGGCGAATTGCAGGCCCAGCCGCACCGGCCCCTCCAACGGCTCCTGCTGCTGCGCCCGCCACGCCACTCTCACGGCCATCTTCCACGCATCCGCCGTCCTCGGCGTGTAGACGTGGCCGTTGGAGCGGATCATGCGCACCCGCGGCTGGGCCACCGGCGTGCCGGGCACAAAGAAGCTGGCAGGGCGGCTCATGACTGCTCCTCCGTCCACTGCCGCAGCACCTCGTGGGATGCCCTCCATTGATCGTCGGCGAGGCCGGCCTCCTTCTCGGCCTTCTCCTCGCCAAAGCAGGTGAGGCAGCACGGCTCGTTACAGCGGACCCCGCAGCAGTCCACAGCCACCGTCACCACGTAGCTCAGCACGTCCCTCAGAGTCTCCGCCAGTTGCTTGGCCGTGATCCTCCCTCTACCCACGATCTCCTTCACCGCCGCCCTGTCCTGTGGGCAGTCGATCCAATGAAATCCCGGCTTGAGCATGTGGGCATCATTGGCCGGGGCCCGCATGTAGGACGACGGATCCTTCCTGCCCTCCTTCTGGCCCACCGTCACCCTGCTGGTCGCGTTGTTCTTCCTCGTTCTCCCGTATCTTGGTGCGTTCATGTTATCAGAATCCGATGTCATCGTCCTCGGGGGCAAACCGGTGGTTCACATTCCTGTCCGTTGCTCCGCGGACGGGAGTGGCTTGCTGCATCGGCGGCCTCAGCTGCTTCGCTATCCCTTGGCCGTTGCTCGGCGAATTCCATATCCGAATCGCGTTACCGACAATCGGCTCTGTTTCACCGGAATCCCGGCGCTCCTTGCCAAGGTCTTGCTTGACCATTCCAAATTGGCCATACTGGTCTGCCTCGTCCTTGGGAAAGATGGACAATCTGACATAGGTGCCTTTGTCGCCTTTAAAGAAAGCCTCGCGGACAAGCTTCATGACGTTGATCTGAATTGTGATGATTTGAGACATGGGGCGGGTCGGTGTTGTTGGTTATTGAGGGGACAGTTGAAAAGGCTCCCGTGTCGGAGCCCAGTCGGTGGTAGGCACCACCGGCACGTAGCAGGAGCCGAGACTCTCGAGGATCTCGAAGACCTCCCCCGGGTGCTCAGCGGCCGCCCTCACCGCCAGCACATGAGCCCGCTCCAGATCATCCATCCGGCCGGAGAACAGCCGGCAGGTGCTGGCCCGCAGGACGCAGTAGCCACGCTGCCGTGTAGAGGGGGCCTCTGGTGCCGGGGAGGTCTCCGTTACCGGGGTGGTCTCTGTTACCGGGGGGGCCACGGGTGGCCGCAGCACGGCATCGGGTGCCGCCATGTAGACCCGGTACTGCTCCCGGTCCTCCTCGCTCAGGGCCATCCAGCGGCTCAGCCGCTGGTAGAATTCCACCCCGGCTTTGGCAGCCGGCGTGCCGTCGTATTTAGTCTTCTTGGCCCCCTCTTGGTGGCAGTAAGTGAAGGCGGCGCGTTCGTAGAGATAATGTTTCATGGTCTTGGTTGGGTTGTTGGTTAGTTGGTGCGGCTCAGTTTGGGTTTCACCGCCGCCCGGGCCGCGGCGTAGTCGATGATGAATTGGTCGAGGCTGGCGGCCAGCTTGTCGGTGTAGGCGTCCCGCCGGACCGTGACGTGGAAGGGCTGGAGCCCCGGGAAGTAGGAGAAGAAGTCCCACCGCTGAAGGCCGGTCACCGCCATCGCCCCGTGGACCTGTTGCTTGTGGTCGTCCGGCAGACCGCCAGCCATCACCCAGCCCACATGGACCTTGGGGGAGGGGCACTTGATCTCCACGCCCCAGTTGAAAAGGTCCGCTCCATTGGTGATCCGCCCCTCCTCGTCGTAGATGGCGTCCCGCTCGAGCTCCTTGCCGTCGCGCAGGATCAGCCCATCCGGGGAGCATCCCACCACCTTGTCTGGACGGGTCACAAAGCCCACCTCCACCGCACGCTCCCGCACATGTTGCTCGTAAGCCCGGCGGGCCTCCGGCTCCATTTCCGTGCCGCGGTCCGTGAATCGGTTGCCGGCGAAGTCCACCCACTCCGGCACATAGCTCTCGCCGATGAGCTCCGCGATGTAGGCCGTCGCAGACTTGCTCAGGTCTCCCTTGGCTGCTGTGATGATATCTTTGAAGCGGGAGGCAGTTGGACGGCCGCGGCGCATGGCGAGCCATTCCTCTGAATTTTGGATTACGTTTGGGTAGGTGATCATAGTGGGCAGTGGTCTCCAAAGATTGAAATTTGAGCCTCGCGGTAGGCCCTCCCGGCCTGGTCGGCTGAACTGAATGTCCCAAGGCAGATCTGCCGACCCTGGTCGGTTATTCTGGCGGTGTAATTCCGCCCCTGCTTCCTCACCCCTGGCGGGGTTTGGCTCCTCTTGCGCTTCGGTGTGTGGTTCCTGGCATTACCGAGCCGGGTGGTGACGCGCAGATTTGACAACCGGTTGTCGTCGCAGTCTCGGTTCACGTGATCCAGAAGCAGGGGCCATTCCCCGTGGATGATCAGCCAGGCGATGCGGTGGGCGCGGTATGCCTTGCCGAGT
This sequence comes from uncultured bacterium, assembly GCA_903936775.1. Classification (GTDB taxonomy): domain Bacteria; phylum Verrucomicrobiota; class Verrucomicrobiia; order Verrucomicrobiales; family V1-33; genus CAIZWU01. The sequence goes on along the minus strand of CAIZWU010000352.1, from coordinate 1,255 downwards.
AGTTTTATGATGCGGTATTTGTCCCTAACAGTCCCAGCGACACGCCCGAAGATTTCAGGATGGCCCTTGGTTGCCTTCTTCCAGACGATGACTCCCGTCTCTGGATTGTAGTCCAAGTGCTCCAGTGCATAATGCCGGACCTCCGCCGCTGTTTGAAGGGCACTCATTCGGCACCTCCATTTCCATCGATGTAGTCCTGCTCGTCGGCACCCCAGTCCGCAGTCACCACCGGATCCGGCCCTTGTGCAGCCACCTGCCGGAACGGATCCAGCGGCTCCGCCCGGGCAATCTCCCGCCCCTTGGCCACCTTCTCCCCGCCTCTGATCACCTGCCCCTCGTCCTCGTCCGTGATGCCCGAGAACCCGAACGCGATCCGTGCGCACTGGATGATCGCCTTATGCCGCAGCATCCGGTGCTCCATCCGCCACGGCTCCGTGTTCCGCTTACACTCCGCCAGATACTCGGTCGCCACGATAGGGTGCTGCCGGTCCTTCCGGTAGATGCGGCAAGTGCAGCTGACCAGCCGGCCGTCCGTGTCATGCTCATGCGTCGTCTCCAGCCCGTCCATCTGAGGGTGGTCGTTCGTAATCCGTAGCCACCCATCGATCGACACCACCGGCACGATGCCCCCTCCCTTGGCCGGGAAGGCGTAGATCTCCTTGATCAGCGGGTTCAGGCCATACTCATTGGCCACCACGGTCAAAACGATGAACTCCTCTGCCGTCGCCCCCTTGAATACCGTCGCTTTGAGCGAGGCATGGAGTTTATCCACCTCGATGTTCAGCCGGCTGGCCATGATAGCCAGAGCCGAAACCTTGACCGGCGCTGTCGCCGGGATTGTTGCCAGTGCGCTCATTACTGGATCCCCCTCTCCAGCTCGTCAGCCTCCGCCCGCAGAGCGATAATCTTTGCAGCCGTCGTGCAAGCCGCGGCCCGCTCGGTGATATCCTTCAGAGCCTCCGCCGCACCGGGGTGTTCGGTAGCGTTTGACGGCACATCTTTAATGAAGGCGCTCCATCCGACTCTCTGCTCTAATTTGCTATAAGTGTCCGCTACCAGGGTGATGGATGCCGGGCGGGTGCCGGCGATCTTCCGCACCTGAGACAGGTAGTGCAGCAGGTACGCATGGACCTCCTCCTCCCGCGGGAGGACAGATTCGGGGGTGTGTGTTTGTTGTTGGTGGTTCGAGTACATAATTCGATCTTTGAGTGGTGTTTTTCCGGCAGTAGATGGGTATCAGACCGCTGCCGGTCGG
>CAIZWU010000351.1 GCA_903936775.1 uncultured bacterium | reverse complement strand
GGCACCCTCAGTGCGCGGGATTTCCATCAGATCACCGGACGCGCCGGGCGGAAGGGATTTGATGATATTGGTTATGTCATCGCGATGGCTCCCGGGCACATGATCGACAATGCCAAACAGGAAGCCAAGGCGTCGGGCGATCCCAAGAAGCTGAAAAAGCTGGTGAAACGCCAGCCGCCCCCCGGGTTTGTGGGTTGGAACGAGGAGACCTTCAAAAAACTCCAGGCCGCCCCGCCCGAGGCCCTCGGTTCCAAATTCCAGGTGACCCACGGCATGCTGCTGCAGGTGCTCAGCCAGCCGGGTGATGGCTGCCGGGCCATGCAACGGTTGATCGCCGACAGTCATGAAACGGCCAGCGCCAAAAAGCAGCACCGCAAGCGCGCGTGGCAACTTTTCCGTTCCCTCGTGGAGCGGAAAATCATCCAGATCATCCCGTCCGGATTCCGCGGCGAGGGTCCAAAGCTGCGGCTGGGAATCGACCTCCAGGAGGATTTTTCCCTGAATCACGCGCTGTCTCTCTGGCTGCTCGATACCTTGGCTTTGTTGGATCAGAATAGTCCGCTCTATCCCTTGGAAGTGATGTCACTGGTGGAAGCCATTGTGGAGAATCCAGAAATCATCCTGCGCCGCCAGCTCGATAAACTGAAGACTGAAAAAATGGGTGAAATGAAAGCTGCCGGCGTGGAATACGACGAGCGGATCGCGGAACTGGAGAAGCTGGAATATCCCAAACCCGGGCGCGATTTCATCTACGATACTTTCAATGCTTTCGCCGCCGCCCATCCGTGGGTCGGGAAGGATAACATCCAGCCCAAAAGCATCGTCCGCGAGATGTATGAGGACTACCAGAGCTTTGCCGGCTACATCCAGCGCTACGACCTGCATCGTCAGGAAGGTGTCCTGCTGCGGCATATCTCCAGCATCTACAAGGTTCTGGCGCAGACCGTGCCGCCCGCCTTCAAAAATGAAGCCGTCCAGGAGATGGAGGATTGGTTGGCCGGGGTCCTGCGCGGCACCGACTCCAGTCTGCTGGATGAATGGGAACGCCTCCGTGATCCCAACTACCGTCCCGCCGAAGCCGATGCCGCTGCCAGCCTGACAGCTCCGGAAAAAACCGATATCACGCGCAACCGCCGTGAGTTCACCGCCTTGATCCGCGCCGCCATCTTCCAATTTCTGCGCCCGCTGGCGGAAGGTCGTTATGCCGCTGCGGCCAGTGCCCTGATTCTCCCGGAAGCCGCCCCCGGCGCTCCAACGCCCTGGTCCCTCGAATCGCTCGCGGGCCTCATGGATGGTTATTATGCGGACCACGAACGGCTCACACTTGACCCTGAAGCCCGCAATGCCCGGCATACCTATATCAAAATCTCCGAAGACAATCAGTCGTGGCAAATCGACCAGGTCCTGGTGGATCCGGAAGCACTCAATGACTGGCAGGCGACCTTCCGGGTGGACCTGGCGGCCGCCCGTGCGGCGGGGCGCCCGGGGTTGGTTTTTGAAGGATTGAAGCCACTTCCGGAAGCAGAATAACTGGAATGATTTCCGGGCTGGGGTTGGCTTGGCACGTCGTCCTGGCAAGGTTTATGGTTTGTTGGAGGAATTAGGTTTCACTTCGGGGGTGGGGCGCGCGGCGGCACGGCCACTGGGTTTCGCAGGGTCGTAGCCGGGATTGGGGATGGGGAACTTCGCGCCCACTTGTTTTTGCCAGGCGTGGAGTTCATCCCGCAGTTGGGCGGTGCGGCCGGGTTGATCCCGGGACAGTTCCGTCTGCTCGCCTGGATCGGCTTGAAGATTGAACAGTTCGACCCGCTGGTCTTCCGCCCATTCGATCAGTTTCCAGTCGCCGCGCCGGATGGCGGCAGCCGGGGCGCCGCCCTGATTCCCGTAGTGCGGGTAGTGCCAGAAGAGGGCGCGTTCCGGCAGATCGCCCCCTTTGAAAACGGGCAGCAGACTCGTACCATCCAACGTCTGGTGGGCCTGCGGTGGCGCGCCTGCCGCCTCCAGCAGGGTCGCGAAGAAGTCAGGACTGCTCACCGGCGTGCCGGTCACGCGGCCCGGTGGCACCACGCCGGGCCAGCGCACCAGCAACGGCTCGCGGATGCCGCCCTCATACATCCAGCCCTTGCCGCCGCGCAGGGGAAGATTGGACGTGGGCCAGCCTTCGCTGGTGGAAAGGCCCCCATTGTCGCTCGTGAAAATCACCAGGGTGTTCCCGCGCAGCCCGAGTTCATCGAGCTTGGCCAGCACCTTGCCGACGGCCTGATCCATCGCTTCCACCATGCCGGCATAGACGGCGTGTTCCTGCACCAGCCGCACCTCGCGTTCATGCTCCTGGCCCCATTGGGCGGTCAGGCCGAGGCGCTGGCGTTTCGCTTCATACTTGGCCTGCAGATCCTCCCGGGCCATCAGGGGAGTGTGGACCGAGTAAAATGAAAAGTAGGCGAAGAAGGGTTTGTCCTGGTTGGCTTCGATGAATTTCGCAGCTTCGCTGGCCAGCCGGTCCGGCAGATGTTCACCTTCCGGGCCGTCAGGCAGGCGCGGATTGCCGTAGGGGGAGAAATATTTTTTGCCGCCATACGGACCGCCGCGGTCCACCCCGCCCATGTTGATATCAAAGCCTTGGTTTTCCGGCCAATAGCCCTCGGGACCAAGATGCCATTTGCCCGCAAAGAAGGTGGCGTAGCCGGCCTGCTTCAGTGATTTTGCCAGGGTGGGGGAGTCGAGCGCCAGGCGGTCAGCATAGGGTGCGGGTAGGAGCTTGGTATTCCGTTTCCACTGCTGCGGGGTCAGGGGCGCGCCGATGTAGTCGGTGATGCCGGTGCGCTGCGGCCACTGCCCGGTCAGCAGGCTGGCACGGGTGGGGGAGCAGACCGGACAGGCAGCATAGGCATCCGTGAAACGCATGCCTTCCTTCGCCAGGCGGTCCAGATTAGGCGTTTCGTAAAAAGTGCTGCCATAACAGCCGAGATCACGCTGGCCGAGGTCATCGGCGAGAAAAAATACCATGTTGGGCGGGGCTGCCGACAATAAATCCCAGCGCCCCATAATTGAAACCAGGAGAAGAATGCGGAAGAGGTGGTTCATGGTGCGGGATGGGTGGACTGGCGGTCGGTAAAGATTTCAAGGCAGCCGGGGTTTTACCGGCGTAGCCGTGGTTTGGTCCATGGGATAGACTGCCTGCTGCTCCTCCAAACCGGAGATCAGGCTTTTCATAAGGCGCTGGAGGTCGGCGGGATGCGTGGTGGCCAGGTTGGTCTGCTCGAACGGGTCGGCTGTGAGATTAAAAAGCTGGTAGGGGCTGCCTTCCGAAACTTTCGTGGGGAAATAATGGTAGATGACCTTCCATGGCCCATCGCGGTAGCTCGTCCAGTAGTCACTGCGATGGGGCGCGTGCGGGTAGTGCATCAGAAACGTTTCATCGCGGGTGGGGTCGGGTGTCCCCGCGAGCAGGGTGTCGAGGCGTTTGCCGTCGATAACATGCCCGGGAGGTGGCTTGATGCCGGCGAGGTTCAGCAGAGTGGGGAATAGATCATAGACCGCGGCCTGCTGGCTCTGGATGGCATTTTCGGCGATAGGGAGCCGTTTCCGGTGCCCATCCTCCGGGCTCGGCCCGGCCCACGCGGCTATGAAGGGCACCCGCATGCCGCCCTCGTAATGGGAGCCCTTTTTGCCGCGCAAAGGGGCCGCGCAAGCGACCTCGTGAGGATCCCCCAAGGGTGCGTCCGGGCCATTGTCTCCGAGGAAAATAACAAGGGTGTGGTCCGCGATCCCGAGGGTGTCAAGATGGTCGAGCAGGTCTCCGAGTGACTTGTCCATGCCTTCAATGAGGGTGGCGAACGCCTGGGCGCTGGCGGGCTTGCCGCTGTCCGTGTAATGGGCGGCGAAGCGGGGGTCGGAATTGAAAGGCGCATGCACGGCGTAATGGGCCAGATGGAGGAAGAAGGGCTTTTTTTCCTTCACTGCGGCGCTGACATGGGCTTTGGCTTCGAGGGTGAGGGCCTCGGTGAGGAAGATATCCTGGCCGTGATATTTCTCCAAACCCGGCACCGCCTGGCTGCCGGATGGGGCTTTACCCTTATTTTTTGGGTGCTGCGTTCGGTCGAAATGCTGGGCAGCAAAATAGCTCCCGGGAGCGCCGATGGAGCCGCCGGCCACATTGATATCAAAGCCAAGCTGGGCCGGGTCCGCCCCGTCAAATCCGCGCGGCGCAAAGTGGCCTTTGCCCACATGGATGGTGCGGTAGCCATTGGTGCGCAGCAGAGCCGGCAAGGTGACGGCTTCCTTGCCGAGGCCCTGCCAATTCCAGTCCGGCGGACCGTTGGGACCACGGTTGTCCTGATCGGGGTTGATCCAATTGGTGGTGCGGTGCCGGGCGGCGTTCTGCCCAGTCATGAGGGAGATCCGGGTGGGGGAGCAGACGCTCATGGCGCAGAAGTTATTGAAGCGGATGCCCCGGGCGGCGAGGCGCTCCATGCTCGGCGTCCGGTAGTAGTCATTGAGCGGATGGCGCTGCGGTTTGCCGGAGGGATCTGTTAGAAACGGCAGCGAGGTATCCATGACGCCCATGTCATCGACGAGAAAGACGATGATGTTGGGAGTCTGCTCCACCGCGGAGGCAACAGTCATCAGGACAACGAACGAAAGCAGGACGGGGGGGAGGAATCTCATGGCTGGCGGTGATGGCGACTACGGGATGGGAGCGGGAGGTTTACCAGGCGGCGGGAGGTCCGGTTCATTTGGCCTTGGGAAAGGGGGCATGCGACTTCTCCATCCACGCCAGCAGGCTGGCGAGGAGTTTATCGCGTTTGCCGGCTTTGGCATTGGCGAGATCGGTGCGTTCCCCAATGTCTCCGGCGAGGTGATAGAGTTCGGCCGCCGGGTTGACGGTAAGCCGGTCACGCCCCCATCCAACAGCCATTCCTCATGATAAAGAGGGAGCTTCCAGTCGCCTCGGCGGATCACTCCCGCGGGGTGGGTGCGGCAGACAGGGGCGTGGCCGCGGGGAGCGGGCTTGTCGAGATAGCCAGGGAAGTGCCAGAAGATCGCGGGGCGTTTCCGATCAGCGGCTCCGGTGAAAAGTGGCAGCAGGCTCCCGCCGTCAAGGTCTGCGGCGGGAGTGCCTCCGGCGGCGTGAACATAAGTGGGGTCGGGATCCAGGTTGATGACTGGCACCCCGCAGGGGTTGTTGGGGTTGATCCTGCCCGGCCCGCGGGCGAGGAACGGCCCGCGGAGCCCGCCTTCATGATAACCGCCTTTGGCCCTGCGCAGGGCAGGGACGTGAGGGGTTTGGGCCGATTTCGCTTTTTGCTGGAAACGGGCGGGAGTTTCCGGACGGGCCTGCCCTGCTTGGTCTGCGATGTTGTGGGGCCGGACTGCCGAAGTGCGCGAGGAGCGCTGGTCAGGGGATGACCGCGCGGTAATAGTAGCGGGGGTCGGCGGGGGCGATAGGGGAGGTCCAACTCGTGGTGGTGTCCACCGCGGTGATCGCGGGGAGGACGGGTGCCCAGTTGGTGAGGTTGGTGGATCTCTGGACCTGGTAGGTGAGGCCGGGGATGGATTCCCATGCGAAGGTGAACGCGTTCGCCGGGGTGAGGGCGGCGTCGACTACTTTGATTCTGGTTCCCAGGATTTGGATACCGGCGACATCGGTGCCGATGCTGGAGCCGTTGGCTTTGAGCAGGCTGACCAAGGTGGCGTCTCCGCCGGCCGGGCTGGCGAAGATCTCGAAGTAGGAGCCACCGGTGCCTTCCTTCCAGAAGCAGCGGATGGGGTAGTCGCCTGCGGGGAGGGTGACGGCACCGATGGTGCGGGTGTTCCCGCTGCCGCCGTTGACCTCGATGCGGGCTCCCTGCACGCCGTCGGTGCTGGTGACAATGCCATTGGCCAGTCCGGCAGCAACGATGCGGGTGAAGAGGGGAGGCGTAGCACCCTCGAATTCGATGAAGCCGCCGTCGTCGCCCTGCCAGCCGAGATAGTAAGTGCCGTCTGCGGGGATGCGGAGAGTACCGCGCATTTCCGTGGCATAATTTTGGTCGTCCGAGGCGGTGCCGGCGGTATTCTTCGGGATGGGGAGGTCGTTGACGATGCTGCCGGGGCCGCCGAAGCTCGGGTCATTGTAGTTGATCCAGTCCACGGTGACAGGGGTGATGGTCTGACCTGTGAGCCATGTGTAGGCGTTGATGGTGTCCCAAGGGGCCGCTGGCGCCGCCGCTGCGTGGGGGCTCTGGCGGACGGACCACTGGCCGACCATGCCGGGGATGGCCAGGCTGGGCTCGGCGGTGTGACCGACCAGGCGCCAGTCTCCCTGGATAATGGCATTCCCGAGGTTTGCGGTGCCGGAGAGGACATATTCGGCAGTGCCTGTCTGATTTCCCGGGCGGGCGTAGACTTCGACATTCCAGCCGCCGGCCCGGTCATAGGAGACGAGCTCAATGGGCTGGTATCCGGCGGGGAGGTAGACTAGACCGCGGGTGATGGCGTCGTCGGCGGTGCCGGTGCTGTTCCATGAAACGGAGATGGTGCTGGGGTCCGCGGGATCCCATGTGGGGGAGTTTGTGGTGTTTCTCGTGATCGCGAGGAATCGGTTGCCGGGGAGGCGGACCGCAGCGGCATCGCCGGTCTTGATGACGATGGTATAGAGGCCGGCGGTGGGCGTGTAGAGGATGGCCTTGGCGGCGATGGCGAAGTCGTCGTCGTTCGTGCCGGGCGTTTCTCCGGGGAGATTCCGGTCACCGGCGAAGTAGCCGCCGACGCCGGGACCGCCGTCGTCGACGTGGTTGATCACAGGGGACTGCGAGTCGGTGTGGATGCCGATATCCGGGTTATTGAGATATTCAGCGGCTTGTTGGATGCTGGTGATCTGGCCGGCTTCACGGACTTCGTGGATGGACCACATGCCCGGGTCTGTGGGGATGCCGGGCAGGGAGATGGGGAGGACGGGAGCGAGGGGCGTGGGGTCGCCGAGGGGGCGCCATGCGCCGGAGAAATCCTCGGTCTGGACACCGGCGAGCCATGAGACTTCCGCAGCGGAACCGCCGGTGCCTTCTGCGTGGAAGAGCTGGAAGTCATAGTCACCGGTGGTGGGGAATCTCACGACCATTTTGCTGTTGGTGTCGCCTGTGGCCTGCCACCAGATGAAGGTGCTGGGGTCGAAGGGATCGATGGAGCCATTTGTGAGGATGCTGACGCGGCCAAGGACCTGGGCTCCGCTGCCGAAGCGGAGGGCACAGAGGTCATCGCAGCGGATATTGAAGGTGTAGACGCCGGCATTGAACCGGAAGGTGCCGAGGGCTGCGGTGGCGAAGTTGTTATCATCGGCCCCGGTGGCGGGAAAGTCGATGTCATTGCTGAGCATCTCGCGGTTTGGATTGTTGAGGTCCGCGAGGTTCATGACGGGGACTTCGCCGGATCCGAGTGGCGAGGCGGCTCCCGCGACTGCCGCTACGAAGTCGGCGATCGGTTTTTCGATCAGGCTGTTGTAGGTGGTGGGGTTGTTCGCCGCGAAGACGACGGGTCTGGTGACAACGTTCCACCAGCCGGGGGTGGTGGGCGGGGTCATGCCGAGAGCGGCGGAGTTGGGCAGGGCGGGGGTGCCAGGATAGGGGCCGCCGACGAGGGTCCACTGGGTGTCCCAGTCATTGAGCCATGCGCCTGGGGCCATGGACATCTCGTAGTAGGCGCCGCCGGTTCCTTCCCAGTGGGTGAAATGGACATCATATTGACCAGCGGCGGGCACCGTGAAGGTGACGCGGACATTGCAATCGCCACCGCCGATAGTGTTGTAGGCTCCGTCGCCATAGGAGAAATCTGCGACCCCGCTGCCACCGACCTGCGTGACGGTGGCTCCGATGATGCGGACGGCGATGCCGTCATCGGCATGGATATTCAGGGTCCACGGGCCGGGGCCGGAGAGGTCGAGCTTGGTATTGGCTACGGTGAGGAAGGTGTTGTCGTCCGTGGATGCCGTGTCGCCGGGAATAGGGAGATCCTGGAAAAATAGGCCGCCAGCGCCGCGTCCGGCAAAGTTATTGGTGTTGATGTCGTTGTGATTCAGGACGGGAGAGACGATGTTCGAAATGGTGGCGGTGGCGGGCTGGTAGCGGGTCATCTGGGACATCCACGGGATATTTCCGGAGGTGACGCCGGTGCCGCCGATCCGGCGGATGCGCCAGTCGCCCACCGCTGGAGTTCCGCCTGCGGCCGGGAGGGCGGCGGTGTCGATGATCGGCAGGGGGCGGGTGGCGGCGCCGGCGATGGGCGTGGCGGAGCCGATGTCCCACTCGACAACGTAACGCTTGTAGGTGTTCCCTATGGCCGATGGCGCTACCGCATCATTCCAGAAGGAGTTGCTGGTCATTTCCGCGTAGTGCTCGCCAGCTCCGTTGCCATTGTTCGGCTCGCCGCTGGAGGCAGGGGTGTTGATAGCGGCAGCGATGCGGGGACGGGAGCTGAATTTCTCATAGGTCCACGGATCCGAGGTGCCGGCCCAGACCCAGCCGGTGGTCTTGCTGAAGCCGGACTCGGTTCCCCCATAGGCGGGGTCATCCGTGCCGAGCCAGGTATTCACACTGCCCATGGAGGAGTAGGCCATGATCTGGAAGACGAAGTCATTCTCCATCTGGCCGCCGACGCTCACGAGGTGGCCATTGGTTTGATTCCCCACGACGCCAGCGATGCCGGTGGAGTCTGCGGTGGTGGTGGTGGCGATGCCGTGGGCG
>CAIZWU010000350.1 GCA_903936775.1 uncultured bacterium | reverse complement strand
TTGATCCTTGGCGGCACTATGCGGAACCACTTATAAAAGGGGCACTGTGGGTGCAGGCGAACCGGCAGGATGTGGCGTGTATCTGGCGGCGGACCTCGAGTTTTTGATACCAGATTTAGTGATCGCGGGTTGCGAGGTGCATCTTATGAAATCGTCATCGATCCGGCATAATCCGGGGGCGATGTGGCGGTTTCTGGCCTTTGAGGAGACGGATAAGCTGGTGACTCTGGTGGATGCGGACCGGGCTGCAAATCCGTTGCCGGATATCGTCCGCACGGAAACGACGGCCAAGGCGGGACTGGGCTTCTGGCGGGTGCCGGTGTGGGGTGGACTGAACGATGAGGGCAACCTGAACTACCGACCTATCGTCGGTTGCCAAATGGGCTGCACAACGAAACTACCGGCCCGCCTGCTGATGGAAGCGCTGATCTGGCAGACGCGGCGTGGCGGGATCAGCAAACTGGCAAATCCTCCGGGATCACTGCCGGTGACGGTGCACGGCACGATGTGGCCGGATTACGGATTCGATGAATGGTTTTTGCAGGCCGCGCTCTATCCCAGAGCAGCGTTCGAGGGGTTGCTGACTTTTATCCCGGCCAGTGCCAAATCCCAACTGCTGCCCTTAGATATCGCATTCACAATGTGGGCGAATCCGGCTTCTGAGATTCAATATTTTGGATCAAATGGTTCGCCCTGCTGCGAACCGGAATACAAAAAAGGAACCTTCAAGCCGGGAAAACCGCGCAGCCGGTCTTTTGTCGGTTTGGTAAAAGAGGGTGTGTTGCGCGAGCAGGCTCTCCAGCCCCTTATTAGCAAAAGAAAAGTTTTGCCAAGGGCCACGCTCGTCGTCGCCCGCTACAAGGAAGATTTGGCATGGCTGGCAAAGGTGGACCCCGGCATCAGGGTGGTGGTTTACAACAAGGGACCCGTAATTAGGGGTGGTGTATCGATGGAAAGGATTGACCAGCTCATCCAACTACCTAATCAGGGACGGGAGGCAGATACTTATCTGGCGCATTTGCAATCGGGCCGGACAGAGGATGACGGGGCACACACAATATTTTGCCAAGGCGACCCGTTCCCGCACAGCCCGGACTTTTTGGAACTTTTGGCGCATCGGGATCATTGGGGATCTATCCAACCACTTACGTCGGGCTATATCCAAGAATTAAATCTTCCTCCGGAATTTCTAGTGAATCGGGAGCAGGGACAATGGCTGGGGAAACTCAGAATCAGATCGGAAACTTTCAGTCCATGGACTTTGCAAACCCTGGCATTTTACGATGCCCCGGCGACCGATTGGATGAACGGTTTCCATAGGAGGCATGGCACACCGCGTGACTGGAGCGTAACCGGTTATTTCATGGATTTGGTGGGGCTGCCGGAGGTGGCCCGGGAGGCTTGGACGCACTACAGCGGTCAGTTTGCCTATGGGGCAATCTTCGCGGTGGCTGAGCACCGGCTGGACCACATCCCGCGGAAATCGCTAGCCATGATGCGGAAGCTGGCGTGCGATGATCCGCTGCATGGGTATGTATTTGAGCGATTGTGGCTGCATCTGTTCGGATTGCCCTTTTCCATGCCGGAGCAGGCGAAAGTGGCAGTGGCTTCCTCCCAGAGCGCGCGATGAAGGTTCTCATCATCGGAAGTGGCATGTCCGGGGCCACGGCGGCGCGGCTGCTGGCGGATGTAGGGCACTCTGTCATGGTTCTGGAAACGCGTGAGCATGCCGGCGGGAATTGCCATGATGAACGGTTGGAGAATGGGGTGAGACTGCACCAGTATGGGCCGCACCTTTTCCATACTAGTGATGAAAAAGTGTGGAACTTCCTGAGCCGGTTCACGGCATGGACGGAATACCGGCACCGCGTGGTTGCGGATACGCGGCTGGGGCGGATTTCCATCCCATACAACCTGCGGACGGAGCAGCAAGTCGGGCGGCGGCTGACGGACGGGGAGATCCGGGAGCTAATTTTTGTGGAATACTCGGCCAAACAATGGGGGGTACCGTGGGAGGAGATGCCGGCCGCAATCACTGGTCGGGTGCCGACGCGGCGGGAGAATGATGATGACGGGTATTTCACAGACCGCTTCCAAGGGCAGCCGAAGGAGGGTTATGCCGCTTTGTTTTCCCGGATGCTGGAGGGGATCCCGATAAGGCTGGGAATGGAAAAGAATGCGTGGCGGGCAGAGGCCACCGAATCGGATTTGGTGATCTACACAGGGAAGGTGGATGAATACTTTGGTTATTGCTACGGGCGGCTGCCTTACCGAAGTCTGCGATTCGAACACACCCGCACCAAGGAGCGGCTGCCTTATGCGGTGATCAATCAATGCAATGCCTTGCCATGGACGCGTATTTATGACCACCAATGGTTCAGCGGCGAAAACGGCAACGCCGGAATGCTGGATACCAAGGCCGGGACGGGCCACATTGCGGAGGACGGGTCGCTACCGGAAACCATCGTAACCAAGGAGTATCCGCTGGCGCACGATGACACGAATGATCCTTACTATCCGATGCCATTCGGTGAAGGCATGGCCCTCTACCAGCGCTATAAAGCACTCGCGGACCAAGAACCGCACACTGTTTTCCTGGGCCGACTGGCCACCTACAGTTATCTGGATATGTGGATGGCGGTGGCGCAGGCAATGGTGAAACTCCGGGCATGAGCACGGAGGGTGCGCTAATTCTACATTGTTAAGTTGTATTGCTAGAATTCCCCTTCCGTCCCGCATGGGAAATCCGGGCCTGGGTGCGGCGCTCGTGACGCAGGTTCATTTGCCGGAAGACTTCAGCCTCATCGCGTGGCCGGCGTGGAAGATAGTGGCTGAGAAGTTCGACAAGGTCCCGGGCACTGAGCATGGGAACGTCCGGCAGGGCGGCCAGCCGCTCGCGCACTGTGAAGAGTTGGGCCAGGCAGACCAAGGCCATTTGATGATGCCAGCCTTTCCAGCCACGCACTTCATAGTGAGCCATGCCCAGTTCGATTTTGGCCTCCTTGAAGGCCTGCTCAATCCAGAAACGCTGAACCTGCATGCGGTCGGGCCGCTCCCATGAGGTGTCGGCCGGAGGTATCCGTCAAACGCCCCCCGTTGATGGGCTTGACGTTGATTGGGGTCCGTCAGGTTTCCGCGGTTTTTGCGGCGGATTTTTGGGCGGCGGCCCAGCCGTGGGGCGTCCCGGCTCCGAGGGTTTTGGTGGTCTCGGTGGGAAGGGGGAGGCGGGTGAACAGGTCGGTGAGGTAGGCCTGCGCGTCGATCCCGGCGCGGTGGCAGTTGCCGACGAGGGTGTAGAAGGCGGCGGCGCGGCCGCCAGTTTTGGGGTCGCCGATAAACAGCCAGTTCTTTTTGCCGATGGCGGTGGGGCGGATGGCGTTTTCCGCCAGGTTATGCCGCCTCCAGACTTATGCCGCGTTCACAAGCTGGAGGCGCACTTTCCCCGTGTTTGTCACTGCAATCACTTTCCACACGCGGCATAATCAAAGGCTCTCCAGGAAGGCGAGCAGTTGATCGGGTGGGC
>CAIZWU010000349.1 GCA_903936775.1 uncultured bacterium | reverse complement strand
TCAAACAGGGTGATCCAACCATCGGGGCCGGGAAGCGGAGATTCTGTTCCGGTCATCATGGCCAGGAGAGTGAACAAAAACAGGATCGGGGTTTTCATGCGGACGGGTCTGTTCAGAGATGTTTGATGACGAGGTTTTCCCGCTGCTCTTTCGAAGCCGTGAAAGGTTGCGCGCGGCCAACCGTCATGCTGAAGTGTCCGTCATGTCCGAATCCCCTGCCCGCCTCCTTTATTGCCGCTGCGCCTATGCCCAGGTGGTGCCGGCCGATGTGAAGGACGGGGTGCTGCGCCACCTCTGCGCCAGCGGACAGTCTTTCGAAAGCGTAGCTGACCTTTGTGAGATGTCGGCCCGCCGCGACCCCCGTCTGGCGGGACTGGCGGGGCCTGATCCACTCAAAATCATCGCCTGCCATCCCCGTGCCGTGAAATGGCTCTTCCACGCTGCCGGCGCCCCTCTTCCCGAGGACACGGAGATCATCAATCTCCGGACCCTGACCACTGAGGAAGCCTGCGGGGAATTGGGCAAAGTCCCCTGACAAGGCATTCTCCTGTTTCCATACTCATCCAACTTTTTTCAACCCTTCCCATGTCCATTGCCCCCGACTTTTCTCTCCTGCTCTATGAAGGCCAAGGCAGCCGGGCACTCGATCCAGAACGCCGCTTTGCGGTCTGTGCCGCCTTGCTCGATTGCGGCTACTCCGTCAGCCGGGCCGGTCCCGGAGCACGGCTGTCGCCGGGACAAACAGCCCTCATCGTGCTGGGTGAGTTCAATGATGGCGTGGCCCCCGGATTGGAAGATGCCGGCGGCAAAATAAGTCTTTCCGCCTGTGACATCACCGGCCTCGACCCTGGCTCCGTGACTGCCCTCATTGAGCGCACCCGGGGCGACCGCCCCATGAACCAGCCCGGCCTCTGGAAACCGTGGTTTCCCGTGATCGACTACAGCCGCTGCACCAATTGCATGCAATGCCTCAGCTTCTGCCTCTTTGACGTCTATGGCGTCAGCAAGGAAGGCAAGCTCCAGGTGCAGAACAATGACAACTGCAAGACCAACTGCCCCGCCTGCTCCCGCGTCTGTCCGGAAGTGGCCATCATGTTTCCCAAATACAGCAGCGGCCCCATCAACGGAGAGCCGGTCAGCGAAAATGACGTGAAGCGCGAAAAGATGAAGGTGGATATCTCCGCCCTGCTCGGCGGAGACCTCTACGCCCGGCTCCGTGAGCGCAGCGATGAGGCCAAGAGCCGCTTCTCCAAGGAACGGGATGCCAGCAAGGCGCTCGCAGAGCGCAAGAAATGCCTCACCAAGCTCATGGCCGAAGGCATGATCCCGGCCGATGTCCTCGCCAGCCTTCCCGGTCCTGACGAAATCCAACGGCGCGCCACGGCTGCCGCCGCCAAAGCCGAGGCAGCCCTCGCTTCGCAGTAAAGCAGCATCGGGTCTATGGGGTGTTCATTGGCGTTCCCAACGGACTCCGGTGCACCCGCCAGCCCGGGGGTGGACGAGGGGCCTCCCGGGTTGCAGCGCAAATACAAAGAGCCATTGTCCTGGGAAACCAATGCTCCACAACTCGGGAGAACCCTCGTCCACCGGGGGCATTGCCGCTGGCGCGGCCTATTTCTAACATCAGTAAAAGATTGATCCGGCGGGCCCGATTGGGCATAGTTGCCTTTTATCCCAGCTCCTGATTGCTTATGAAATGCCCCCGCCTGCTTGCCATGGTCCCCGCCGGAGTTCTACTTTTGCTGCTGACCGGGCGGATGGCGGCGGCTGATTTCCCGCAGGCCTTCGAGGTCGGCCTGCAGCCCTTGAAATCGCAGGTGAAGCGAGTGATCGAGGCGATGGATTACCTGGGCTTTCCGCTGGGCGGACCCGACCGCAAAGAGCTGGAGGCTGCGGTCGCGGAGGAGGAGGAAAGCACTTCCCGGGAGGGCATCCAGAGGGTGCTCGACCGCTACGCGCTCTACGGGGTGCAGATCAATCCGGAGATGCGCGTGAAGGTGAGTCAGGGTCCGGCGAAGGCGGTGCTGCATGAGCAGGGGTGGGTGCAGTTTCTGGTGAAGGTGCAGAACGAATCCGGCACCACCGCCGAACTCAAAGCCGCCAGCCCGCAGGCGGTCAGTCTGCACAATTCCGCTGCCAAAGATTTCCCGGACCGCTGGCTCGACGTGCAGATGTTCAATGATCAGCCGCTGGCGAAAACGTTGAGCGGGCTGGAACTGGAATACCGCATTGTCCAACTCTACAGCCGCGACGCCGGGCGGCGCTCGGCCACGATGTCCTTCAACGTCGG
>CAIZWU010000348.1 GCA_903936775.1 uncultured bacterium | reverse complement strand
TCCAAAGGCATAGGCAGGGGGCAGTCATGCAAGCAGAGCGTAGAAAACACGCAAAGCCAAATCGGAAATTCACCGCCAGTCCGCCGGAGCAGGGCCAACCCCTTGAGGTCAGCCACTGCTCCCGCGCGGGAATCCCCAGCGGCGCCGGAAAAGACCAGAAACCTCTGGTATCCCAGGTGACGGAAACGTTACTCTGCGTTTGGCCGCCATCCCCTTTTCCCGAACTTGTGGCGTTCCATTGAGCCATGAAATTCCGACTCCTCTTCCTGCTGGCACTGGCCGTCAGTCCCTCCGTCGCCCCCGCGCAAGTATCGATCAATGAAATGATGTACGATCCGCCGGACGCGACGAAGCCGATTGAATTCATTGAACTGCACAATGCGGGCGCGGCTGCCGTGAACATCGGACTCTGGCGGTTCGAGGAGGCGGTGGACTGCATCATTCCCGCGGGGACCAGCATCGCGGCAGGAGGTTATTTCGTGGTGGCGCAACAGGCCGCGGCGTTTCAGGCGCAGTTTGGATTCGCCCCGGGGGCGGTGTATTCCGGGAAGCTGAGTTCGCAGGGCGAGCGCATCCGCCTGCTGGACTCGACCAGCACCCTGGTGGACGAAGTGGACTACGGCGTGGGTTTTCCATGGCCCACCGCAACGAAAGGTCAGGGATCGTCCATGGAGCTGATCCACCCATCGCTGGACAACAGCCTCGGCGGGTCGTGGCGCGCCTCGGGCACTGCCGCCGCCGCGGCGGCCATCATTCCAGCGGGGGATGGCCAGTGGCACTGGCGTCCCGGGACCAGCGAGGCCTCCGCACCGGTGGAGGCGTGGCGCACCTTCAGCTTTGTGGAAGACGCCACCTGGAGCGGAAACACCACCCTGCCGCTGGGCTACGGCGACATCGATGGAAACGCCGGCAACACCGATGTCGCCACCACCATCACGGGCATGCAAAACAGCTATTGGAGCGTTTTCCTGCGGCGCACCTTCACCATCGCGCCTGGGCAGGTGCCGGCCACGGTGGCGCTGCGGTTGCGCGCGGACGATGCCGTGATGGCTTGGCTGAACGGCGTGGCGGTGCCGGTGAATGTGCGCGCCACCGGCCCGCCCACTTACAATGGGGCCGGCATGACCATCACCAATGTCGCGGAACCGCCGCTGGCCTGGGAAAACGAGATCACCATTCCCAACGCCCAGAGCGTGCTCCAGAGCGGGACGAACGTGCTGGCGCTGATGGTCTTTAACAGTTCACTGGGCAGCTCGGACCTCTTCATCGATGCGGAGTTGCGGCTCCCGGTGTCTGCCAATGGCTCCCCAGGGCAGCAGAACTCCGCCTATGCCGTTGCCGCCCCGCCCTCGATCCGGCAGGTGACCCACACCCCCGGACTGCCAGCCGCAGGCGTGCCGGTGGTGATCTCTGCCAGGATAACCGATCCGCAGGGGGTGGCCGCCGTGACGGCGCAGTATCAGGTGGTGAATCCAGGGAGCTACATCCGGAAGGTGGACCCCGCCTACGCCACCGGCTGGACCAGCCTGACGATGCAGGACGACGGCCAGAATGGCGACGCCCTCGCCGGTGACGGCATTTTCTCCGTGACGGTGCCGGGCTCCGTGCAGACCCACCGCCGGCTGGTGCGCTACCGCATCAGCGCCACGGACGGCGCTTCCTCCGTGACCGTGCCCTATGCAGACGACGGGCAGCCTAACTTTGCATATTTCTGCTACAGCGGCATCCCGGCGTGGACGGGCCGGAATCAGCCTCCCTCCAGCGCCCCGACCACCTTTCCGGCCACGCTGATGGGCACCCTGCCGGCCTATCATCTCATCGCGGACGGGACGGACGTGACCAACAGCCAATGGAACGGCTCGTTCGACACCCTGCGCATGTGGGGGACGCTGGTCTTTGAAGGAAAAGTCTACGACCACATTCTCTTCCATAATAAAGGCTCGGCCTCTACCTATCAGAGCGGGAAGAACAAGTGGCGCTTCCATTTCAACACCGGGCGCGATTTCGAGGCGCGGGACACGTGGGGCCGCAAGTATAACAAGCCGTGGGACACCTTCACCATGCACGCCTGCGCCACGCCATGGAATCCCGTCTTCCGTGGCTGGGCAGGCCTCGACGAGGTGGTTTCCACGCGGGTCTATCAGCTTTCCGGCGTGCCCTCGCCGAATATGCACCATCTCCAGTTCCGCGTGGTCGATGGCGCTGAGGAAGCGCCCCCGGATCAGTATCTCGGGGATGCCTGGGGACTCTATCTCGCGGTGGAAGATCCGGACGGCTCCTTCCTCGACGAGCGGGGGCTGCCGGACGGAAATGTCTATCACATCGCGGGAAATGCCGGGGACAAGACCCACCAGGGCGGGACCCAGCCGGTGGGCACCAGTGACTGGGACACGTTCCTCAATGGCTCCGGCTCGAACACGGAGGCGTGGTGGCGGGCCAACATGGACCTGGAAGCCTACTTCAGCTTCCACGCGGGCAACCGCATCACCGGGAATGTCGACCTGCGCGAAGGATGGAATCATTATTTCTACCACCGCGGCACGGACAACCGGTGGCTGCCAGTGCCGTGGGATCTGGACATGATGTATTTCCCCGAGACTCACTGGAGCGGCACCATCGCCCAACAAGCCTGCCGGAATGTGCCGGCCATCGCGCTGGAGTTCCGGAACCGCTGCCGCGAAATCATGGACCTGCTTTGCGAGGACGGCACTGCCACGGGAGGACAGATTGGCCAGCTCGTGGCCGAATATAAAAGGGTGATCCGCCCTCCGGGGCAGGCCGCCGCATGGGACCTGCTGGACCAGTACCTGTGGAACTACCACCCGCGCAGCACCGGCGGGCATAACGGCAGATTCTATCTTCCCAATCCCGCTTCCGATGGACGGATCGGCGGGAACTGGACGCGAACCTACTCCACCGCGGACTTCAACGGCATCTGCGACTATCTCGTGGCCTACGCCACCGATACCGACCCTAACGCCTTCGCGGTGGGGGATGGCGACCAGCGCGGTTATGGATTCAACTATCTCGAACTGGAAGGCACCGACGCCGCCGTTCCGAACCGGCCTACCCTCCGTTTCAGCGGTACCGCAGGATTCCCGGCGAACGACCTGCGCTTTACGGCTTCGGCTTTCAGCGATCCGCAGGGGGCCGGCACCTTCGCGGGCATGCAGTGGCGCGTGGGGGAGATTGCGGCGCCCGGGATCGCCGGCTACGTGGCGGACGAGCCGTTTACTTACGAGATCAGCGAAATCCACCGCTCCTTGGAGATCACTCCCTTCGCGGCGGATTACCGCTTTCCGGTCAGCGCCTGCCGGCCCGGCCACACCTACCGGGCGCGGGTCAGGATGAAGGACGCGACCGGGCGCTGGAGCCGCTGGAGCCCCGCCGTGCAGTTTCTGGTCTCCACGCCGGAGGTGTCCGTCTATCAGAATGCGCTGGCCATCACCGAGGTCATGTATCACCCCACCGGGGCCGTGGCCTCCGAGCTGGCCAATGGCTGGACGGATGACGATTTTGAATACATCGAACTGCGCAACATGAGCGCCCTGCCGGTGGATCTGACGGATCTGAGGTTCACCAAGGGCATCGACTTCGATTTTCCCGCGGGCTTCATCCTGCCACCCGGAGCCGCCACCCTCGTGGTGCGGAATGCCGCAGCCTTCGCCGCGCGCTACGGCAGTGGCCGCCCGGTCGCGGGCGCGTGGGGCGCCTTGGGCGGACGCCTCGGCAATGATGGAGAGGAGATCAAACTCAGCTACGGCGCGGGGACCTCGATCCTCAGCTTCCTCTACACGGATGCCGCCCCATGGCCTGGGGAGGCCGACGGCAGCGGCTCCGCCATGCACTTCATCGTCGGGGCCGGAGTGCCGTCCGCCACCCCGGGCGCGTGGTTCGCCACCGCTCCCAGTCCGGGCGTTTACACCACGGACACCGACGCCGACGGCCAGTCCGATGCCGAGGAATACATTGCTGGAACCCATCCCGCAGACGGCAGCAGCCGCTTCGCCATCACTGGCGCCAGCATAGCGGCGGACGGCCTGCTGACGGCCTCTTTCCCCGCTCTGGCGGGGCACACCTACCGGGTATTCTGGTCCACCGACGGACAGAGCTGGGCACCGCTGGGGGCAGACCTCATGGCCGGGAACGACGGTCCCCTGCAGTTCACAGACGCCACCGGCGGGAGTCCGCGCCGCTTCTACAAAGTGCGCACTCCCGCCCAGTAACTGGCAGTGTTCTGTGAGGACCCGTACAGATTGCCGTGGGGGTGGCACTCGTCCAATGCTTCGGATTGCCCGGTCACTTTTTTACACCCTGCACCTTCCCGATCACCTCCAGCAAATTTCCCTGCTGCGCCTCCGGCAGGGTCGCGACCGCCGCCATAGCCGCGGCGGCATCCTGCTTCGCCCACGTCCCGATCGATTCTGCCAGCACATCCCCCCGCAAGCCATCATGTTGGATGGTCCCCGCCCAGGCGAACGCATCGCCAGGGGTGTCCTGACTGATTTTCCGGACGATGGCCCGCACCACCTGATCCCGGCCCTTCCCCTGCTCCAACGTGTTGGCCCAGGCGGAAGCAGCCAGTTCATCCTGCTCCAGCCACAGCCGCCCGACTTCGGCGACGGCACTGTTCCTGGCCGGGCCCTCCGGAAGGGATCCCGCCCATGCCGCCACCTCCGGCGGAGGTCCTTTGGCTTCCCACCACTGCTGGGCAATCGAAACCGGCAACTCACCGGCAGATTCCTGCGCTCCGGGTTCGCGGGCCAGCCATGCGGCCGTCTCCTGCGCGGTCTGCCGGGGGTCGGTCATCGCGTCCAGCGCCAAGGCCGCCCGCCGGGCGATCCCGCGTTCGCTTGGATCGGTCAGGCCGGCAGCCCACTGCTCAAAGGCCGGACGGTCTTTTTTCACCCAAGCCGTGGCCACGGTCTCCACGGCCTGCTTCATGGCAGCGTTGCCGGTGGGCAGAGCCGCCGCCGCGGCCGCCGGATCTTGCTTGGCCCACAAAACCAACACCCCATTCTCCGCCCTGACATCCTTCAACTCCCGGGCATAGGCCAGGGCCGCCAGCGGGTCCTTCTGTTGCATGGCCAGCACGATCGCCCGCTGCGCCGCCTCTTTCTCTTCGCCCTGCAATTGTTCCAGGGAGGCTTTGGCCGCGGGAAGATTGGTTTTCGCCAACTCCTGAACAATTGCTCCAATCATCCGCTCGCTGCTGTTCAGTTCCTTCCGCCCCAGCACATAAGCCAGAGCCGCCCCCGGGTCCACCGCGGCCCAGCGATAAAGCGGAAACATCGCCGCTTCCACATTTACTTTCCCATCCTGCTCCATCAGCCCCATCAGGCGGGTAAAATCGGCACTGGTCAGGCCTGCCAGACCCACCAGCCCATCGACTACTGCCACCACATTTTTTTCCTCATCATTCAACGCGCTGAATTTCGCCGCCAATTCCGCCACCCGGTCTCCCCCCACCGCACTCTTTCTTCCTGAAAAAGGGCCGGTGCCCGGACTCCCTGCTGCAGCTCCCTGTCCGGGCAAGCCGGTCGGATTGCCCGGATCTCCTGGGCCGGCCATGCCTGCCACCTCGCGCCTTTCTTTCGATCCAGCTCCACCAAGGCCCGGTATTTTGCCAAACCCCCATCCCAACACCCCGCCCAAGGCCACCAACGCGGCCCCCTGAAGAAAAGATCGATTCATCCTCGAAGGCATAGCGGGAATGCCTCTGGAGGTCGATGCAAAACCTCTCCCCCCGGCGCACCATCCCAGTTCCAGCCGTTGCACCGCAGGGCAGTTCCCATCGCCAAAATGACTAAAGTAGCCCCGGCGCCTTCCTTTTGCAAATAACCAGGTAATTTGCAAGAAATCCCTGGACATTTCCGGGAATTGGCCGCAGTTCTTGCTCTTAAGCCTATTCCCTGACTTCTGATGCCTGCCCGTCTCTTTCTTTTTGACCAGTCCCAAGCCGGGTGTTTTCACGTGGTGAACCGGATTTATGACCGGAGGTATCTTCTTGATGAAGAGGGCAAGGAGATGATGGTCAAACTGGTGCGGGCTTATGAGGACGTGCTGGGGGTGGAGGTGCTGACTTTTTGCATCATGGACAATCATTTCCACCTGCTGGTAAGGGTGCCTCATCGGCCGGACGGCTTTGATGTGCCGCTGGAGGTGGTGGTGGCGCGGTTGGAGCGGGCCCTGGGGGTGGAGTCGGCTAAACTAATGCACCGGAATCTGGAGTTTTGGCGCACCACGAAGAATGAGGCCGCGATTGAGGAATGGCGGCAGCAACAGGTGGCCCGGATGTTCAGTCTTAGCGAATTCATGAAAGCGATCCAGTTGCGGTTTTCGCGGTGGTATAACCGACGTGCGGGGCGAAAGGGAACGCTTTGGGAGGGGCGCTACATCTCTGTCATCGTGGAGGAAGAGGAACGCGCCCTGCGGACCATGGCCGCCTACATCGATTTGAATCCGGTCCGGTCCGGCATGGTGGGCGATCCCGCCGATTACCGATGGAGCGGTTACGCGGAAGCGATGGCGGGCAAGGCCCGGGCGCGCCGTGGTCTCGTGCGGATCATCGGGCAGATGGCCTGGCCACGGGAAACGGCGGCGGGCGCACAGCCTTGGGGCGGGTCCGCTTTTCCGGCTGCCGTGGAGCGCCGGGCGCTGGTGTTTTACCGGGCGATTCTCGGCGGACAGGGGACTGCCCGAACCCGTGAAGATGGCACGGTGGTGCGGCGCGGGGTTTCGGAAAAAACAAGGGAACGCCTGACGACTCCCAATGAGCGGCGGTTGGCGGTGGAAGTCCTGACGCGCCGGGTGCAGCACTTTACCAAAGGCGTGATCCTGGGCAGCCGGTCCTTTATTGATGAATGGTTTGCCCAACACCGCACCGTCGTCAGCGGGCGCAGCCGGACAGAACGGAAACGTGGCTCAAAACCGCTCGGCAGACCGGCCCTGCGCGGGCTGTATGCGTTCCGGAATCCGAAGGGATGAAGCTGGAGGCGATTTCTGTTGGAACAAGCTCGATCTTCCCGGCTTCCTGAGCTGGAGATTCCGAAAGCCCATGAATTAGCTAGGATAGCTTTGGCCCTCTGCGAATCCGGCACCGCCACCCCGGAAAGTAATGGCCCCGGCGCCTTCCTTTTTCAGCGGACGGCGGATTGCAGCACGGAGGCCACGTAGGCGGTCACCGCGTCGGTTTCCCGGGGAGACAATTTGGTCCGCTCCGCCATATCCGGCATGATCGTCGCCCACTCCGCCGCGGAGTAGTCGAGCACCGGTTCCACCGCATGGCACTTGGCGCAGCGGCCGACATAGAGCGCCCGGCCCTCCGCCAGCGGTCCGGAACCCGGCGGCCCCACCACCGGCGCCGCTGTTTCCAGCGAGACGCACCCTGGCAAGGCCGCCAAAAGGACAGCAAGGAGCAGCCGGCCCGGCGCCGGAAGCGGTTTCCGGCACCCGGACGGGGAAGTCAGCCAGTGAAGTGGGTTTTGCATGACATTTTCCGGGGGACGGCCGCCGCGGTGGAAGCCGCCGGCCCGCCCCATGGTCTTTGGTTAGAAATGGAGACCCAGAATCAGACGTACCTGGGCGTCGGGTTCGCCTTCCACATCCCCGAGTTGGAACAGGCCCGCTGCGGTCGCGAAGAAGGTGCCCTTGCGGAAACTGGCATTCGGACCGGCGTAG
>CAIZWU010000347.1 GCA_903936775.1 uncultured bacterium | reverse complement strand
TGAAGGAAACGAACCCCAGCGGATCGTTGTCAGGATCGCTATCATTCGCCAACAAGGCGGCGAGGGTGAAGCTGACCGTTTCACCGGCAAGGGCCGCCCCGCCATCGTTAAAGGCTAGCGGTGCCCGGTTGATCTGGCCGGAGAAGGGGTCGGCGTCATCCCGGAGGCCATCGCCATCGCTGTCCTGAACGAGTGGGTTGGTATAAAAGCCGGTTTCCAGAACATACCCCGTGCGGTGCGTGGCGTTATGGTCGTTCCATCGGGCGTCCGCCGTGAAGAAGTGGATGAAATCCTCATCGTTGAAATTGTCCGGTTGGGCGGCAGCGAAATTAACGAACGAAAGGGCTTCCCCGGTCACCCAGCGGAACTGGCCCTCGATGAAACGGTCGCTGAGTCCGATCCAAAAACCGGTGGACCCTACCGCAGGCAGCACGGCCGGCAGGGCGGTGTTTTCCAGCGCACTGGTGATCGTGAGCAAATGCCCGCCGCGGACTTCTGCATCCGCTTTTGCCTCCAGCCAGGTGAAGCTGCCACTGACTGTGCTGAGGCGGCCCGCCCCGGCTTCGAATCCGTCGCTGAGCGCGTCCCCATCAGTATCCGCCAGGATTGGACTGGTGCCCAGCGCAGCTTCGGGCCCATCCTTCAATCCATCGCCATCGGTATCGGCCAGCAGCGGATTCGTGCCGGCGGTGAATTCCCCACCGTCATTGAGGCCATCGTCATCGGAATCCGCATCATTGGGATTGGTGCCGGCGAGGATTTCCTGGGCGTTGTTCTGCCCGTCGTTGTCAGGATCGAGGGTGCGGTCGTCAAAGAACGGATCCAGCCCCAGATCGGCCTCCTGGCCATTGCTGATCCCGTCCCCGTCATCGTCATCGGTGCGCGGACGGACATCAAGAGGAATGCCCGGCAGGGTGAACGAAGGGCGTCCGGTCTTGCGGGCGATGATGAATAACGTTTCCGGATTGACCGCCGTCAGAGGAATCGTGAGGACCGCCCCGGCCGTGGTGGACGTGGCCGGATTCACATTTTGCACGGCCTCGGCAGCCAGGGTGGTGAAGGCAATCTG
Organism: uncultured bacterium; assembly: GCA_903936775.1. Classification (GTDB taxonomy): domain Bacteria; phylum Verrucomicrobiota; class Verrucomicrobiia; order Verrucomicrobiales; family V1-33; genus CAIZWU01. The sequence goes on along the minus strand of CAIZWU010000347.1, from coordinate 3,637 downwards.
GTCGGCGCCGAGACCCGCCTGGAAATCGGCCCGGGCCGCAAGGGTCTGGCCGGGGACGACTTTGGTATCGGCCAGGGGGGCCGTGCCGGCAAACGTGGCCGTGGTGAAGGTGACCAGTTTGCCAGCGGGATCAACCGGCGCTCCTCCGGCATCCTGCCAAGGATTCCCTGCCGCATCCGTCAGGCCTGGTTTGAGACGGAGGCTCTGCAGCGCCCCCGGCGGCAGCGCACTGGCGGCCCGCAACGTGAAGACAGTATTGGCGCTATTCGGAATCACGGCAAAGACACCCGGGAACTCCAGATTCACCGGGGTGAACGTCTCCGGTTTCATCGGCTCATCAAATGTCAGGACCGCTTCCATCCAGAGCGATTGGGTGGTAGCGCCGCTGGCAGGCGCCACGCTGGCCAACTGCGGGGCCCGGCGGTCCGGCAAAGCGAAGCTGCGGACCGTAGTGGTGCTCCGTCCGGCGGCATCGGTCGCCCGGGCGGTCGCGGTGAAGGTCCCGCCAGTCTGCGGGGCCGCCGTGATATTGAAACTCACCGTGCTGCGCCGGGCCACATTCGGAGTGCCATCCACGATCACCGTTTCCACCGCCGTCACCCCGCCGGCGAGGGTCACTTGCAACGTGACATCACCACTGTTGTCGGTGGTGTCGATCACCAGTTCCAGAGGCTGGGCAGGATCGACCACCGCATTGGCGGCCGGGGTGACAAAAGCCAGCGAAGGGGCGGTGCCATCGGCGACTTCGACTTCAAAACGCTGCTCGCCGGTGCTGAGTCCTGAATTGTCCGTCGCTGATGCCAACACCGTGATCTTACTCCCGGGTACTGCGGCCGGGGGAATCGGTGCCGACAAGGTGATCGGTGCCCCCGTAGCATTCGTTTGCAGGGCCGCCGTCCATGCCCCAGTGCCGGCCGCCCGGAAGGCGGTGACCGCGCCGTCATCGGTGACGGAGACCCGCACCTGCGCGGCCGATCCGCTCAATACGGTATTGCCGGTGGCGGGGATCAATTTCTCAAAGGCGATCACCGGAGGCTGATTCTCCGCTACAGCGACGCTGAACTCCCGCAGCGGCCCCTCATTCCCAAACCGGTCGATGGCAATGGCTCCGAAGGTGACAGCACCCTGCGCCGGCAAGGTGAACGGAAACTCCAGTCCATTCTCCACGGTGGTTCCCAGCACGTTGAAAGCCGCAGTGAAGCGGACTCTCATATTGGACTCCAGCGCTGCGGGAACAGCTTCCAGAATCACCGCACTGCCCGCCACTGGGGCCGGATTATTCTTCAGTTTCAGGTCCACCAGCACCGGCCCCAAGGTGTCCAGGGTGGCAAAGGTGAGGGCGAGCGGCTGGCCTGCCAGATCATTGCCGGCCAAGTCCTTCACGCCGCTGATACTGGCGCTTAGGGTCACATTGATCGGCAGATCCACTGTGGGCACGAAGGTCAGCACCAGGTTGTTCACGCCCAAAGCCGTCGTGCCCGCGATCGGACCGGCAGGTCCGGTTAGCGTAAAGACAGCTCCGCTCTGGATCGGCTCGTCGAAGCTGATCCGCAGTGGCGTGCGCGGATCGACTTGAGTGGAGTTGGCCGCAGGGGTGAAACTCAGTAGCCCAGGCGGGCGTTGGTCCCGCGTGGTGAAGGTGGCGGTGAAGAGCGCCTGCAAGGGCCGACCGACCCGATCCCGCGGCCCGCGGTTGGTGATGACGTTCACCGCATTGCGCAGCTCCCCATCGACCACCACGAGCTGATAGGTCGTCTCGCTGGCCAGCGGCGCGATGGGGTCGAGGCGCACCACGTTGGGAGTGATCTGGCTGACGGTGGCGGGAATCGCCGCGCCACCGGTGGCCGGGCGCACGAATACGCCGGTGGCGTTCAGGCTATCGGCCGCGATCGGCTCGCTGAAAGTGACTTCCAGGTCCGCGTTGATGTCCACGCCCTCGGTGGTATCCACCGGGGTGGTGGAGGTGACGGTGGGAAAGGATTCGTCGAGGATGATATCGCCGAGATCGTCGGTTTCCGCATTCACGGCGATGTCGCCGCTGCGGAAGGCCAGTCCGTCGTGCGCGGTGTCAGTCGCTTTGACCGACCAGTTTCCCTGCGGCACTGGCGCAAGCGAGAAGAGTCCGTTGGGCCCGACGATTTTCAAAATCGCGCCCTGCAAGCCACTGCGCGACGGAAACTCGACCACCACGTCGGTGCCTGCCGCAACCGTGGTGCCATCCTCGCGCAACACGCGACCCACCAGCGTACCGCTGGAAGTTATAATGAGATTCCGGGTGCTGGTCTGATCCGCCCCCACCGCCGCCACCGTTTCGGAAGCGGCCAGTCCGAGCAGTCTCGCGCTCAGCTCCACCGGCAGGCCCACCGGCAGATCGGGAAACGAGAAGGCTCCGTCCGCGCCGACCACCACCGATTCGCTGAACGACCCCACCGGCTCCGCGAACACATCCCCGCTTGGATAGTGGATAATCGAGGAATTGACCTCCAGTTTCACCTCCGCCCCCGCTGCGGGAGTCGTCCCATTGGCCTGCAAGACCACTCCTTGCACGCTGCCGACGCCGCGCAGCGTCAAGCTGGCCTGCGTTTCCTGGCCCCGGTCGCTCAAGGTGACAAACGCCGCGTTGGAACGATTGCGCGTTTGCCCCGGCGTGCGAGAAACCGCCATCACCGCATAATTCGCCAGCGCCAAATTACCAAACGTCACCCGGCCTTGCGCATCGGCGTCGAGCGTGCGGATCAGGAAGAAACTGCTATACAAATTCACCGCCACATTGGCCGCCGGCGTGGTACCATCCAGTTCGAACACATTCACCACGATGCCAGCCCGTGGCGCGAAGGGAACATCCACTCTCAGCGAGGAAACACCCACCGGCAAGGTGGCACGCGCGCTGCCACTATCGCCGCCTGGAAACCCGTTAGGCAGCCGGCCCGCCGCACTGACGGTGAACGAGCCCGCCGTCACCCCGGCGACGCTGTAGGCTCCGTCCGGGCCGCTGGTGACCTTGAACGTGCGCGTCAGGGCGAACGCGTCATCCACCGTCAATTCCACTTCTGCATTGGGAACCGTTCCAGTGCCCAACGCGTTGAGGACTAACCCGGAAATGGTTCCCAGACTGGTCTCGACGAGCCGCACCTCCCTGATTTCGTTGGTCAGCGTCAGGGCGACGGTGGCATTGCCGCCGCGCCCGGTCACCTGGTCCACCGCCGTCAGCACGTGAACTCCCAGGGGCACATCCACAAAACTGAAGCGCCCCAATGCATTCGTCGGGGCATAGGCAAAACTCCCTAATCGGACGTTCGCGAAGGGAATCGGGGTCACTCCATCGCTCGCGACAAAGCTGCCGGTCAGCGTGGCCGTCGCCGCGAGAGTCACGGTCGCCGTCGCCGTGCGATCCAGAGGCACCACCAGCCCCGCGCGCCCCGCCACCCGGGTCAGGCCGATGGTCGCGCTGGCAGTGACCGCATAGGGCCCTTCAAACAAGTTAGAGAAGACAATCCGGCCATCGTCATCCGCCGCGCCGGTGGCTTGTTCGGCGGGGAAACGCCCGCCCTGAATCTCCACCGCCGCGCCAGCGGCCGGGGTGCCATCGGCCTTTTTCACAAAAATTTCCGCCGTCCCACGGCCGAGCAGGGTAAGC
>CAIZWU010000346.1 GCA_903936775.1 uncultured bacterium | reverse complement strand
CCCACTCCTCCTTAAGGGGCGTCATTCTATGAAATCGGAGTTTCCCATTATTCCTGGCCGGCTGCTGCTGGCCGATCCTTCCCTGAATGGCTCCTGGTTTGCCAAAAATGCTATTCTGATCACGGCGCATGAGCCGGAGGCCGGGAGCCAGGGACTGGTGCTGAACCGCCCGGTGGAAGGAAGGACGATCCGGGATCTGCTGAGTTCGCCGGACTTCAGGAGCCTGCGGGATGTCCCGGTTTTTGAAGGCGGGCCGGTCTCGCCGGCGGAGATGATGCTGGTGGCGCTGCGCTGGGATGAAGCCACGCGCCAGCTGCGGTTCCGTTCGCCGATGGGAATTCACGAAGCGGTCCAAGCACGATCGGAAGGGTGGGAGGTCCGGGCTTTCCTGGGATATACCGGCTGGACAGCAGGACAGTTGGAGGATGAGATAGAGAGATCCTCTTGGATTGACGCCGCTGCGCAGCAGATCGCTTTGGAAGGACAGGACGGGATGGCCTTGTGGGCGAAACTGCTCCGAGGGATGAATGAACCACGCTATCGGTTGCTGGCCGATGCCCCGGACGATCCCTCCATGAATTGAGGAAGGAAAGTCGCCCTCCATGGCAGGACGGTGCTGCCAAATGGGTCCGCGATTTGTCACAATGTCCACCCGGCGTTCCGGTGGGGGGCTTACTTGGCCGCCTTGATTTCGTCCCAGACTTTGGTGTATTTGGCGAGGTCGGTGCCGAGATCCTCGATGAGCTCGCATTTGGCCTGAACGTCAGGAGGGAGGGAGACGGCCGGGTTTTTCAGGAAGTCCGGTTCGACCAATTTGAGGGCGGCAGGGTTGGGCGAATAATAACCGGTCCACTGCATGTTTTCGGCAGCGGTGGCAGGATCACAGAGAAAGTCGATCATTTGGTGGGCCAGGGCGGCTTGCTTGGAGCCTTTCAGAATGGCCATTTCATCACAGGCAATGGAGGTGCCTTCGATGGGAACGAGGATTTTGACTTTGGCGTTTTCCTGGGTGACTTGCCAGAGGTCACCGCTGTAGCCTTGGACGAGGTGAAACTCGCCGGAATCGATGCCGGATTTGTAACCTTCGTTGTCGAACTTGGCGATGTGCTTCTTCCAACCAATGACGACATCGCGGGCAGCGGCGAGTTCTTTTTCATCGCGGGTATTCAGGCTGAAGCCGAGGGATTTGAGCCCGGCCCCGAGGGTTTCGCGCATGTCGTCGAGCAGCGTGACGCGTTTTTTGAGATCGGTGCGGGCAAAGCTGGCCCAGCTGGGTTTGACGTTGGGAAGTTTATCGGCGCGCACCGCGATCACATTGTAACTGACCATATAGGGAACGGCGGTTTCCATGGTGGCATCAGGCAACTGCTTGAGGAAGGCAGGGTCGATATTTTTGATGTTGGGCACCTTGGCTGGGTCGAGCTTGAGCAGCATGCCCTCGGCCTGCATGACCTTCTGCATATAGCTGGTGGGAAATACCAGATCGTAACCATCGGCTCCGGCCTTCAGCTTGGCATACATGCTTTCGGCGGAGTCGAAGGTATCGATGACCACCTTGCAGTTATTTGTCTCTTCAAACCTGGTGACGAGGTCGGGATTAATGTAGTCGGCCCATGTGAAAAGGTGGAGCGTGGGGGCCGAGAGGGCGGAGGAGACCGAGTAAAGCAAGGCGGTGAGGAGAGGGAGAAGTTTCATGGTGGCAGGGAACGGCAGGCGGAGTTTCAGGATTGGGGAGGCCGGGAGAGGCGGTAACTGAGGGCAGCGATGAGGAAAGTGCCGGCGATGAGGAGGGTGCTGAGGGCGTTGATGACGGGAAGATTCCGGCTGGTTTTCATCATACTGGAGACGAGGATGGGAAGGGTGGTGCTGCCGGCTCCGGATACGAAAAAGGTGGCGCTTCGGGAATCGCCGGGGGGTAACTTGCGGGTTTTTGGCCGGGT
>CAIZWU010000345.1 GCA_903936775.1 uncultured bacterium | reverse complement strand
GGGAAAACCTCGTCATCAAACATCTCTGAACAGACCCGTCCGCATGAAAACCCCGATCCTGTTTTTGTTCACTCTCCTGGCCATGATGACCGGAACAGAATCTCCGCTTCCCGGCCCCGATGGTTGGATCACCCTGTTTGATGGCAAAGATCTGTCCGCTTTTAACGATGCCGGGGGGAAACCAACCAAATGGACCGTCGATCAGGCAGCCCTGTGTGGCGATGACAAACACGGCGATATCTGGACCAAAGCAGAATTTGAGAATTTTGTGCTCGGAACTGAATTCAAGACCACCGGCAATAGCGGGGTTTTCTGCCGCACCGCCAATCCCAAAGATCCGGTCCAGACCGGGATTGAAATCCAAGTGGATAATCCCGGCGGTCCCAATGTCCACAGCGTGGGGGCCCTTTATGATTTGGTCGCCCCAAGGCAAAATGCCGCCAAAGCCGGTGAATGGAATACCTATCGCATCACGGTCAAAGGTCCGGAGATTTCAGCGGAACCGGACGGCAACATCGTCGCGGAAATGGACGTGGACCGGTGGACTGAAGCAGGAAAAAATCCGGATGGAACGTCCAACAAGTATCGGAAGGCGCTGAAGGATTTTGCCCGCTCCGGGCATATTGGTTTTCAGGATCACGGCCACGCCGTCTGGTTCTGCAATATCCGGGTGAAACCGCTGCCCTGAACCGTGCCGCCCGGGATCGGGCAAGAGACAGATTCAAAGACGGGGCGGCACGATGGGTGCAATCTCGTTGCCCTCGTCGTCCACCACCGTGGCCCGGCGCACTTTGTCGCCAGGTGCCGCAGTATTAATGACCCCGGTTGCGGGAACAGAGGGAGGGCTGGCAACGGCCCGTTCCACCAGCGGTCTGGAGTTCACAATGGCCAAGGCCGGCGAAGCATCCGAGGATGGCGGAACCGGCTCTTTCAGGGTGGGCTGAATCACCTGGCTGGTTGAACCCGGCGGGGTCGCACGGTTCGTCTCAGGCAGGGCAGGGGCCGGCTTGGACCTCATGAAGAGCCATCCTCCAAGGATCAAAACGGCAGCCAAGACGGCCAAGGCGGCCAGGTTGGAGCGTCCGCCGGGAGATTGATCCTGAGCCAGGGCAGGGGCGCTCAGGATGCGGACGGCGCTCGTGGTCTGGATGTATTCGTGGCCGGTGACAGCAGCGACGGCACTGGTATCGAATTCATCCAGATAGTCGCTCAGATCGAGGTCCAGGTATTTGCTGTATATTTTAAGAAAGCCTTTCGCGTAGGTCAGATTGGCGAAGTTGGACAGGTCATCATTCTCCATCTCGCTCAGCCTTTGGTGGGGGATGCGTGTTTCGAAGGCCACATCCTCAATGGCAAGGTTCCGCGCCTGGCGTGCCTTCATGAGCTGGTGGCCAACGGAATGCATGGGGTTGAAAACAGGGCGGGGGGTGGCGGGGCGGAGCGGGGTGGCCACGGGAATTTCAGAGGAAGCAACCAAGATTTTTTCCGCTTTTTCCGGGGTGGAAAAAAGCGGAAGATCCTCTTTGAGGCGTTGCTTGGCCATAGGTAATCTAGTCGCCATCTTCGTCAAGGTCGATCAGGATTTCGCGGGGTTTGGTGGGCCCATCGCTGGGCCCGATGATGCCGCGCTGCTCCATCAGATCCATCATGCGGGCGGCCCGGCCGTAGCCGAGACGGAGGCGCCGCTGGAGCAGCGAAGTGCTGGCTTTGCGTTCCTGCATTACCACATCGATGCAGGTTTGCAGGGTTTCCTCCTCCTCCTCCGTGAGTTTTTCCACGGCGCGGGCGGGACCGTTGATCGCTTCGTCCACCGATTTCTCGATCTTCAATCCGCCGCTCTGTTCCTTGCAGTGCTGCACCAGGGCCACAATCTCGTCATCCGTAACAAAGGCCCCCTGGGCGCGGACCATCTTGGCGGTGCCGGGTGGGACATATAACATATCGCCCTTGCCCACCAGTTTGTCCGCTCCTTTGGCATCCAGGATGACGCGGGAGTCGAGCGCGCTGGATACCTGGAAGGCGATGCGGCAAGGGACGTTGGCCTTGATGGTGCCGGTAATGACTTCGGCGCGTGGCGTCTGGGTGGCGAGGATCATGTGGATTCCGGCGGCCCGGGCCTTCTGGGCAATCCGGGCAATCAGCCCTTCCATGTCGGCCGGAGCGGTCTGCATCAGGTCCGCCAATTCGTCAATGATCACCACAATGTAAGGGATGCTGTCGGGAATGGCGTTGGCATTGAATTCCTCGAGTTCCTCTTCAGCCACCAGTTCACTGTCCTCTACCCAGATATCCTTGGGCGAGTTCCTCACGTTTTGTTCCTCATCAAAGGCTTCACGGAGGCGGACTTCGTGTTTGGACAGGACGGCATCGGATTCGAGCGATGGATCGGACTCATCCTCCGCTTCATCGGTGCTGAAACCCGGACCGAACTCATCCAAGGCTTCGCCTGAGGTAAACTCCTCGGGCAGTTCGAATTCAGCGATGGGAGCGGCGGCAGCCTTGGCGGATTTGGCGGCCGCGGTGGAATCGAAAAGGGGCAGGAGGGGTTCTTCGGCGGCGGCCTTGGCGGCCGATTTGGCCTTGGCATCAGCGGCCTTGGCCTTGCGGCCATTGAAGGTCTCAAAGTTGCGCACCCCCTCATCGGCAAACATGCGGTAGCGGTTCTCCATCTCATTGACCACCCAGCGCAGCGCCATGATGACTTTTTTTGGATCCGTCACCACGGGAACCACGAGGTGGGGCAGGTCGTTGTAGGTCTGCATTTCCACGACCTTGGGATCAATCAGAATGAAGCGCAGTTGCTCCGGCGTGAATTGGAAGAGCAGGCTGCCGATGATGCTGTTGATACAAACGGACTTGCCTGAACCGGTGGCCCCGGCCACCAGCAGGTGGGGCATGCCGGCGAGGTCGGCCACGATGGTTTCGCCATAGACGTCCTTGCCCAGGGCCAGGGGCAGGCGGCATTTGCCGGAATGGAAGGCGGGGTCTTCCAGCAGTTCGCGCAGCGGCACCGCGACTTTGTCCTTATTGGCGATTTCAATGCCGACAGTGTCCTTGCCCGGAATCGGCGCGAGGATATTGATGCGTTCGGCGCGGGTGGCGCGGGCGAGGTCGGCCTCCAGCGCTGAGATGCGGCTGACGCGCAGGCCTTCGCTGGGATAGATCTCGTAGCGGGTGATAGTAGGCCCGCGGGTGATGTCGCCAGCCGCCACGGAAATGCCGAAGGTGGACAGGGTCTTGATGATGTTGTTCTGGGTGGCACGCAGGTAGGAGACGTCGGCGGGGGCTGCGGCGGCGGTCTCATCCCAATGCAGGAGCGCCAGAGGAGGAAGTTGATAGTTGGAGAAATCTCCGGCCGCCAGGCCATTGGGCGAACCATCTCCGTTGGCTTTGGCTTTGTCCTGTTGTTGCTTTTTCCATTCGGAGAGGGAGAGCTTCTTTTCGCCACTGGCGGCGCGGCGTGCAGAACCATCAATGATGCGCGGTTCGGGTACGGCAGGATCAGCAGGAGGAGCCTCGAGGGGGAGGTCTTCCTGGGTGAATTCTGTCGCCACCTCCGGGTCGTCGGTCAGAAGACCGGCCGGGACCGTGGTTTTGGTCCGGAGTTCCCGCTCAAGGCGGCGGCGCTCGCGCTCGGTGCGCTGGTGCTCGGAGAGCAGGCGCTCTGCTTCCTGGGAGGCGGCTTGATTGGCAGCTTGCTCCTGGCGTCCGGTGGCGAGGGCGCACAGTTCACTCCATACCCGCTGGCCGGCAGCCACGATGGTGTGCAGTTCCAGCCCGATCATAAGGATCAGGCCGCTGAAATAACCGGCAATCCCGCAGATCATGGCTCCAATGGCCCCAATGGTCTTTTGGGCCAGCAACTGGGCAAGGAAACCGGTGCCACCGCCCGGTCCGAGGATATTGAAGTCTTTCCACCAGTTTTGGAAAAAGCTGGTTTGAATACCCAGCACGACGGAGGCACTGAGCACGGTCAGGACAAATCCGAGGGTGGGGCGGCTCATGCGGCGGGTTGGCATCAAAATGCGTGACATGCCCAGCCAGATCAGACAGGCGGGCAGCAAAAACGCCGCGGCCCCAAATAGGAAAATGGTGTAGCCACCTATCACCGCTCCGAATGGCCCGATGGCATTGAGCACCGGATCATTCGGCACGGACAGGCTGGCGATGCTGAAATGGGGGGGCACATCATCCGGGGTATAGGTGTAAAGCGCCAGAAAAAGCAGGGCTCCCACGGTGATCAACCCCAGCGCACGGATGTCGGAGAAGGGGTGGCGCACCGGAGCAGGGGCTTCATCCTGACGGCGGCGGGGACGGCGGGCGGACATAGAGGGCGTGAGTATTGAGAAAAGCAGTGCCCAAGGGCAACCACCAGAGAAGGAGAAAACGATGACAGCCTACTCTTTCCGAAAGTATAGGCAACGTGGAAATTTCGGGAAACTTAATCAAATTGCTGTTTTCGGAGGCCGTGCTGAGGGGTTGGCGCGGGAAAAAGTGCCATGGTCTGCGGACAGCCCGAAGCCGTGGGGGACGGCTTCCTTCCGGATCGGTCCATGGCCGTTTTGAGGGGGACGACCTCTTTATCCTGCCCTCGCGACGCGCCCGGCGGCGGAAGGCCCCGGATTGACAGTACCGTGGATCGGGATTATTGGCTAGGGATGATTCCTGCTTCTCCTTCCGTTCTGATCCGCCTTCGGCCCCTTTATATGGACCGCGTCTGGGGCGGGCGGCAACTGGAGACCCGCTATGGCCGCTCGTTGCCGGACCCCAGCCTCCCTTACGGCGAGAGTTGGGAAGTAGTGGACCGGCCCGGCGAGCAAAGCGTGGTGCAGGGGGGGCGTTTTGATGGTCTCAGCTTGCATGAACTATGGACGCAGCACCGGGCGGAGATTTTTGGTCCCGGCGCGCCGGACTCGGAACGGTTTCCTCTGTTGATCAAAATCCTCGATGCCAGCGATACCCTCTCTTTGCAGGTGCATCCGCCAGTTTCCGAAGCGGCAGCGCTGCAGGGGGAGCCGAAAACGGAGATGTGGGTCATCGCCGGAGCCGAGCCGGATGCCTGTCTCCATGCCGGCGTGAAGCCGGGCGTCACCCGCGACAGCTTCGCGGCGGCTCTCGCGGATGGCACGGTTTCGAGCCTGGTGCCAAAACTTCCCGTGCAGGAAGGCGATTTTATCTTCATCCCCAGCGGCCGGCTCCATGCCATTGGCGCCGGGCTGCTGATTTTTGAAATTCAGCAGAACAGTGACACGACTTATCGTGTCTTCGATTGGAACCGTATGGGACTTGATGGGCAGCCCCGCGCCCTGCACGTGGCGGAGAGTCTGCGTTGCATTGATTTTACCGACACTGCTCCCTTCATCGGGCTGCCAGCGGTTGGTGGCCTGCTCGCTGAGTGTCCCTACTTCACCGTCCACCGCCGCGTGGCCGGGGCCGGCGAAAGCGTGGTGCTGGGACAGCCAGGACAATTTATCATGCCTGGCATCCTGTCCGGGGCGCTGCTGCCGGCAGGGAGTGGTCTGCGACCCGGGGATTGGGCCTTGTTGCCCTCGGTAACTGATTTGGCCGGACGCACGATGAATGCCGGACCACAGGGGGCATCATGGTTGGAAGTCCGCTTCGGCAGCTCACCCGATGCCTCTGTCCCCGTTCCTTGATGCAAGGGAATGGGATCCCTCCGGTTATTTCCCGGCTTCACTTTCGCGCGGTCCCGCGTGACGTCCATGTTTGCGGCTTTGATTCGTTCGCTCGACTGGCCGTTGCGATTCGCGGCTGCCCATGACGCGATGGCTAGTGTTGCGGATTTCCGCCCGCACGTCGTTCTGCGGATGTGGCGTTTCCGGGGTTATTTTGGAAGGAGTTGGCGGAATGGGGGCACTGGAGGGATCTGCTTCGGGTTTCATGGTGGCATGGGGTCGTTGGGGCAGGGGGAATTCCCGTGATCACACCATGAACGGGGGGCTGAACCATTGCATCCCAGTCCTGTGGGCAGTGTCCGGGCAATGGGGGGAGGGGGATTCCCTTAGGTCGTCGTAAAATGATCCAACCTAAGTAATTGCAGGATTGAACCTCAGGCAACGGCCCGGGGGCGCAAACGGTCACGGACCGATTCCAGCCCGCATGCGCCATCTCCCAGTTGGAAGCAGAAGCCTTTGGCCTGGGTGGAGACGCAGTTCATATCCAGAAGGCCATCAAGCCCGGTGGCATATTGTCCAGCGAAGAGCCGGACATAAAAATCAGCCCGGATGGCGGGATCGTAATCGCGCCAATCCACGCCCCAGTGGTAGGCCGGGTCTTCAAACTTGGAGCGGATGAACCCGGCGATATGGCGGGCATGCCACCCCTCCGCCAGCAGGCAGCGGGTCACCAGTTGGATGCCCGCAGGTTTCAGCAGCCAATCATTGGGGAACAGCGCTATATGTCTGACACAGTTGGGCAGAGCTTCCACCGGGGTGCGGCCATAGGTCCGGGGCCAGTTTTCGCGGGGATCGTGCTGGCATGAGTAGAAATCCCCATGAAAGGATCTCAGGGGGGAATTCAGATAGTCCTCGAGCAGACGGGCCGTACCCTCCTCCTGGCAGGGGATGGCAGTGGATACCTCCCGGGCGAGAGACATTACAGCCTCCTCGGAGTGCCGCAGGATGAGGGCGTCTGCGAGTTCCATTCCGGCCACCGGGATCGTGGTCAGCGGCTTCAAGGCTTCCCCTACTCCGGGCAGCCGGGTCATACCCGTAGCCCAGGGTTTAAGATACCGGGTGAATGGCATGCGCACCATCCGGGTATGCAGTGGGTCGCCGTATTCCGAAATATCAATCGAAACCAACTCGCGCTGCCGGGTGAGCCATGGACCGACATGCACCGCGGTGATCTCCACAGGAAGGGCCGACAGCACGGCCGCCATGTTCCGGGCACGGTGGGCAATATATTCCATGAGCAGGGACAAAGCCGAAAAAGAAGACTGGTTGTCCCGGCTGAAGACAGGATCATCCGTCGGAGCCCGGGCTACGCAGCCATCCAGCAATTCCGGAGCCGGGCACAGGGCCGTGATTTTTGCCGCGGTAATGGATTGCCGTGAAATGCGCCAGACAAAGTGATGTCCTTGCCCCGTTAGAACATGGAGTGGCTTGATACCCCATGAATCCAGCAGGGACTGGATGGCCTTCACCACCGGATCCTGCAGCTCGAAGGCGCGCTGGGGACTCATCAGGGCCTCCGCAGGCGAATCGAAATTGACATACTCGACATCCAAATGCAGCAGCAGGGAGTCGGAATCGGCGAGGGAGCGGGCGATGTCGAGATCCCGGTCCAAAAACCACCTCAAATGCCGGGCTGGCTTGAGATTGTGCCGTTGATAAGCACACCCGTCCGATTGGCTGACAAAGGCGGCCGTCGGCTGCCAATTGGACTCTTCCCCGACGTATTCAGCGAGTCGGTGCCGGACGAATGCATCTGAATACAGGTCGCTCATTTATTTAGTCCTTTCCCCAAATCCGGCGGGTGGGAGTGGTGGGGTTCATCTTTGGCCGTCGGGGAGAGTTTATCTCCGGGGGGTGCTTTGGGGTGGCTGGCGGCAAGTCTACTATGGGGCTGCTTTGCAGGAGGCTCAGTGATCGGCGGGAGTTCTTCCAGATCGCGCAGCAGCAAATCCGGATCGTCTGGATAGACGCGGTCAACCGGGGGGTCTTCTTGAGGAGGCATAGCGGAGTTAGGGTGAGGCTTCATCCATCGTTGGCAGATGCGCGGCGGGATGCATCCCGGCCCTAAGAGCAGGCTTCGCCTGACGGGGGCAGGGGATTCCTTCAAATCAAACTCAGTGACGCAGAAATAAGCACTGGATGACTACCGGAAAAGGCCGGTTTGGTCACGTCGGCAACGAGTAAAATCCAGGATTTTAAAGAATCTGCTTATCTCACTAAGGAATTCATTCAAGTTAAAGTAAAAATCAATCCTATCGCAGCCCCGGACCGGTCCCCTGAGACTAAGGAGTGGCATTTTCCAGACACTTTCCCGCTGCCGTGCCGATATCCTTTCCCCCGGTTCGTCTTCGCATCCACTTTCCTCTGCTGGTGGTGGGGTGGATGGGTACTTATGGGCTGGTAGATTTCTGGCTTTTTCATTCGGATGATGTGGTATGGCCGGCCATCAGGCTGTATTTGATCGTGGTATTTTTCCTCCTGAGCGGGTTCATGGTGGCACTGTCCTTCCTGATGTATTACGGGGAGACCCACCGGGTGCAGTGGTTGGAGGCGGAGGCCCGTCGATTGGAGCGCGGAGAGTTGTCCCAGGCGCACCTGAAGAGGGCGGATGCGACCGCCCAGCTATCAGTGGCGATTCGGCGGATGGCGATACGGATTGGTGATTTTTGGCGGGTGATCAATGAACATACCATCGGTGCCATTACGGACGGACAGGGGCGAATTACCTTCGCCAACCATAAGTTCTGCGCTATTTCCGGCTACCAACGGGAGGAACTGCTGGGAAACACCCACCAAATGGTGAATTCGGGCAAACATCCGGCGGTCTTTTTCCAGAACATTTGGAAGACCATTTGGTCCGGCACGGTCTGGATTGGTAAAATTGAAAACCGTGCTAAAAATGGGATCCCCTATTTTGTCGCCACTACTATTTTCCCTTGCCAGGGCACCGATGGGAAATCCCACGGGTATGTTGCGATCCGCACTGAAGTCACCGCGTCCAAAGCGGTGGAGGGGCGTACAAGGCGGCTGTTCCAGGAACTGGAAAGGAAGAACCGGGAGCTGAAAACATTCCTCCACGCCCTTACGCATGACTTGCGGGTGACATCGGTGAATGTCCAGGGATTTACTGAAGAAGCCGGCCGCCTGACGGAGGACGCGGTTGGTCTTCCCATGGGAACCCTCGCCGGAACTCCTCCTTCAAAGGAGCGCGTGGAAGCTCTCACCGATGGGATGGAAGATGCCCTCCGGTTTAGCTGTGCGGGGGCTGAAAAGATGGATGCCTTGCTCAAAGGACTCGAAGCGATTTCACGGCTGGAACGATCCGATTTCCACTTGGTCCCCACCGATATCTCCACCCTCCTGGAGGAAAGGCTGGCGGTCATTCAGTTTCAACTGGCCCCATCAGACGCCATGGTGACAGCCGTATCACTTCCCTCCTGTCTCGTAGATAGCAGCCTGCTTGGCCGGGCGTTTTTCAATCTCGTCGAGAATCCGATCAAATGCCGTGACTCCGGCCGGCAGTTGCAGTTGGGGATCAACGGATCACATGTGGGGACGAGTCAGGTGGCTCCCCGCCCGGGAGGCGGGATTCTGTTTGCGGTTATGCTCAGAAATGCGGTTTTGCAAAGCGCCAATCCTAATAATTAATTAATTGTGAATTTTCCTTGCTGTCTTTCCATTTTAACTGCTTTAATTGCCACCAAGGCAGGGTGTCGGCTGCCGGAAATCCCCATTCCAGTTATAAATCATGACTATCCAGCCTGCCGTCCTGCCCGCAGAGGACGAGCGACACGCCCTGCAGATGCTGCAGGGACTCAAGCATGCTGGTGTTCCCAATCAGGTGATTCGATTCCGCGATGGCAGGGATGCTCGCGATTTTCTGACCGGAGCCGTGCAGCTTGCATTCCCCATGGTATTGCTCTTGGATATCAGTATGCCGAAACTGGATGGGAGGGAGGCATTGCGCCTACACCGTGGTCAGACCGTATTCCGATCCATGCCAATCATCATGGTCACCACCACCGACGATCCGGAGGAAATGGCGCACTGCCGGCAGTTGGGAGGCAGTGCATTTATGTCCAAATTCAGAAATTGTCAGGAATTTGCTCTGGTTCCCAGCAACTTGGTGGAACACTTCTCCCCCCGGGGGAATCCCTGCCTTGGCATGAATCATCCTGGCCACTCTGCCACCGCGGATCCCAAGTGGGTTTGGTGCAGGACAACATCTGCTTCCCATGCCTGCTAGTGCTCCCATCCTGATCGTGGAGGATGATGAAGGGATCTGCCGCCTGCTTGCCGCGGCCCTGCAGAAAGATGGCATCGTTTCTGAATGCCGGACCTCCGGCGCCTCTGCACTGACTTGGCTTAGGCACAATCATACGCCACTCGTCCTGCTGGATCTGCGGCTTCCTGACATGAGCGGGGAGGATGTGATTGATATTCTCGCGGAGGAGGGGCGCAGGGTGCCGTTTGTGGTCATCAGCGGGGTTGGGGATGTCAGGGTGGCCGTGAAACTGATGCAGGAAGGTGCCCTTGATTTTCTGCCCAAGGATACTCAACTGTTCCAACTTGTGGCTCCAGTGGTCCGCCGGAGCTTGGAGCATCTTGAGCAAAAACGCCGCTTGGCCGATACCGAGCTTGAGCGCAAGGATGTTGACCGCCGCCTCTTCGCCTCCGCGGAACTGGAACGCCGCCGCCTCGGTCAGGATCTGCACGATGATCTCTGCCAGCGGTTGGCGGCCATCAAGCTGCACTGCAGCATGCTGCAGCGTGAACTGGAGCGCGAAGGCTCCTCACTGGCTGACCGCGCCGCCCAAAACGTGGACGACATCGGTGAGGCCACCACCCTCTCCAGAAGCTTTGCCCGAAGCCTGGCTCCTGTGACCCTCGACTCCAATGGCCTTTCATCTGCGCTGCAGCTTCTGGCCAAATCAGCCGGAACCGTTTTTGGGATAGACATCGATTTTGAATGCCCCCAGGTGGTGGTGGTGCCCGATCCCGACACCGCCATGCAGCTTTACCGCATCGCCCAGGAACTTATCGCAAATGCGGCCAAACACGCCCGGCCCACCCGCATCGAGATGCGGCTCATCAGGCGGCCGTCTTGCCTGCTGCTGGAAGTCGCCAACGACGGACTCCCCTTCAGCAACCCCGCCGATCTCATCGAGGGCATAGGGCTGCACATTCTGCGCGCGCGCGCCGATGCCATCGGCGCCATATTGGAGTTTATTCCCGCCTCAACGCCCGATGGCGGCACCCGTGTCCGTTGCAACCTTCCCTACAATCCAGCCCATGAAAGCTCTTAGTAACCAAACTCCCAGCCCAACCAAAGCCAGTCCCGCCAAAGTCCGCATCGCTATCGTGGAGGATCACACCATGATGCGCGAGGGGTTGAAGCAATTCATCAATGACGCACCCGATATGGAGGTCTGCTGGACGGCGTCCAGCGTGCCGGAAGCCCTGGCGGAACTGCAGCATTGCCGTCCGGACATGCTAACGGCCGATATCACGCTGCCCGGCCGCAATGGCTTGGAGCTCATCAAAGATGTACTCGCCATCGCTCCCGGCATGCCCATTCTCGTTATTTCGATGCATGACGAATCCCTCTACACGCAGAGAGTGCTCAAGTGCGGTGCCAAAGGATATATCATGAAGGATGCCCCCCATTCTGATTTGATGGCCGCTATCCGCCGGGTGACCCAGGGCAAGGTCTGGCTGAGCGAGAAAATGTCCGAGGAAATTCTCGACGCCTTTTCCGGCGGGGCGCCCAAGCGGCGGGTGGACAGCGTTCACAAACTGAGTGACCGCGAATTCGAGGTTTTCCAATTGCTGGGGGATGGCAAAAGTACCAATCAGATCGCCGAGTCCCTGCACATAAGCACCAAAACCGTGGATGTACATAAATCCCACATCCGCGAAAAACTGGGCTTGGAGGACAGTTCCGCAGTGCTGCGGCATGCGATCCGCTGGGCCGAAACGAAACGGCTCGCCGGAGAGTAACCGTATCAGGGGGGACGCAGCCATTCCTTCATCTGTCATGAAGTCCGGGGGGCGCGTCGGGAATGTAGTGCGATTTGGATTAACATACCATGCCGGCACGCCCGCAGGCATAGTCCGGCATGACCCGCTACCCCTTCGCCGGCGAAAAGAATTGATATACCCATCCGATTCCAGCTCAGGCCGGAAAACCAAAGCGATGATGGACCTCTACTGAATCAAGGTGCAGGGCCGTCGCGATCAGTCGGGAGGCCACTCGTTCCGCCGCTTGTTTGATCATTTTATCAAAAGCATGAGGACCGAGTTCCACCCCTTCATGCTTGATGGCAAGAATGCGGGCCCCCAGGATCAGCAGGTTCATCAGGAAATCACCCGCTTCCACAGGATCATCGGTACGGTGGGTGTCGACCCGTTTGTTGTGCTGTGGAAAAGTAATATAGTCGATGCTGAATTTCGCGATCATATGATTGGATTGATTGGTGGGTGATGAGAGACTGGAAACCGGCAGAGAATCTCGATGCGCCAAAACGAAGGATCGACTGCTTGACCATGCAAAGGGAAGCGCCGGGACGGAGACTACGAAATTCATCGGGGATGGGCTGATGGCATTATCTTGTGGTGGCTTCCCGGCAAACAGATCCATTCAAAAGCCAGGAGTGGTGAGCCCGGGTTTGCAACGGGTCCCGGGCGGTGCCGCAGCTAAGACAGCTGTTGGCTGGCTGTAAACCCCAGGCAACATGATCCCGCATCCGATTCAGGTGCTGCCCGGAGAAGTCGGGTTCAAGCAGGGTATTCCCTGGGGATAAGGCCTTCATGTTGTTTGTGTCAGGATTGGGTTCTCCCCCCGCGGAACATCGCCCGGGTGCGGGAGATGATTGACCCCCGTACGCGGACGCACCACGAGGACAGGGCATGGGGCATGCTGCACAACGCGTTCGGCAACACTGCCCATCCAGAGGTGCTTGATGCCTGATCGTCCGTGGGTTGACATGACTACAAGGTCGATTGGGAAATCAGCGGCCTGCTGAACGATAGCATGCCATGGCACCCCGACTTTGATCGAGGTATCAAAGGGTATGCCGGCGGGAATCGTGTCCGCGAGGGCCTGCATTTGCTGCTGGGCGGCCTGGATCAGGCTTTGAGTGTAGACACCCGCCATGCCAGCCGTATCACCGGCCAGATAAAGATCTCCCGCAGGCATCAGCACCAGTTCGACAACATGGAATAAAGTCAGGTGGGCGGAAAACTTTCCGGCCAATTCCAAAGCGAAAGCCAAGGTGGCTGGAGTTCCTTCGGAGAAGTCCACTGGAACAAGCAGGTGTTGCAGAGTCATAGTGTGTGCAGGAGCGGTAATGATGGTGCGAATCTGGATATCCTTGGCGGGGGCAAGGGCTGCTGACTAGTTCCAGATGATTCAACCACCTTTACAGGACGGGCGGGGGGTAATAGGATTTGAGCTTATGCGTCATAGGCTCTGATTCGCCCCGACTCTCACCGGCGGGGAAGGTTAAAAACCGGCCGGTTCCGGTTTTTAACCCGGATAGTGCCCCTGAAACGGCACTCCCGGCCGCCTTTCAAATGCTTGGCCGAATTAGTCCTTTGACTAATACGCCTGAACCAGTGACTCATGGCAGCAGGCCTCCACGCGGAGTAATAAGCCTAAAATGGAAATGGGCACGGTTATTCCGCATTCTCTTGGCAGGATGAGAGTGGGGCTTTGGGAAAGGGGGCGGGGGGCTGGAATTTCACCCATTGAGCAGTAAGCCGGCTCCCTCAGGCAGCCCGGGAAGCCACTTTCCTCCCAGCCAGCGCCGCGGAAAAAGTGTTAGCAGGAGGGTCCGACGTTGCTCCACCGTCCATCGCTCCGTGATGGCCCGGATCTGTCCGATTTCCCTGCTGATCGCGCGGATGGCCCGCGCCAGCACCTCCCCTTTTTCATGCAGGACGCGGATCCTGATGGTGCGCTGTCCCCCACTTTGCACCTGCCTGCCGACCCCGGACATGCGCAAGGGCCGACTGCGGATAGCTTCGCGGTGGTGTTCCCCGTCATAAAACCGCAGATACAGGTTCCACCAGTTACAGAAGAGGGCGATCAGATTGGCCATGAGGCGGGAAGGAGTCAGTTTGCGCAAAGTATAGCCGCCCCAACCCCATTGGCTTTTCAGCTCATCAAAACAATTTTCGGCATCCGCCCGGTCCCGATAGTATCTGGGAATGGTGACGGTGGGCCATGCAGTGACATCAAGGGATGCGACCAACACGGAGATCTTGCCACTCCATGGCGTGGCCTCGGTATCCCCCTTTCCTTTCGCATTGAGGAGGGGCAGTTGGCGAGGGCGGCGGGGGCCGTCTCACATACCAGGTCCGCCTCGGCGATGGGCGTGCGGCCGGGGGCTTCGCGCACGAGGATAATGCGCAACTCCCGGTTCCAACCGGTTAAGCGCAAGCTGCTTTCCAAGGCCTGCCAGCCGTCCCCACAGTCCTGCCAGAGCGATCCTTCACCCGTCATGCGCGGGACAAGGGCTTTGACTTTGGCGGTGTGGCGCAGCTTGAAGAGATAGGGAACAAGGCGTTCTTCACTTTCCAGCATGATGGTTTCCTGACCATATCCACAGTCGCCCCGGACGAAGGCAGGCCATTGATGGCGGGGGAGTTTTTCAAGGGTTTGCCACAAGCCTGGCAGGCCTTTGGCTCCAGCGCGCTCATTGCCGGGACGCACTTCCACGCCGAGGCTGATCCGCAG
>CAIZWU010000344.1 GCA_903936775.1 uncultured bacterium | reverse complement strand
CCCGCCCAGACCGTGGAAGCCCGTTACCGCGGCTGGACCGTCACCCTCCAGTCCGGCCCCGTCCTCAGCGGCGTCATCTCCGCCGAAACCGTCAACAACCTCGTGCTCCGCCTGCCCGGCGGCGCCGAACAGGCTGTGCTGCGCAGCGACATCACCGCCATGCAGCCCGTCCCCGGCTCCCTGATGCCCCCGGGCTTCGAGTCCGCCCTCACCCCCCAACAAATGGCCGACCTCCTGCAATGGATCCGCCAGCCCAAATGATCACCCCTCCCACCGGCGAGCCGGGGTCCGTCCAATGGATGAGGGACAGCATACCGTTTCCCACGAGGCCACGGCAGGCTTATCCCATCTTCAATTTCCGCAGAGCAAAGCACCTGCAATTTGGATTTTGATCGCGTAACCCGGCCGGATGGCCCAATCACAGGATAGCCTGCTCCAGCAGACGTGCCGTAGCACCCCTCAAACCAGCCAAACGCAGTTTAAGAAGAACAGGGTAGCATAAGAGAGAAGGTTCGCGTGCGTCACGTCCTTGCTGACAAGGGCGGGGTCACGATGACATGGTCTTTCCCACAAGATCCGGAGCATGAAGCAAGCTGAAAGGAATGATCCCTTCCGTCCAGAAGCTGGCGGCGCTGACTCTTTGCAAACAGGAACCGGGGGATACTGCAGTGGAATCCGGGCGAAAAACCACCGCTTGCCGCCCCCGGATTTCAGGGCAGGCTGCGCGTCCCCAAATATTTTCCCTGAATCACCATGTATCGCACGCACCATTGTTATGAACTCCGCCCCGCCCAGATTGGCCAGACCGTGACTCTTGCCGGTTGGGTGAATAGTGTGCGCGACCACCACGGGGTCATCTTTGTGGATCTGCGCGACCGCGAGGGCATTACCCAGATCGTCTTCCGTCCCGAGGAAAATGCCGCCGTGGCGGACATCAGCCACAAGCTGCGGGATGAGGACGTGATCATGGTCACCGGCCGGGTCTCCGCCCGCCTCGCCGGCACCGAAAACGCCAAAGTCCTCACCGGCGAAATCGAACTGGTAGCCTCCGGACTCACCATTCTGAACAAAGCCGATGTCCTCCCCTTCCAGCTCGACAAGGAACTGTCGAACGAGGATCTCCGCCTGAAATACCGCTACCTCGACCTGCGCCGCCCCCGTATGACGCGCAACATCCGCCTGCGCCACAAGATCACCACCGCGGCCCGGAACTTCCTCGACGAAACCGGCTTCATCGAAGTCGAAACCCCGATCCTCTCCAACCCCACGCCGGAAGGCGCGCGCGACTTCCTTGTGCCCTCCCGCCTCAGCCCGGGCCGCTTCTACGCCCTGCCCCAGGCCCCGCAGCAGTATAAACAAATGCTCCAAGTGGCCGGTTTGGAAAAGTATTTCCAGATCGCCCGCTGCTTCCGCGATGAAGACCTGCGCGCCGACCGCCAACCGGAGTTCACCCAGATCGATATCGAAGCCTCCTTCATCGGCGAGGAAGACATCTATCCCCTGATCGAAGGCCTGCTCGCCCGCATGTTCAAAGCCGGGTTGGACCTCGACATCCCGCGCCCCTTCCCCCGCATGACCTGGCAGGAAGCCATGGACACCTACGGCAGCGACAAGCCGGACACCCGCTTCGGCATGAAGATCATCGACCTCGGCGGCGTCTTCGCGAAAACCGAGTTCAAGATCTTCCGCAGCACCCTCGACAACGGCGGCACGGTCCGCGCCATCAACGCCAAGGGCTTCGCCGGCATCACCACCGGCCAGATGAACCGCCTGAACGAGCTGGCCATCCAGTCCGGCCTGCCGGTCAAGACCCTCGCTTTCATCAAGTGTGAGGGCGGCGAATACAAATCACCCCTCTGGAAGTTCTTCACCGACGCCGAAAAGGCCGACATCATCAGCACCCTCAACATTGAGGAAGGCGACATCGTCTTCTTCGTCGCGGGTGCCTGGGAAATGGTCAGCACCGTGCTCGGCCGCACCCGGCTCGATGTGGCCGGGATGATGGAAATCAACAAGAACAGCACGGCCTTCAACTTCCTCTGGGTGGTCGACTTCCCCCTGCTGGCCTTCAGCGCCGAAGACAACGCCTGGGTGGCCGTGCACCATCCGTTCACGCGCCCGAAAGCCGAGGACATCCCTCACCTCGAAGCCGGCGACTATGCCAAGGTCCGCGCCGTGGCTTACGACGTAGTGCTCAATGGTTATGAACTCGGCGGCGGATCCATCCGGATTCACGAAAAAGACCTGCAGGCCAAAATGTTCAGCGTGCTCGGCATCAGCGCCGAAGAGCAGCAGGAAAAGTTCAGCCACCTCCTCGATGCCTTCCGCTTCGGGGCCCCGCCCCACGGTGGCCTCGCCCTTGGTCTGGACCGTATCGCCATGCTGGTGAGCGGCGAGGACAGCATCCGCGAAGTCATTGCCTTCCCCAAGAACAACAAGGGAGCCGACCTCATGACCGACAGCCCTACGAAGATCGACTTCAAGGCGCTGCGGGAAGTCTATATCCAGAGCACCTGGAAGGAAAAAGAGAAAGCCAAGGACGAATAGTTCCTGGCCTCGAAGCCCCCGGGGAGCACGCCCCCCAGTCCAAGCCATCCCAGGCAACACTCCAAGGGGGCCTGTGAGGTGGTATGCCCAGCAGCAGGATCCGGCAACGATATCCCAAAAAAAGGCACGTGCCCCGCGAAGCGGAAGCACGTGCCATAGGAATACTCTGCTATAGAATCACCGTCCGGTATTGGATCACTCCGCCGACCATGACCGGCTGATAATCCTAAAAGGGAAAATGGAAATCTGGGCAAAGCGCTGGAAGTGACGTATCACCAAGGAGATGAGTGCTGTTCCTATCTCTATTTTCCCTCACCCGCCGGGTGAGTCCGTTGAGGGGGGCTCCGGCACCGCCGGATCGT
>CAIZWU010000343.1 GCA_903936775.1 uncultured bacterium | reverse complement strand
GACGACCGAGCCCCCTAAGCGAACTTCCAAGTTGCGGTAGGCGTCCACGATCACCACTTCATCGAGAAATCCGGCGTCGTGGAAGTTTTTGTCGGCGGCGTCCTTGCGATAGGTCCAGCGCAGCGCATGCCGCCCCGCCGCCAAACTGAGCGACCGCTTCAGCCAAACCCCCTCGCCACTGATCGATTCCTGCACCGCGCCATCGACGCTATAGCTGAACAAGTCGTAGTCCTTTTCCGAGCTCACCCGCCACCAAAAGCTGACCAGCGCAGGCCCCTCAATGCTCCGCTCCGCATAACTCGCCGCCCCATCCACCGCCATCAACTTAAGCGCCGCCGCCCCATCGTGTGCCTCCCCGCCACCGACCACCGAAAACTTATCCAAAGGACTCAAGCTCACCAACCCAACATCACCCACCGCCAGCCCCACCTCTGCCGCGCTAAAAAAATTCCACGGATCCCGCGTGTCGACGGGCAAGTCCGATGTCGTCGCACCGCTGGAGGGAACTGAAATGCGGAGCACACGGAAGCCCAGAGAGTCGCTCTGGTTGCCCGGGTAGCCGTCGTAGTAGAGCCGGGACGCGGCCCCGACGTAGTAGGCGTGGTTGTTCCAGCCGCCGCCCCGGCTCACCCGGCCCGCGCCCGAAGTCGCCCCCCGGGGATCCGTCTGCGCCCCCGACGCATAAGTCCCATACCAATCCCAGCACCATTCCCACACGTTCCCCGCCGTATCCTGCAGCCCGTAGGCATTTGCCGCAAAGCTCCCCGCCGGCGACGTGTAGGGTGAAACGCCGTCGCCATAGCTCGGGTGGTAGCCTCGCGTCGGGCTGACGTCGTAGGCGGTGGAACTGTTGCTGTTATAATTCGCCTGGCTGTGGCTGATGGTGTCCCCCCACGGAAACCGCTTCCCGCTCAGGCCGCCCCGCGCCGCCTTTTCCCACTCCGCCTCCGTCGGCAACCGATACCCGTTCACCGTCCAGTTCACCGTCGGCACAGTGGTCCCCACTCGCATCGGGCTCCCGCCCACCGCGTAGCACGGCGCCAAGCCCTCCTTTTCGCTCCGCGCGTTGCACCACTTGATCGCGTCATACCAGCTCACCGTCTGCACCGGGTGGTTCGCCGCCTTCCCCGCACCAGAGCTTAGATCCGTGTAGCCGTGGGTAGTAGCCCAGGCCCGCACCGCGTCCCACTCTCCCTTCGTCACCTCCGTCTTCCCCATATAAAAAGAGCTCACCGTCACCTGCCTCACGGGGCGCTCATCGCTGGCAGCTTCCCCAAAGGAGTCCCCCATCGAAAAAGCCCCAGCGGGAATCTCCGCAAAACCTGCAGGCACCAGCAAGTCATCCACCACCACCTTAAAGCGTACCTGCGGGCTGTATTGCCCGTTCAAGTCTGCCCCGGCGTTCCAAGTTAGCAACTTCCCTGGCCCGGTGCTCACCCCCGAGCCCACCGCCCCTGCCACCGATACCGCAGGCACCGTAAATGTCGCCCCGCCGTCTCCAGAAATCTGTAGAGTCACCTTCACCGTCGCCGTGGCCGCCGCGAGATCGTAGGTAATGTCCACCAGCTTCGTCCCCTCCCGCTGCACCGCCGTCAGGTTGCTCACCACGGGCACCTGCGCCGAAGCAGGCGGAGCGGCAGACAGCAGGGACAGACAAATCGCGAAAGCCTGAAGGACGGAGCGTAGGCGGGTAATCATGGAAGGGGGGCGGTGGGTAATTAGAAGCGGCGAGGCTGATGAGCAGGATATCAGCCTTGGTTTGTAGGCAGCTTTTTCTGCCAACCCGCAGCAGCGGCGAGGGTGGTAAGAGCAGCGTGGAGCCGGGGCCATGCCCGAGACATCCCGGCGCGGACGCCATTGGTGATTACCCGGACCTCCTTGGTCCCCAAGGGAAGAACAAAACCGGCTCTTCCGGGATCTCCGTGGCGTGATCGTGCGGAGTAGACAACTAACTCACCATGAAGAGAATGGACTTCGTGGATAGGCTTCATGGGGTCAACACCCACCCAGACAAAAAAATCCGCCAAACTCAATAAGGATTCACCATTCACGCAAAAATAAACCTGAAAATAATCTGTAACACCATGAGAAAAAATCCGTTTGGCCAGACTTACCGGGATCATGTAGGCAGGTGATTACCTGCGGCTGGATTTCTGGGTTCTCCCGGGAATCGGGTGGCATTTCGAGGCACGAAAGGGCTGGAGGAAAATGCTGAGCTGAAGGCATGAACGGCAAATTACTGCGCCGTCAGAGGTTGGGCATCACGTCTCCTTGGTTCATCAAGTCCGTGGAGCTTACGGTGGCCGCCAAACGGCTTGGGATCGAAGTGAAATGCCCCCCAGGGCACTGGGCCGATGCCGTGGTTGGCGGGCCGTTCCCGGGCCGATCGCGGCGTCTTTAAGGAGCTTAACACCATTTAGTTATGAGATGAACCGGACGAATATTTGCGGCAAAACGAGGTCATGGAACAGCGCGAGGTGCCACACACCCGGAAGAAGGCGCTGGCAATGCTCCGGAACTGGAGGCCAAGGCGCTCTATGGGCATTTGGAGCAGGGCGGCGGGTATTCTCTCATCTTCCCCCCCCGCCTGACAGTGATGACAACTCTTGGGCCGCAGGAAAAGCCAAGTTACCCCAGAACCCCCGTCCATGTCCGCGGGACATCGTGGTCTATCCAAGTCATCAGAGTTGTTGCAAACTTAAAATACGGCAGGAATGTCAAGGCTTGAGGTCAGGATGATCTCATATACATAAATAATCGCACCGGACGTAACCCGGCGCAACATCCGGGATTCTGACACGTTTCCTATCTGCACCCACATGAAAAACCGACTTCTCTGTCTCGCACTCCTCATGTTGGCCGCTTTTGCCCCGTGCGGCGTGGCCGGCACCCTGGTGGGTAAGTCGTCACAGCTCACTTCGCCCGATCAGGTGCCAGAAGGGTTGGCCAAGTCGGACTGGCAGAGTATCCGCGACGCCTATGATGCCGGCCGCCATGCCTTCCATCCGGTCGGGGACGGGTGGCAGGCGAGGAATCCTGGGCAGCAGTGGCTGACGCAGTTCGATGGGCAGGGTTTCACCGTGACGCCCGATGCGGGAGGGTGGACGTGGGGCTTGGAGTTGGCGGGATACGGGAAGCCAACCGGAGCGTGATGGGGGGGATCCTGCTAAATGCCGCCTGCTTAAACTTGAGGTGCTCCGACACCCGCAAGCATCACCTCCCGCCCATTAACTTTAGCCATCCAAAAAGCCAGCCCTTCACTCATGAGAAAAATACAGTACCTCCTTCAATCGGCTTTTTCCTTTCTGGCTTTTAGCATGGGCCCGCTCACGGCGGATGCTGGCAATGCTGGAACCGTGGTAGCGTGGGGATATAACGGCCATGGCCAAACTACGATTCCAGAGGGATTAGGCGGAGTAACCGCAATCGCGCCAGGTGGCGAGCACACTTTAGCCCTGAAGAGTGATGGCACTGTTGTCGCATGGGGTTGGAATGACTCCGGTCAGACGACGATTCCTGCGGGATTGAACTCGGTGATGGCCATCGCCGCTGGCTATAGTCACAGCGTTGCTTTGAAAGGCGATGGCACAGTGGTTGCTTGGGGTAGGGTTGCGAGCGGCAACCTAGGTGTCACTGTCGATGTCTCCGTTCCTGTGGGTTTGAGTGGAGTGAAGGCCATCTCGGCTGGCCACGGTCACATATTAGCTCTAAAAGGTGACGGCACGGTCGTCGCATGGGGATGGAATATATGGGGCCAATCGACCGTCCCCGCTGGATTGGGCAATGTGATGGCTATTGCGGGGGGCTACGGGCATACAGTGATACTGAAGAACGATGGCACCGTCACGGCGTGGGGGTTGGGCCCCAGTAATTACCGTCAAACTGATGTTCCTGCGGGATTGACCGGAGTGACAAAAATTGCGGCCGGAACCTACCACACGATTGCCTTGAAGGGTGACGGCAGCGTGGTGGCTTGGGGGAACAATGAATATGGCCAAACGACCGGAACACCCACCCGCTCTTTCCCATATGCGGCTACGGCCAATCCTGTCACATTGAGCGGTGCAGCCCTAGGCGGAGTGATTTCCATTGCTGCCGGAGGACACCACACTTTAGCCCTCAAGGGAAATGGCACCGTGGTGGCATGGGGATATGACGGGCAGGGGGAAACGACTGGACTCCCTACGATAGTGGATCCTTCTGTGGCAATCGCCAATCCGGTTACCTTGGGAGGGACCGTGCTGAATAGGGTGGTGGCAATCGCGGGAGGCTATGCAGGCAATAGCGCGATAGCGGGCTATACCGTGGCTTTGGTTGCTCCTGCCAGCGGAACCAATATCTGGACGCCCACTGGTTCCATGGTCATTGCGAGGGGTAATCATACATCCACCCTGCTCCCCAGTGGAAAAGTGCTCGTTGTGGGTGGCGACGGCGGCTTCTCCAGCCCCTCATCTCCAGCCAAGGCCGAGCTTTACGACTCCGCATCCGGCTTATGGGCAACCACCGGCCCACAAATCAACGCCCGTTCAACTCCAACCGCTACCCTCCTCGACAGCGGCAAGGTACTTGTTGCCGGTGGCCGAAGTTTGCTTGGCCCTGACTTTACCCACTCCACCGCTGAAATCTACGATCCGCTCACTGGCAGTTGGGCATCTACCGGTTCCATGTCTGTTCCAAGGGCAGGGCATACCGCAACCCTTCTGCCAAATGGGAAAGTATTGGTCGTTGGTGGATATAGATCCGACAACGAAATTTCGGGCAATGCTGAAATCTACAACCCAGCGACAGGCAGTTGGACCAACGCTGGAACTTTGGCCGCAGCCCGAGCTGCTCATACGGCCACTTTGCTACCTAATGGCAAGGTGCTTGTGGTAGGTGGCCCAAATAATCTTGCGGTAGCGGAACTCTATGATCCGACGACGGGCAGTTGGAGTAGCACGGGATCGCTTCTCGATGGCCGGGGGTTTACCACCGCCACCCTGCTTCCAAATGGTAAAGTACTCGTTGCGGGAGGCAGCGCTGGATCCTTAGCCAGTGCGGAAATATACGACCCGTCCACCGGTTTATGGGCAGCGACCGGATCGCTCATCAATGGACGTGCCTCTAGCTACACCGCGACCTTACTGTCCCATGGGAAGGTGCTTGTTGCGGGTGGATGGGATGGCTACACTGAATTTTCCTCTGCCGAACTTTACGATCCAGCCACGGGTACTTGGGCGGCCACCGGCGCGCTTTGGGGCACACATGACCAGCATACCGCCACTTTGCTCCCCAACGGCAGAGTGCTGGTTGCAGGTGGTGACCGCCCTCGCTTCGGCCGCGCGGAACTCTACGATCCCGGAACATTCGCCCTCTCTTTTGAGCCGCTATCCAATGGTGAGATCACGGGAGCAGCCAACCCGTATCTCTCCCAAACTACGGCTGTGCTGACTGCGGTTCCCGCAACAGGCTATTCTTTCGCCGGATGGACTGGTGATGCCATTGGGACGGCAAACCCGCTGTCGGTTCTGATGGACTCCGACAAGACGATTGGTGCCAGCTTCACGCGGCAATACACGTTGGACGCCACCACGCCGACTAGTGGGACGATCACCGGAATTGCCACGGGAGGTAAATACCTCACAGGCACGACGGCCACTCTGACTGCGGTCCCCGCTTCAGGCTATGCATTCACCGGCTGGACCGGCGATGCCAGTGGCATTGAGAATCCGCTGTCGGTGCTGATGAATACCGACAAGACGATTGGGGCCACCTTTACCCGGCAATATACGCTGACCACCACCACTCTGACCAACGGGACAATCACCGGAATTGCCTCGGGCGGAAAATACCTCACGGGCACGACGGCAACGGTGACGGCGGCTCCCTTCCCAAACTACGTCTTCGCCGGTTGGACTGGCGATGCCAGCGGAACGGCAAACCCGTTGTCGGTCCAGATGGATTCCGACAAAATGATTGGTGCTACTTTCGAACCGGACTCGGTCGATGCCGACGGCGACGGTTTGACCGCGTATCTGGAGAGAGTGATATATGGCACCAATCCCAACCTGGCGGATACCGATGGTGACGGGCTGACCGACGCTTGGGAGGTGGGATTGGGACGATTCTCGATCATCCAAGGAACTTTCACCTGGGAACAAGCCCGGACCGATGCCAAGGCGAAGGGGGGCGATCTGGCCTCTTTCCCGGACGAAAACCGGTGGAATCGGGCCATGGAAACACTGGGAGCCAATGCGCTCGATCCCTACACCGGCCTTTGGATCGGTGCGGGCGACGCGGCAGAGGAAGGGAAATGGATTTGGGTGAATGGCGAAGCATTTGTATTCCATCGATGGGCGGCCACCCGACCCAGCACCGTCACCGGAAATACTCTCGATTACGCAGAGGTAGCGGGCGGAGCGGGCGGGGAGATCGGGAAGTGGTATGACCGCACCAGCACCACCACCCGCGATGGATACCTTCTTGAAACCGGCTACGCCAGTAGTCCCACGGATGCCGACTCCGACGACGACGGATTGAGCGACGGACAGGAAAGGACCCGCGGCACCAATCCACTCCGGGTGGATACGGACGGTGACGGACTGGGCGATGCTTTCGAGGTCAAGTTTCAGCTCAACCCTGTGAAGCAGGACAGCGACGGAGACGGCACTCCCGATGGAGTGGAAGACGAAGACGGGGACACCCTTACAAAGTCCCAGGAAGCCGTTCTAGGCACCTCGCCGTCCTCCGGGGATACTGACGTGGACGGCCTGCTCGACCAGGAGGAAGTCAACGTGCACGGGACGGACCCGATCAAAAAGGACACCGATGGCGATCTACTGAAGGACGGCACCGAGGTCAAAGCCACTGCAACCAACCCATTGGTAAAGGACACGGATGGGGATGGGGTCCAGGACGCGGATGAAGACCTCGACGGGGACGGGTTCACCAACCGGCAGGAATTGGAATTGTTCCTGACCGCGCCAAACAACGCCTCCGACCGCTTCGCCATCGAATTTGAATACAGTCCCTCTGCCCACGCCCTCAGATTCCCGACCGTTTCAGGACGCAGCTACCGTGTGGAACGGTCACTGAAACTCAGCGACCCCACCGGATGGTCGGAGGCGGTTACATTTACCGGGAGTGGAGCAACAGTCACCGTCCCGCTGGGTGCGCCCTTTTCATCCACTTGGTTCTACCGGGTGAGGGTGAGCTTGAATTGATCATGGGGTGGGGCCGAGCCCGGACTCGGCGCCTTAGGCGGTGGCCATGGAAGATCCGGGAAGGAGTGCTGCCTTGGCCTGCACCGGACCGTGGAGGGCCGTGGGCCGGCAGAAGGGGGAAACCTGAAGCGACGCTGGTTTTAATCCCGAGCGAGGTGCCCCTTTCGTCATCAGTAACTCCCCCAGAAGGCAGAGCCCGCTGAGGGAGTGACGAGTTCGTCCAACCGGGGGGGCTTAGCGCGTCCGGGCGACGTTGTGGAAGCGGCGCGTGGCATTGGCCGGAACCGCGCTGTCGGTGGTGGTGGTGGCGGTGGCGGTGCCTGCGATGTCGAGGGCGATGGTCGCCAAACCGCTTTCGAGGGCTGGGGAGGGCGTGACCTGGTAATTGGCTCCGGAGATGTCGGTACTGAGCCCTGCGGCGTGCATCAGGGAAATCGCATTCGGCTCAGCTGCCGCCGCCCCGGCCGGCAGTAGGGCGATTACACCCGTTTCCTTGGTGATCGCCCCTGGGGGGGGGGCCCTTCGATCCCAAGCCGTTTGGCGGCCACAGCAAGCTCCATGGACTTGATGATACAGGGAGACGTGATGCCAAACATCTGAGGCTGCAGCTCTTCGTCGTTCATGCCTTCAGCTCAGCATTTTCCTACGGCCCTTCCCTGCCTCGAAAGACCACCCGATTCCCTGGAGAACCGGAAATCAGGATCACCAGCGGCACCATCCGGGAACGGTCCCGCAGATCGTTGCTGCCACAGCGGGAGCCGCCATGGCCGTAAAGGTCTGAGCGATTGCGGAGCTGGGCTTCGAGCGGAGGACTCCACCGACGGGATTAGCTGGCAGCGTCGGTGGGCTTGGAGGCGCACTACGGTCGATTCCCGACAGAAAAAGGCCGCTCAGGAAGCACACCGGGCGCAAAATCAGGTCGTAGCGAATGTGGAGCCCCGTATCTGACTGGCCCGGGCTCAGGATGGGTCTACGAGACAGAAAAAAGCCTCAGTGCTGGAGGGGGTCCGTCTCAAAAGTGGCCGAAAAGTGGCCGGGTGGAAAAATCTTATCCTGACATTCAGAGGGTCGCACCGTCTTCCATTCCCTTGGTTTTAAGCGACTTAGAAGAAGTGCGCCCGTCAGGACTCGAACCTGAAACCTTCTGATCCGTAGTCAGATGCTCTAATCCATTGAGCTACGAGCGCTTACCGCCGAAGCGGACCGGAGACTATATCAGGGTATCGATTTGTCAACTGTTGTGGAGCATTTTTTCAAAATCTCCCGCCTTTCCTCTGATCTCCCGTCAGGCAAGAACCGGGCTCAGTCCTTCAAACGGCACTTGGCTTCCTCTCCCAGCACTCCCATGAAATAGTTGATGGTGGTGCGGATGCCTTCGTGGAAGGGCACTTTGGCTTCCCAGCCCAGCACGGCTTTGGCTTTGCTGGCATCCGGCTTGCGGACTTTGGGATCGTCAATCGGGAGATCGTGGTACTCCAATTGGGAGGGGGTATCGATGATTTTCAGAATTTCCTCACCGAACTGGGTGATGGTCATCTCGTGCGGATTTCCGATATTGACCGGGTAGTGTTCGTCACTGTGGGCGAGACGGTAGATGCCGTCGATCAAGTCGGAGACGTAGCAAAAACTGCGGGTCTGCGAGCCGTCTCCATGCACGGTCAGCGGCTCACCGCGCAGGGCCTGACCAGCAAAGGCAGGGACGACCCGGCCATCATCCAGTCTCATGCGGGGCCCGTAGGTGTTGAAAATGCGGACGATCTTGGTGTCCAACCGGTGATAGCGGTGGTAAGCCATGGTGATGGCTTCGGCATAGCGTTTGGCTTCGTCGTAGACGCCCCGGGGACCGATTGGATTTACATTGCCCCAGTAGTCCTCAGGCTGCGGATGGACGAGGGGATCGCCATAGACCTCGGAGGTGGAGGCCACAAGGAACGTAGCCCCCTTGGCCTTGGCCAGCCCGAGGGCATTATGAGTACCTATGGCCCCGACTTTGAGCGTGGGGATGGGCCACTTCAGGTAATCGATCGGGCTGGCCGGGGAGGCGAAGTGATAGATAAAATCAACGGGCCCCTCCACATAGATGTAGTTGGTGACATCGTGCTTCAGAAAGCGGTAGTTCCCGTTGCCCGCGAGGTGCTCAATATTCCGGGTGGACCCGGTGAGGAGATTATCGATCCCGATGACCTGATAGCCCTCCTTGAGCAGACGGTCTGTGAGATGGGAGCCGAGAAAACCGGCTCCGCCGGTGACGACGCAAACTTTTTTATCGCGGCAAGAGGAGGAGGAGAACATGGCAAAATGAATGGTTTTTAGACAGGCTGACCAGGAAGCCCGGAATTCACTTGGCCCCGGACCCGAACAGAACAGCAGGAATGGTGCGGAAGAGGATGGTGATATCGAGCCAAAGCGACCAGTTATCGATGTATTTGAGATCGAGCTCCACCCATTGGTCGAAACTGGTGATTTCATTCCGTCCGCTGATCTGCCACAGACAGGTCAACCCGGGTTTGACACTGAGACGGCGGCGATGCGCCATATCGGAAATTTTTTCAATCTCGTAGACCGGCAGCGGTCGTGGACCCACCAAGCTCATTTCCCCCCGCAGGATGTTGATGAATTGCGGCAATTCATCGATGGAGAGTTTCCGCAGCCACTGGCCAAAAGCAAAAATCCGTGGATCCCGTTCCACTTTGAAAACCGGACCGCTCATCTGATTGTGCTCTTCCAGATCGGCCCGGCGGGCTTCCGCATCGAGGCCCATGGTCCGGAATTTATACATCTTGAAGGGATGGCCAAAGCGTCCGCTGCGCATCTGAGTGAAAAAGACCGGCCCCGGCGAACTGAGTTTGATGCCGATAAACGCAATCAACCATAAGGGAGAACTCAGCAGAATCCCGACCACCGCCCCCGCCCAATCGATGATCCCCTTCACCATGAGCTCCCAGGACATCTCAGGCGTGCAGCGGAAGACGAGCATTGGCTTGTTGCCCATGGCATCAAAAGTTGGCCGCGCGATGGAAGTCTGAATGAAGTCGGCCCACAACCACGCCTCAACCCCCTCCAATTCACAGGCGTTCACGGCTTCTTCGATGCGGTTAAAATGCACATGCGATGCCGCAAAAATCACGCGCCCCACTGATTTTTCGTGAATGGCCTCCACCAACCGGCTGATTGGCTGCACCGCAATATCGATCCGGCTTACGATGTCCATCTGCTGCACATGATCCTCCGGCAATGATTTGATCAGCCGTTCAACATCCTCCAGCGGCCCCGCAAAAACGACCCGCTCGCGGAATCGTCCCTGCTTCATCTGCCCCCGCATCCAGGAGCGCACCAGCGATTCCCGGATCAGCAGCAGGGGAATCGCCAGCAGGGGGAACAGGGCCAGCACCGCCCGGCTATCGGTGGACTGTTTGGCGAAAATGGCGGTTACGATCAACAAAATCACCACGATGGCCAGCCCCTGGCACAGTTGCCGCAGCGATTTGGCGACCGATTTCTGCAGAGGATTGACGTAATAGCGCAGACGTTCCAAGATCAGGGGGGTGAAGGGAATCACCAGCACGAATTGCCAGTAGAAGCGCTCGAAGGAGGGCAATTCCAACCAGCCGAACCATTTGGCCGCCGCCGCACGCAGCGAATACCCCAGCCAAAAGGCCAGACCGACCACTAAACAATCCAGGAACTGGTTGAGCTTGAGGTTGAATTCCTGCTGACGACCGATCATAACTTAAAAATTACCCATCCGTGCCTGCGGCCCTCCGGGACCGCCCGCCCAACGAGCGCCATGCATAGTCATACTCTCCCAGAAAAATCAAGCCTTCTCCAAGCCGGACAGGTCGCCGGCAGCGTGGTGGACTCCGCTACCCTCGCTCTCGCGGTCTCCCCGGCAGTCGCCGCGCTCTGTGACCTCGTGGAGTTCCGGGCGGATGCCCTCGCCGGCCAGACCGAAGCGGTCGCCGCCGCCATGCAGGCTTGCCCCATCCCTGCCCTTCTCACCGTAAGGGCTCCGGAAGAAGGAGGCATCGGCCAGCTATCGAATGAAGCCCGGGAGAAAATCTTCACCGCCCTGCTCCCGCGTGCCGGTCTGATCGACATTGAAATCGCTCATCTCGCCGGGTTTTCCCACCTCGTTTCGGCCGCCAGAGCCCGCGGTATTCCGGTCATCGCCAGCTTTCACGACTTCCATGGCACCCCGGACCGGGCCACTCTTGAAGCCTTGATCGAAAAAGCGACGGCTGCAGGTTCCGATGCCGTGAAGTTTGCCACCACCCTCCGGAACAGTCAGGATCTCGCCACCCTGACCTCGCTGCAGGAATCAGCCACCCAGCCGCTCGCCACCATGGGCATGGGGCCGCTCGGCCGGGTCTCCCGCCTGCTCCTGGGCAGCATGGGTTCCGTCCTGAATTATGGTTTTCTGGACCGCCCGACCATTGCCGGTCAATGGCCTGCCCAGCGTCTCCGCGAACTGATCACGGAGCTGCGCGAGGGATAAGGGTCGCCAGTTCGGCATACCTTATTTTGCCCAAGGGCGACCGGGGCAGGGATTCCAAGCGGACGATCTGCGTGATCCTCGCGAACGGCGCCGCCTGTCGGGCGTAAACCTTGAGTGCCCCCTCTGCTGACTCCATGGGACCTTCCATGGCCAGCACCAGATCGGCCCCCCTCCGTTCCTCCGGCAAGGCGATCACGGCAAAACGGCCAGCCTCCAGACCCGCGGCTACCAGATCCCGTTCCACCGCTGCCAGATCCACCAATTCCCCCAGCACTTTCACCACCCGGTCCACCCGTCCGGCAAAAATCAACTCCCGCCCTGTCAAAAGCACCCGGTCCGCCGTCCGCCACCATCCCTCCGCATCCGCCAGCCTGTTGAATTGCCAGCCTTCATCCAGCCTGATAAATCTTCCGGCCGCCAGCGCGTCCCCCCGCAGCGCCAACAATCCCGCAGCGCCTGGTGCGGCGGGCCTGCCGTCCTCCCTCTCCACCCGGGCCTCCCAGAGCGGCAGGATTTCCATTGGTCCGGGTGAGACCGCGGGTATGGATTGAAGGCGCGCCGTCGCCACCTGCGAAGCCATCTCGCTGGCTCCGTAACTGGGAAGCACCGGCCAACCCAGCTCCCACGCCGCCTTGATCCAGCGGTTCTCCAAGTCCCCGCCCCCGACTACGACGGCCCGCAATCCGGGATGGCCCCGCCCGCCAAACCTAACTAAATCAACCACCTGCGCCGGCACGAGGGAAATCAAGGTGATCCCTTCACTCCG
>CAIZWU010000342.1 GCA_903936775.1 uncultured bacterium | reverse complement strand
GACGGCACCACCGGCTACCTCGACATGGTGCTCAACACCACCACCAGCGGCATGGACGACGGCAGCTTCTGGTTGGCGATCCATCAGCTGGCCGGCGGCGTGGGAATGTCCCGCACGGAGCTTCCGATTGGCGGAGCCGGAGCAGGGGCGCAGGCCACGGTGGGGATTTACAGCAGCATCCAAGCCGCGACCACTGGCAGCACTACTGCACTGACACAGGCGGCAGCAACGACGGTGGGGCTTAACCTTGGCTACCGGAGCGCCGTGAATCGCGGCGTTGTCCTCTATGGTGGGACGATCATAAGCACCCACCAAGCCGCGCCTGCGGAGGTGGCTTATGCCGGGGCCATGTGGGGGTTGGCCATCCCCAATGGTGGGACGCCAGTTTTCCACAGCGACCGCCCCACCGCTCTGCTGGTCGCGGGGAATTCGACCATCACCCCAGCGCAGTCGGAGGCCATCGCCGTCCGCCTGCATACCCTCGTCACCAAACTCCGCGCATGACCGCCATCATCCTCACCCCGGCGCAGGCCGAAGCATTGCTGGCCAGCGTCCGCGCAGCGTATACCGCCCGGGACATGGCCCCCTACTGGCTGCCCTACCCGCTGCCGATTACCTCTGGCCCTCACGCCGGCATGCTGGCCGTGGACGTAGGCCCCGAGGCTTTGTCCATGGTCATGATCGGCGACCTGACGCTGGAGCAGCTGCCGGACTACCAAGCCATCATCGCCGGGCTGGGCAATCCGCCGGCCGTCGAGCTCACCGCCGCGGAAATTGAGCAGTCGGCACCTGTCGGCATCATCCTGTAGCAGATCAAGACGGCGAGTCAGACTGCAAATAATGGCCCTCGGTGGTGGCGGTGGTGGTGTGTCCCAGATTACGGGACGCGGCCTCAATCCCCTGCCGGCGGGCCAAGATGGCGGCCTCAGTCTCCCGCTTCACTTGGTCCGCATACAATCCCCTGAGCCGGTGCAGCGGAGCCTTGGCGTCTCCGGTGTAGGCCTTGAGCCACTCCTGCGGCCGGCGCTGAATCCACTTGTAGGTATTCAGGCAGGTGATGGCCCGGGCCTCGGGATCCATGGCGCGGAGGTATTCCGCTAGGCTGACGTCGAGGACGAGCGCTGAGTAAGGGATGCCGGTTTTGGTCTGCCAGTCGTCCTCCGGCCGGTCTTGCAGGCGGACGTAGGTGGCACCGTCCTTCACGACCGTCCACTTGCCCCGGAAATGGAAGATCTCCTGCTGCCTGAGTCCGGCGAACCGGGCCAACCCTACGGCCAGCCACATGTCAATGTCGGTGTCGCGCAGCGCCCTCCATGCCTGCACCAGAGCAGCATCGTCTGCGGCGGCCGGCACCTTGGGTGACTCTGCGGCCAGCAGGATCCGGCCTGCATCGGCCGGCAGGACCAACCCATGCCGTTCGTAGTGGGATGCCAACCCCCGCACCAGCAGGCCCGCGGCTTGGCGCATGGCGGAATTGATCCCGCGGTTGATCGGCCGGCGGGTCGCGTAGTCCGGCAGGGGCAGTTTTTGCCGGGCCGCCACATAAGCGGGCCAGAGATCTGGCAGCTGGGCCAGCCGGACCTCGTCCATGGGCTTCCCGAACCCGTCCCGGCAGACCGACTTCATCCGCACCACATTCCGCCGGGCGATGTCGGCGCTGCACCGCTTGGGGGCCACCAGATACACGGCGGCCAAATCTTGCACGGTGCATTTACTCTTCGGGGTGGACGCCGCGGGCTGGGTATCCAGCCGCTCCTTCACGAATTTCTTCGCGTCCGCCAGATTTCCGGTGGGCGTGAGAATGTCGCAGGTCAGGTGCTCAGTGCGGCAGCGGGCCCGCCACGCCCCCCGGTGCAGCGCCAGCCGGATCTTCCTCCCCTCCCACATCATGCTCTGGGCGGCCTTCTTGACCTTGACCTCTGCGGTCAATTTGTGGTCAATTGTGGTCAATTTGTGGTCAATTTGCTTTTTTGGGGAAGGGTATTCCGGGATCATAGTAGGACCACTCTAGGATCATTCCGGGGACACAATCAAGCATTCATCGGGGAAAGCCGCCGCTCTAGGTCAAAATCCGCCCCGGATATCCCTACGGGGAAAAAAGAGAGGGCAGCGGGATACCAAGCCTTTACCCTAGGGGTTAATGGATTTATTATCAAGGCTTTGCAAAAAGTGTGGTCAATTCGTGGTCAATGTTTTTGCTGGAATACGAGGGCAGCGGTATAAATTGAGCCTTGGGTTAGGTCGATTCGCAGTCAGTTTTCCGGCGGGAATATGGCTGGAATAGGGAGGGATGCTACCCGTCACGCCGGCTTTGTCAAAGCCCACAGTGGTTCAGGATTGACCAGCCCGGCGAGAAAAGGTATCCCAGCAGGATGAGCGTGGTCATCGGTATCCTGGTTGGCCTTGTTGCAATAGTCGCGCTCCCCCTGATTTTTTTTGGCGGACTCATTCTTCTCACAAAGTTTGAAGAGAGAGCCGCTAGACCGATTGCTGGGACGTTTACCCAGAGGGCTGCGCAGAGGGCGGTAAAAGGGGTGTTTTGGGTTGTGGCCGTTGTGATCCTTTTTGCGGTCGTCCTATTCTCGGGCAACTGATCCAAGGCCGGCCTACCCTCCGTTTTAGGCTAGTAACTCCAGGACCATGCGGGCGACCTTGCCTGGCTTGTCCTCGTTGGCAAAGGCGATCTTGATGATCTCCTGACCTATTTTAGTCATGTCCTGAGTCTCGATCCAGCGGGTTCCCTCAATGCAGGTTCCTTGCGGCATTTCCAGTAATGCCGAAATGACCTTGGCGAGTGCCTCGCTGTCCTTCATCCTCCTGCCCAGCTCCATGGCTATTTCAGGGACGACCTCCCCGGTGTCGCGGAATTCAGGGATGAGCCGAATCCCTAAAAAGGCCTGTAGCTTGGCGGTGTCTTCATCGGAAATATTTTTGATAGCGCCCTTCATGAGCTTGGATGCCCATGACCGCCCGTAGCCCATGTGCTCGGCGAGTTGCGCCTGATTGAGCTTGGGCATTTTAGGGTTTCTGAGTCTAGCGATAATAGCCGCGATAATGGGGGGCGTGATGGTCATTATGTGTCCAATTTACAAAAAGTTTCCCAAAGGGCAACCTTTTACTTGCATCCAAAACAGAAATGATGTCCAATCCGGATACATGGCCAAACCAACCCAAAAGAAGCTATTAGAAGTCCTACCGGACCATTATCACAAAGTCAAGGCGCGGGCCTCCAAGTCCGGCCAAACGCTGAAAATGTTTACCTCCTTGCTGCTGGAATATGGCATTGATAAGCTGGATGCCGGCCAGATCACCTTGGTGGACGCTTCGGTCACAGACTCAAAAGCACCCCCAAAGCCAGACCAGGTCACCGTGCGGAAAAGGGGGGGCGCATGACCCCTTACTCCCGGCGGACCTTGGCTGATGCCTGCGGGATCCTGCCCCGGCAGGTGGACCGGCACGTCCGGCGCAATACCCTGCGCTTGGCGGAGGCCAAGCACCGGGTGGCGGGACTCGGGGTGCTGTTCCATGCGGCGAAGGCGGAGCGGTTCGTCTTGGCGATGAGGGCCAAAAATTCAGCGAAGGGGGAGGTCCAGTCATGAACGCCGCCATTCTGACCCTGTTGCCGCTGGGCCTGATCGTCATCGCCTACGGCATCACGCTGACCGAGCGGAGCCGGCCGGTGCCGCCATTCACTGCCCCTGAGTGGGCGACCGACCGTGATGGCCGGAAACACCCCGCGAACTTCAACCCACCGCCTGTCCAACCATGAGCATGCTCCAACTCGAAAACATCCGGCATGCAGCGACGGTCGATGTCATCCTCGGCTGCCTCTGTCTGCTGGGGGGCATTAGTGGCCTCTGTCTGCTGTGGATCTCCCGCAGCGATGCCCGGGCCGAGAGCCGCGAACTGCGGGCTCGGCGGGCCTATGGGCGCTACCTGAAGCGCCTCTAAACCATCCTCACCAAGGGGCCGACCGGCAGCGGTCTGATACCCATCTACTGCCGGAAAAACACTACTCAAAGATCGAATTATGTACTCGAACCAACAACAACGAACACACTCCCCCGAATCTGTCCTCCCGCGGGAGAAGAATGTCCATGCCTACCTGCTGCACTATCTGACTCAGGTGCGGAAGATCGCCGGCACCCGCCCGGCATCCATCACCTTGGTGGCGGACACGTATAGCGGGAGAGAGCAGATCGGATGGAGCGCCTACATCCAAGGGGTTCCGGCAAAAATCACCCAACACCCTAGTGCGGGGGAGGCTCTGAAGGATATCACAGAGCGGGCCTGCTCGGTGGCTTCAAAGATTGCCGCTCTGCGGGCGGAAGCTGACGATCTGGAGAGGGGGATCCTGTAATGAGCGCACTGGCAACGATTCCGGCGACAGCGCCGGCCAAGGTTTCGGCGCTGGGCATCATGGCCAGCCGGTTGAACATCGAGGTGGACAAGCTGCATGCCTCTCTCAAAGCGACGGTATTCAAAGGGGCGACGGCAGAGGAGTTCATCGTGCTGACCGTGGTGGCCAATGAGTATGGCCTGAACCCGCTGATCAAGGAGATCTACGCCTTCCCGGCCAAGGGAGGGGGCATCGTGCCGGTGGTCTCCATCGATGGGTGGCTACGGATTACGAACGACCACCCTCAGATGGACGGGCTGGAGACGACGCATGAGCATGACACGGACGGCCGGCTGGTCAGCTGCACGTGCCGGATCTACCGGAAGGACCGGCAGTACCCTATCGTGGCCACCGAGTATCTGGCGGAGTGTAAGCGGAACACGGATCCGTGGAAAATGGAGCACCGGATGCTGCGGCATAAGGCGATCATCCAGTGCGCACGTATCGCGTTCGGGTTCTCGGGCATCACGGACGAGGACGAGGGGCAGGTGATCAGAGGCGCGGAGAAGGTGGCCAAGGGGCGGGAGATTGCCCGGGCGGAGCCGCTGGATCCGTTCCGGCAGGTGCCGCTGCCGGCCGCGGTATTGTCTGCGGATGCGACGGACGAGGAGATCGATGCCCATTTCGCGGAGATGGAAGGGGGGGCTCAGTAATGGACATTAAGGAAACGATAGCGAATGTCCGGCAGTGGGGCTTGGATAAAGGCATCACGGGGGCCGGAGGTAGCGGCACGCTGCTGGGGCAACTGAGCAAATCCCAAGAGGAACTCACGGAGACGCGTGATGCCGCGGTGCTGTTTGTGGATTCTGGGAAAGTAATGCACCTTGAGGAGTTGGCGGACGGGATCGGTGACTGCACCGTCACGCTGATTCTGGCGGCTTACTTGGCTGGATTGAAGTTCGAGTACTGCTTGGAGGCTGCCTACAACGAGATCAAGAACCGCACCGGCCGGATGATCGATGGGCAGTTTGTGAAAGATGAAGGGAGGGCCGAATGATCGTCCACCCATCTGTCATCCAGGGGTCCGAGCAGTGGCATGCGATCCGCCGGGGACGGCCGACCGCCAGCCGGTTCAAGGATGTGATCACGGCGGCGAAGGGAGACCTGAGCAAGTCTGCGACGGCCTACATCGCGGAGCTCATCGGCGAGAGCTATGTGCCGGAGTGGGTCGACTTCGCCGGAAATCGATTCACGGACCGCGGCACGGAAATGGAGCCGGAGGCCCGCCGGGCGTATGAGCAACATGTGAAGGAGCGTGCGGTGGAGGTGGGCTTCGTGACCCGTCCCGACAAGGTGGTGGGGTGCTCCCCGGATGGGCTGATCCTGGGCTGGGGCCGGAGCCTGGAGCTGGACGCCGTCTACGATGATGAGGGGCGGATCACCAACGGTTCTGAGCTCTTCGACTGGGGCGTGGAGATCAAGTGCCCCTCCCCCAAGGTCCACGTGGGCTGGGTGATGGCCGGCGGTCTGCCGGACGACCACAAGCAACAGGTCCACGGGGCGATGGCCGTGACCGGCCTTCAGCGGTGGGACTTCTTCTCCTACTTCCCGGGGCTCCAACCCTTCCACGTCGTCGTCCAGCGGGACGCCTACACCGACAAGCTGGCCGCCAGCCTCGACCAATTCATCATCGACTACGCCGCGGCCCGGGAGGCGGTGAAACCCAAACTGAGCCGCACCAACTAACCAACAACCATGAACGCTGAACTACTCGAACCTGTCCACGAATCAATCAACCTTGCCATCTTGCCACGGGCGGATGGGGCTGCCGTCTGGGCCGAATACCAGAGCAGAGCAGAGGCCCTGCGCAAAACGGCGGAGACCCTCACGGTGACCAGTATTGATGATACGGCGGGCCAAAAGCTGGCCCGGGCGACCCGGCTGAGTGTCCGGGAGATCCGCCTGACCGTGGAGCGGCGGCGGGTCGAAATGGTGGAGGCGATGACCATGGAGACCCGCCGCATCAACTCGAACGCCAAGGAGGTGAAGGATTTCTGCTCGGCGATGGAGGACCGGCTGCTCGAGCAGGAGGAATTCATCGAGCGTGAGACTGAACGGCTCAGGAGGAAACGTATATGCGCCCGGGCCGCAGAACTGGCGCCCTACCTGACAGGCCCTGTCAGTGTGGATCTGGGGGGGATGGCTGCCGAGGCCTATGCCGCATTTTTGGCTGACGCCAAGGATCTGCACACCTTACGGATCGAGCGGGAGCAGGCCGCTAAGGCCGCCCGCTTGGCCAAAGAAAAAGAGGAGGCGGAGGAGCGCGAGAGGATGAGGCAGGAGAATGCACGGCTGAAGGAGGAGGCTGCCGCTCGAGATGCGGTTGCCCGGCAGGAGCGGCAGGCCGCCGCGGACGCACTCCAGCAAGAGCGACAGGCCCGCGAACGGGTGGAGCGGCAGGCCAGCGAAGCGGCGGCCGCGGAGCAGCGCCGTAAGCAGGCCGCGGCGGACGATGAGGCCCGGCTGAAGAAGCGGCAGGTCGCGGCGGAGAGAAAGGCGGCGGCGGCCCCGGACAAGCAGAAGTTGCTTGGTTTTGCCGCGGAGGTCCGGGCACTCACCGTGCCGGCCGTCAAATCCAACGAAGGTGTAGCCGCTGCGGCTGATATCTCCCGCAAGGTTGCGGCCTTTGCCGACTGGATCGTGCAGCAAGCAGAACAACTCTGACCAACTAACCAACACTATGGACAAATTCCGATACCAACAATTCGCATTCACATTTTCCAATCAAGGGGTGCCCATCAAGCTCTGCTGGGATGGGAAACAAGGGGGCCGCGGGGGCATAAAATTTCACCGGGCCGTGTTGGAGTGGCTGGCGCTGCCAGATGCTAAACGTCTGGAGTGTCGCTTTGAGGCGCCAGATGCTGCCCCGGCACCAGATGCCGCCCCTGTGCCAGACTACATCCCGGCGCTCGACGAGCCTCCGGCACCGGCCCCGGAGCCACCTGCCGCACGGCAACGCGGCTACTGCGTCCTGCGGGCCAGCACCTGCCGGCTCTTCTCCGGCCGGATGGATGATCTGGAGAGGGCTCACGACGTGGCGGTGCGTGCGGCCGCTGAGTACCCGGGAGAGGTCTTCGAGATCCTCGAGAGACTGGGCTCCTGCTACGTGCCGGTGGTGCCTACCACCGACTGGGCTCCGAACGCGGAGTCTTTCCAACTGTCCCCCCAATAACAAAACAAAACCAAAACCAAATGATGAGTAATACCACCCCAGCCGGAAACATAAAGGTCAAGATCGGCGAATACTACAACCAGAAGACAGGTAAGCAAAGCCCTCGCCTACTGACTTTCGGCAAGCTGATGATGACGGAGCACAGTGACGGCACCCGCCGATTCTGGGGCAAGGGCCAGCTGCATCTGTTGCATGCCAGCCTTTACGCGATGGTGAAGCCATTCGTCGAAAAGGGCGAGACTGAGTTCACCTTCAATGTCTACCTCGATGAGGACCGGCCGGCACCCGGCAACGGCCAGGCCCCGGCTCCGGCGGCCATGGATGACGATGAAGCCGGATTCTAATAACATGAATGCACCATCCTACGGGAGAACCCGGAAGAACAACGCGACCTCACGCATTATCGTGGGCCAGAAGGAGGGCCGGAAGGAGTTGCAGTCACAGATGAAGCCTCCGGTCAATGAGATGAAAAACCTGAAGCCGGCGGTAGCGTGGATCGACTGCCCCAAGGACAAAGCGGAGGTGAAGAAGATCACCGACCGGGGCCGGGTCACGGCCCGGCAACTGGCCGAGGCCCTGCGGCAGGCGATTCACTTAGCGGTGGACGTGGTCTTGGACTGCGGAGCCGCTCACTGCAGGCTACCCAACTGCGTGAGTTGTTTTGGCGAGACGACGGCGGAGGCGGATGCACGCGAGGTCCGGCTCCAGTGCAATGCATTCAGCAAATTGCTGCGGCAGTGGGAGGGGGAGAACAAGTGAAAGCCTTCGCCTTCTTCTTTGTGACCGGCACCCCAATGGCCCAGCCGCGGGTGCGCATGATCCGCTCCAACGGCCACGTCTACACCCCGAAGACGGCGGATGTGTGGAAGTCGGCCGTGAGAGTGGCTTGGCGGGCGCAGCAGCAGGAGCCGTTGGAGGGGCCGGTGCGGTTGTCACTGAACTTCTGCATGCCGCGGCCTCAGTACCACTTCACCAGCAAGGGGGCCCTGACCGCCGGGGCCCCCGTGCGGCACACGGTAAAGCCGGATATCGACAATCTGGTCAAGGCGGTGATGGACGCCCTGACGGACGCCGGCGCATGGCATGACGACTGCCAGATCGTCGAGCTCTCAACCGACAAACTCTACGGCGCGACCCGGTACGGCTGCGCGGTGAACATGATGGAACTGTGATGAGCCTGACTGCCGCCGATATCATCGCCTTGGTCAACGCCGGGAGCACTGTGGCCATTGCCGCGGACGGAGGGATCACGATCACCCCCGGACAAGCCAAGGCCGGCCGGGTTGAGCGGAATCGCAGGGCCTACCTCAAGCGACTGACTGCGACTGAAACGACTGAAAGCGACTTAAAAACGACTGAAACGACTGATTCAGTCGCCATTCAGTCGGCCCCCTCTCCCCCTCCCCCTCCCCTCCTTTCCCCCACACCCCCTATCCTCCCCACCCCCGCCCCCACACCCACACCCCTGAAGCGGGGGCGTATGCGCGAGGGGCGGGGCGGGAAGACCGGCACCATCGAGGCCGAGATCACC
Organism: uncultured bacterium; assembly: GCA_903936775.1. GTDB lineage: Bacteria > Verrucomicrobiota > Verrucomicrobiia > Verrucomicrobiales > V1-33 > CAIZWU01. The sequence goes on along the minus strand of CAIZWU010000342.1, from coordinate 570 downwards.
GGAGCCGACGAGGAGCCGCTGCCGCTGGAGCTTATGCTGCCGGCCTTCCGCGACGTGTGGGCCGACTGGTGCCTGCACCGGGCCGAGCTCTACCGGGCCAACCCCGCCAAGCGCTGGACGGCATTGGCGGCCCGTAAGACCCTGACAGAATGCGCCCGGCACGGGGCGGAGCTCAGCGCCATGGCCATCACCGCGGCCATCTCCAACGGCTGGCAGGGGCTGGTCTGGGACCGGCTGCAATACTCACCCAATCACTCACCAAATGGACAGCATCGAACAACGAATCGCCCGGCTCTTACCCGCAATGCAGAGCCTCTCCTCGCCGGACAGCCCAGCCTCAACACCTCCGGTAATTGTGGCGGAGGCCGTGCCGGTACGGTTTCCGGGGTTCCGGCACCACCAGGACCCAGTCTTGATGAAAATGGGGAATATTGCTGGTGACTTCGTGAGGGAGATCCCGGCCAAGCGGCCGACCCGCGGCAAGCCCAACGGCCGCTGGCTGACGCTGTGGGGACGCAGTGGCACCGGCAAGTCGATGCTGGCCCGCGGCATCTACGAGGCCTTCCCGCG
>CAIZWU010000341.1 GCA_903936775.1 uncultured bacterium | reverse complement strand
TGCCCACTTCAGCGATTTGACCCGTCTCCGGCAGGAGAACCCGGACCTTGCCGGCGATCTCGGAAAAAAAGATCCGGCCATCCGCAAGGCGGGTCAGGTGCATGGGCTGCGGCATCCCTTCCGCCAGCACCTCCACTTTGAATCGAAAATCGGGCGGGACATCCGCTCCGGGAGAGGCTGAAACCAGGCACCAACCAAGCAGCAAAGTAAAAGGACGGATCATGACAGGGACGGAGTAATGGAGGGATACAGAAGATTGATTTTTGGATAGTCTCCACGATGGCGCATCGGGGCGTGGCTGGGGAACGCCATCAGTCCAGATACAGGAATTCATTCGAGCACAGCAGCACCTGGGCGTAGGCCGCGAGGGCGGAGGCGCCGGGGCCTCCGAAGTCTTTGACCGTGTCGGCCAGGACAAGGTTGCTGGAAATGTCCCGGATGACCGGCGCCCACGAAAAGCTGTCGGAGTTGGGACTGCCCTGGCAATCGAGGATGAAGTCGAGGATGTCCCCGGCTTTGAGCTCAAGGCCGGGGATAGTGGCGTCCACCTTGCCGGCGGGCGGGACGGGCCAGGTGCCCAGCAGGCCGAGGCGGGAGTGGACGATGAAGGCGGTGATCCCAGTGCTTTGGTCAGACGGGAGGGTGACGGTGCCAGTGAGTTCCACCTTGGCATCGCCGGGCGCGACCCAGCGGCGGATGGCGGATTGGGCGGAGGTGCTGCCGGGGTGGCCTCCCTCGCGGGTGAGGTTCACGTAGCCGAGCGCAGGGTCCGGCACGGTCGCGGAGGGGGACCAGCGGTTTTCCTGATAGTGCGGGAAGGGAGTGAAGGTGGTCGTCAGGGTGGCGGGGTCGAAACCGCCCCAGCCATTCTGCCAGGCGGTGCCGGTCTGACGGGGTTGGACGGTGAGGTCGTGGAGGCAGGCGAGGCTGAGTTCGATTTCGTCAGGAGCGGGGTCGCGGGACAGCACCGTGCGGTAGAGGTGACGGATCGTTTCCGGGCCGTCGGCGGTGGGTTTTTCTCCGGCGAGGCGTTCGGCCTGGGCGGTGACGAACGGACTGTTCATCATGTAAAGAGCCTGCTGCGGCACGGTGGTCTCGAAGCGTTTGGGGGCGGTGGCATCCGGGCTGGCGAAGTCGAAGGTGCGGAAGAGTCCGGGCAGATTCTGCCGGTCCACCAGGCCGTAGAGGGTGCGGCGCGAGGTTCCGGCCCCGGTGACCATTTCCTGGCCGCGCCCACCGGGGGTGCGGTCCAGATTGCCACTGACGGCGAGCAGGGAATCGCGCAGGGCCTCAAAGTCGAGACGGCGGCGGTTTTGCCGCCAGTAGAGGCGGTTTTCCGGGTCCTTGGCGGCGGCTTCCGGATAGGTCAGGCTGGTCTGCTGCCACGTGGCTGACAGGAGAATGGAGCGGATCAGTTTTTTGGTGGACCAGCCTTCGGCCATGAATTGCGCGGCCAGCTGGTCGAGCAGTTCCGGATGGTCCGGGCGGGCGGTGCGCACCCCGAAATCCGAGGGCGTGTCCACCAGCGGGGTGCCGGTCAGATACGTCCAGACGCGGTTTACCCACACGCGGGCGGTCAGTGGATTCTGGGGCGAGGCGATGGATTGGGCCATTTCCAGACGGCCGCTGCCCTGGGAAAAAGCGGGGCGTTCCGTGCCGGGAGTTAGGGCCTTGAGGAAGCGGCGGGGGACCTGCGGGCCGTGGCGTCCCTGATTGCCGCGCAGGAAAATGACGGGTTCGACCGGCTGGGGTTTGTCCACCATCACCATGGCGCGCGGCGGTGCAGCGGGGTTGGTGGCTTTGTATTTTTCCACCTCTTTCACGAGGTCGCGCAGCTGGTTGCGGTGCTGGCGGTTGAAGGGTGGTTTTTCCTGGTAGGGCGTCAGGAGATCCAGATACGGCAGGGGCTTTCTGGGTTCCGGGGGATGCAGGCGGCGGAAGGCAGCCACGGCTTCTTCCTTCTTCGCCAGTTCAGCCTGGTAGGCGCGGTATTCCGGGGAGTTGTCTGGTTGGCCGATCAGTGGTTTATCGTTGGGCTCGGTGCTGCTGGCAAAGACGCCATAAAGCGAATAGTAGTCGGCCGTGGGGATGGGATCAAACTTGTGATCGTGGCAGCGGGCGCAGCTGACGGTCAGGCCCTGGGTGCCGCGGAAGACGACGTCGAGGCGGTCGTCAATGATGTCAGGTTCGGAATTCAGGAAGCGCCGGCCGAGGGTCAGGAAACCCATGGCGGCGAGGTCCTGCGGCTGCTTTTCCCAATCCGTCACCCGGTCGGCCGCCAATTGCAGGATGAGGAAGCGGTCGTAGGGCAGGTCGTTGTTGAAGGCGGAGACCAGCCAATCGCGGTAGGTGTAGGCGTAGGCGTAGCGGCGTTCCTCCTGGAAGACATAGCCTTTGGTGTCGGCATAACGGGCGATATCCATCCAGCGGCGGGCCCAGCGTTCTCCAAAGTTGGGGGAGCCCAGCAGGCCGTCCACCAACCGCGGCCAGGCGTCCGGTGCCGGATCGCTGACAAAGGCCTGCACCTGATCGAAAGTGGGCGGCAGTCCGGTCAGGTCCAGCGAGGCCCGGCGGGCGAGGGTGGCGCGGTCGGCTTCCGGCGAAAGGGTCAGGCCTGCTTTTTCCAGCCCGGCCAGCACGTGGGCATCCAGCGGTTGCCGCACCCGGTCGGCGGCCTTCACGGCGGGAACGGGAGGCATCACCACCGGCTGAAAAGCCCAGTGCTGCCGCCAGTTTTCCACCGCGGCGGCGGGGGCCGCTTCCTCCGGCCAGGGCAGACCCTGCTGCACCCAATCCGTCAGGACCGCAATGGCCTCCGGGGGCAGTTTGTCCGCCTTTTTGGGCATCGCCTCCACGCCTTCGGCATGTTGGATGGCTTTGAGCAATTTGCTTTCTGCCGGCTTGCCCGCTTCCGCGACAATCCCGTAATCGCTTCCCCGTAGAATGGCCGCGCGGGAGTCGAGCCGCAGACCGTTGTTTTGCTTCTGCGGCCCGTGGCAGGAATAACAATGCTCGGCGAGCAAGGGGCGGACTTTGCTCTCAAAGGTGTGGAGTTGCTCCGGGGTGAAGTCACCGGCCCACAACGGCCCTGAGGCGACCGGCAGGCTGGTCACGGCGAGAAGAAGACTAAAACGGAATCGGGGAAACAACATGGGGGTTCTTTGCGATACGTCGGCCGGGGCGGCCTGTTTTCGCTTCATCGCCCTGCCTGATCCCCCAAACCATCCCTCTCATGGGATCTTCATCCTCAGACTTTGAATCGTGGATTCTGGCTGAGGAATTGGAGCGGGTTTTGGTAGAGGATCTGGTCGATGAAATTCGCATCGTAACCGCGGCGGCGCATTTCGAGGGCGGTGCGGGGGACCGCCAACGGATCGCTGTGGCCCCAGTCGCAGGCGCTGTTCAGCCAAATGTGCTCGTGGCCGTAGAGTTCCAGCATGTCGATGGCGCGGTGCGGGGTGGCTTTGCTCTCAGGGTAAAGGGTGATGCCGGCCCAGAAGCCGCGGTCGAGCACCAACGGTGCGGTGTGCTCTTCAACGTGGTCAATAATAACGCGCTCCGGGCGGAGGGTGCTGAAATTCTGGATGGCGTCGAGGATGAGGCGGGTGCCTTTGAGTTTATCTTCCAGGTGCGGCGTGTGGACCAGCACCAGTTGATCGTGGTCGGCGGCAAGCTGGAGGTGTTTTTCGAGGATGAGGAGCTCGTTCCGGCTGTTTTTGTTGAGGCCGATTTCACCGATCCCGAGGACGTTGGGCTTGGAGAGGAGATCCGGGATCAGGGCGATGACGTCGTCGGCGAGTTTGGTGTCCTCGGATTCCTTGGGATTGATGCAGAGCCAGGTATAGTGCGGCAGGTGGTATTTTTTGGCGCGGCGGGGCTCGTATTCGGTGAGCTGCAGAAAGTAGTCGTAGAAGCCGTGGGCGTTTTTCCGGTCATAACCGGCCCAGAAGGCAGGCTCGCAAACGGCGGCACATCCGGCCATGACCATGGCTTGATAGTCGTCGGTGGTCCGGCTGACCATGTGCCCGTGGGGTTCGATGTAGCGCATGCGGGGGAAGTTTTCAGTTTTCAGTGGGCCGTTTTCAGCGGGGGCTGCTGCTGCTTGCGGCGTGAGCTATGGTTGTTTCCTGGGGGCGCCGAAAGCCCCTTGGATGGTGGCAGCGGGGATGGGCTCGAGGGTGGAATCGCTGAGGGATTCCAAGATGCGGCGGACGCGGTGGGGGTCATCCGAGAGGAGGAGGGGAATGGCTTCGCGGAGGGCCGCGAGGCGGTAATCGTCCTGCTGCCCGTGGCGCTGGACGCGGTCGAGGAAGGCCGCGACATCCAGCAGGGAAGCGCGGGCGGCGATGAATTGCAGGTCTGGCAGCGAGGGCATGGATTTAGTTCCGCGGAGTCAGCGGGGTGACAGCGACCTGTTTGTTTTGTCCATTCACAGAGGATTCCTTCAGGGCTTGGGGGTTATTTCCGAGATAAGCCATGGCATGTTTGTCTCTCAGGCTCAGCAGCAGTCCTACTACCGAAGCAACGAGCAGGAGTAGAATGATGAGTGGAGTTTCACCAGAATAAAGCTTACAGACAAGCCACATCATTAGCCAGACGATCACCATCATTGATCTCATCCCTGTCGCCTTGGCACTGTTTTCCAAGCTTTTGAAACAGAAATTCTCTACTTTCGGATTCATGGGCTTGGGCTTGGCTTTTGAGGTGGATCAGCAGAGGTCTGATAGCTTTCCCTTTTTCAATAGCTGCCCGGAGTGAAGAGGTTCACCGGAGCCAGGGTGGCCTGTGAGGCCGCGAAATGCGGGCCGGGGGCGCGGCCGGCACCCATGGCGATGAGTTGGCTGCACGTGACGAAGCGGTAGCCGCGGGCGAGCAGGCCATCGAGGGTGGCGGGCATGGCGTCGATGCTGGGGGCGTGGATATCGTGCACAAGGATGATGCCGCCGGGTTTGGTGTTAGTGAGGATGCGGTTGGTGATGACAGCGGGGCCGGGGCGCTTCCAGTCCTCGGGGTCGACTGACCAGAGGATGGTGGGGTAGCCGTATTCACTCATGATGAATTGTTTTTGGCGGGCGGTGATGGCGCCGTAGGGCGGGCGGTACATGCGGGGAGCGACTCCCACCACACTCAGAATGCCGGCATTGGCGCGGTCGAGTTCGCTGCGGACCCCGCTGTCGCCGAGGCTGGAAAGTTTGGGGTGATTCCAGGTGTGGTTGGCCATTTCATGACCGTCGGCGACGATGCGGCGCACGATGTTGGGGTAGCGGGCCACGTTGGTGCCCACACAGAAGAAGGTGGCCTTGATGCCGCGTGAAGACAGCATATCGAGCAGGCGCGGAGTGTTGGAAGCGTGCGGGCCGTCATCAAAAGTGATGGCGATGAAGGGGGAGGTGATGTTGCTGACGCGGCTGTAGCTGAGCTGGGTGCCGGGAGGGAGGCTGCCCACCGGCAGATTGACGCCTTGGTTTTTCAAGCCGGGCCGGGCGCTGGGCGGCGGGGTGGCTGCGGTCGGGCCGGGCTTTTTCCGTTGGCAGGCGGTCTGGCTGAAGGCGAGGACGGCCAGGCAGAGGAGGGAAAGAAACTTCATGAGGGGGGAATTGCGCAAAAAGGAACCGTATAGTGCCGTCTTTGCTTCCACGGGTCAAGAGCGCGGGGCTTTTCAGGCCAGTGGTGGATTTTGGGGAGCGCACCGGGCCCGTTGGACTTCCAGGAAACCAAGGGTGGACGGTCCTGCCAAGGCATCAGGGACGGGCGCGCTCAAGGATTTCCCTACGCCACAGGACTTGCCGGATGAGGTTCCGGGTTTCTAGTGGACCGCTATGCTGAGGGCTGCATTTTTTGGGTTATGGATCGGGTTCCCGCTTGGGCTGCACGCGGTGGACTTTAAGCGTGACATCGCGCCCATCTTCAAAAAGCACTGTTATGAGTGCCACAGTGAGGCCAGCGGAAAGAAGAAAAATGGCTACGTGTTTGATGACCTGAAGGTCCTCGCCGGCGATATCCGGCCTTCGGGGATGATTGATCCGGGCCGTCCGGGGCAGAGTCCGCTGATGGAATTGCTGACGCTTCCTCCGGGGGACAATCGCCGGATGCCGCCCGATGGCGACGGACTTTCTCCCAAGGAGATCAAGCTGATGCGTGATTGGATCACAGAGGGGGCGGGCCTGGAGAAAAAATCCACCACCAAGCCCTCAGGACTAACTCCGAAGAAAGTTCCTGACAAACCGGAGGCGCCGGCGCCGGAGCAGTGGACCAGCGCGGATGGAAAAGTGATCACGGCGGTCTTTGTGGCCGTGGAAGGCGGGGTGGTGGTGCTGAAGATGAACGGAAAACCCTACCGGGTGCCATTGGAGAAACTGTCGGAAGCCAGCCGGAAGCAGGCGGTGGAACGGAAGCCTTGAGGGCAGGCAGGGCCAGGCTCCGGCCAATCACACGGGCCGGATGGTGCCACGTTCGACTTGATAGCGCTGGGCATCAAGGGGTTGGGTGTCGAGCCAACCAAGGTGCGTGGTGGTGATGAGCTTTTGGGAGCCGGCGGGAAGGGCCGCGAGCAGGGCGTTGCGGCGGTGGGGGTCGAGTTCGCCGAAGATGTCGTCGAGCAGGAGAATAGGGGATTGCTGGCGGGCTTCGTGCAGGAGGGTGGCCTGGGCGAGTTTCAGCGCCAGAGCGATGGTGCGCTGCTGCCCTTCAGAGGCGAAGGTGCCGGCGGGAAGACCATCCAGGGCGGGCAGGAAATCATCGCGGTGCGGGCCGCAGAGGGTGACGCGGCGGCGGGCTTCCTCGGCGCGGCGTTCGAGGAGCTGGGCGCTCAGGTGGTCGGAATCGCCCCCGGGCAGCCATGTCAGGGAAAGGACTTCCGGCGTGGCGGAGCCGGGGTCGGCGGCGCGGATGGCGGCGTGGGCAGCGGCGGCGTGCGGGGTGAGTTTTTCGAGCAGGGAGGCGCGGAGGCGCAGCAGGGTTTCGCCGTGAGGAACGAGGACGGCGGTGTAGGCATCGATTTCCTGCCAGGAGGGGGAGGCGTCGCGTTTAAGGAGGAAATTGCGTTGGCGGAGGGCTTTTTCGTAGGCCTTGAGCGCGGCGCGGTATTCCGGGAAAAGCTGGCTGCCGAGGAAGTCGAGGTAACGGCGGCGGGGGTCGCCGGTGCCGGAGACGAGTTCGAGGTCGCCATTGCCCATCCAGACCACGAGGCCGCTGGCGGCCAGGTAGTCGGCCGTGCGGCGGGCGGGTTCGCCGTCGATCAGGAGCTTTTTTTCGGCGCCCCGGGTGGTGTGGGTAAGCTCGTGGCCATCGAAAGTCCCGGCGACGCCGCAACCGTCGGTCCCAAAGCGGGCCAGTTCCTTGCCGGTGCTGGTGCGGGGCGATTGGAGGCGCAGCAGGACGCAGACCGCTTCGAGGATGGAGGTTTTCCCCTGGGCGTTGTCGCCCGTGAAGAGCGTGATGCCGCCGCCCAGGGCGCAGGAAAGCGTGGGGAAACAGCGGAAGTCGCGGAGGCGGAGGGAAGTCAGGGACAAAGGCGGGAAAATGGAGTCGGTGGCAGCGTCTCCCATCGAACGCGCAAGTCCGGACGTCGAAAGCGAAATCTTGAGGATTGGCGCCGGAATCCGGACGGGCGGGAATGCGTTGCAGGGTGAACGCGGGAGGGTAGGATGCCGGTCTATGAATCCCCTCAAGTCATTGATGGTTGCCGGGTCTTTTGTTTTTGCGGCGTTGCTGGTTCCGTCCCTGCGGGCGGGGGAGGTGACCGCGAAGGCGGTGGAGTATGCGGAAGGCAATACCACCTTGGAAGGCTGGCTGGCGGTACCGGAGACGGTGTCAGGAAAGGTGCCGGGCGTGCTGGTGATTCATGACTGGGTGGGAGTGCAGGCTTACTCGAAAGGGCGCGCCGGGCAGTTGGCCGGTCTGGGTTATGTGGCGATGGTGGCAGACATTTACGGCAAGGGGGTGCGGCCTTCGAATCCAAAGGACTCGGCGGCCGAGGCCGGGAAATTCAAGACGGACCGGAAGCTGTTCCGCATGCGGTTGCTGGCGGGTCTGGAGGAACTGAAAAAGCAGCCCAACGTCGATCCGGAAAAGGTGGTGGCGATTGGTTATTGCTTCGGCGGCACCGGAGTGCTGGAACTGGCCCGGGCCGGGGCCGATGTGAAGGGCGTGGTCTCGTTCCATGGTGGATTGGATTCTCCCACGCCGGCGGATGGCAAAAACATCAAGGCCAAGGTGCTGGTGCTGCATGGCGCGGATGATCCGTATGTGCCTGCCGAGGGCATCGCGGCGATGACGGCGGAGTTGAATGCGGCCAAGGTGGACTGGCAGATGGTCAGTTACAGTGGCGCGGTGCATTCCTTCTCGAATCCAGGAGCGGGCAGTGACGTCAGCAAGGGCAATGCCTACGATGCCAGGGCGGATGCGCGGTCGTGGACGCAGATGCGGGCCTTCCTCGACGAACTTTTCGCCCCGTCCGCCAAATGACCGACGCCCCATCGCTGATCACCCGCGAGGAGGTGATGTTTTTTGATACCGACGCCGGAGGGGTGGTCCATAACATTGCCTATCTGCGCTTCATTGAAACCTGCCGCACCCGTCTGGCCGGGCAGATGGGGATGAACATGCGGGAGATGGTGGCGCTCGGCGAGGTGCCGGTAGTGGTGCGCACGGAGATTGATTACCGGCGGCCGGCGCTGCTGAGCGATCATCTGGAAATCCATGGGGTGCTGGACTCGATGGAGCGGGCGCGTTTCTGGTGCCGTTTTGAAATCCACCGCCCGTCCGATGGGGCGCTGTTGGTGACGAGCCGGCAGGCGCTGGCCTTGGTGAATCTGAAATCCGGGCGACCGGTGCGGCTGCCGGTGGAGTGGCGGGAGCGGTATGGAGCCACGGATTAACTCGACCTGGATTTATGCAATACGTCCTGATCGTTCACGAAGTGGCCGACTACGAGGCTTGGAAAAAGGTCTTTGATGGTGCGGCCGGCATCCGGAAGGAGGCGGGGGAGCGCAGCTTTCAAGTGCTGCGTGATGAGCACGAGCCGAACCGCATCGTGCATTTCTCGGCTTGGACTTCGATCGCGGATGCCAAGGCCTTTTTCGAATCACCCCGGCTGGTGAAGATCCGACAGGAAGCCGGGGTAAAGGCCCCGGACTTTATCTATTTGGATCAGATCGAGACGGGCGTTCTGTAAAACCGGCGGCGATGAGCTTCCGATTGCCCGGCGGGAGCGACGCGGCACGATGGGGCCATGGCTTGGAGTTTAGCGCAGGAATTGAGGGAAGATCCGATTGTGGTGACCGGGAGGGGCGTGGTGTCAGGGTGCGGGCTGGGAGTGGCGGCCTTGGTGGAGGCGGCGCGGACGGGCCGGCCAGGGGGGAAATGGGTCGAAGTGGCTGGGCAGCGGTATGCGGGGTGCCTCGTGGAGAATTGGGCAGGAAGCGGAAAAGGGAAGCGGCTGGACCCGAGTGTGCAGTTTGCCCTCGTGGCGGCGGCGGAGGCGATGCGGGAGGCGGGGTTGGCGGAAAAGACTGGTTTTAGTCCGGACCGGGAGCGGTTTGGCGTGGCGGTGGGGACTTCGCGGGGATGTCAGGCGCAGTGGGAGGTGGCGCAGGCCGCCGTAGCCGGCGGGAAACGGGCGCGGCCAACCCTCGCGGCGACGACCACCCTGGCCGCGCTGAGCGGGGCGGTGGCGCAACAGGCGGGAGCCCGGGGTCCGGGGATGACGTTGTCGGCGACTTGTGCGTCCGGGGCGGTGGCGATCAGTTATGCGGCGGAGCAATTGCTGCTGGGCCACGCGGAGGTGATGCTGGCCGGCGGGGCAGATGCGGTGCGGAACGGCTTGGTTTTTCCCGGGATGGCAGGGGCGGGACTGCTGGGCTCCCATGCGGAGGCGGGGCGGGTCTGCCGGCCGTTTGAGGCCTCGCGGAATGGGTTATTGCTGGGGGAAGGCGCGGGGTTTCTGGTGCTGGAGCGGGCTTCCCATGCGGCGGCCCGTGGGGCGCGGCCGCTGGCGCGGCTGGCGGGTTGGGGGCAGACGATGCACGATGGGGCCGGGAAGACGGGATTGAGTGAGGACGGGGGGGCCCTGGCCGGGGCGATGCGCCGTGCTCTGACGATGGCTGGAATTGAATCACCGGCCGCAGGCGGCCGGGAAGTGGGTTACGTGAATGCCCACGGAACGGGTACCCCCTTGAACGACCGGGCCGAGGTGGCGGCCTTGCGCACCGTTTTTGGGGATCGGTTGCCGCCCGTCAGCAGCACCAAACCGGTCACGGGTCATTGCCTCGGGGCCACGCCGGTCATGGAGGCGGTGGTAGCGATGGCCGCCTTGGCCGGCGGTTGGCTTCCGCCGCAGCCGGAGTGTCAGGAAGTGGACCCGGGACTGGCTCCTTTGGCGGTGCCCCGGGAGGCCGGACTGGCGTTGGGGGAAGGATTGGCAATGTCGAATTCGCTGGGTTTTTGGGGCTATCACGCGTCGCTGATTTTCGGATGGGTGCCTCCGGCGGGATGACCTGATGTCACACGCCGGGCTGGCAGACCGGGCACCAGCAGGCGGTGCGGCCGCGCAGGGTTTCGCGGACAAGGGCCGTGCCGCAGTTTTTCCCAGGACAGAGGCCGCCATCCTTCCATCGGTATGGCATGAGCCAGGTGGCCGGAGGATCGGACCAATCCACGGCGATGGTCTTCATGGATTTTTGGCAGATGGCGCGGAGCACCTTGCGGAGAGCCGCCGGATCGACCGTGCCGGAGGGCGTGGCGGGATTCAGTTGCAGTTGATAGCAGACTTCGTCCGCCATCCAGTTGCCGACGCCGGGGAACCAGGCCTGATCGAGCAGGAAGGCCTTCAGCGGGCTGCGGGCGTGGCGTTGCAGGGCGCCGGCGACGCGGGCGGTGGTGAATTGGGGATTGAGGATTTCCGGGGGCAGGGACTGCCAGGCAGCAGGCGGGGTGGACGGGGATTCATCCAGGCGGACGCAACCGAACATGCGGAAGTCGCGGAAGATGAGGGCGGTCGATTTGGTATACAGGACGAGGTGGTCGTGGGCCGTGGGCGGGTGCTCCGGCGGGCCGGTGAGGAGTTCGCCAGTCATGCCGAGATGGCCGCTCAGCCAGAGGCCGTCCGAGAATTCGAAGAGCATGTTTTTCCCGTGGGTGCGGGCGTGGCGGTAGGTGGTGCCGGCCAGCGCGGCGAAGGCGGACGGAGGGGTATTCCGGAAAAATCGTGGCTTCGGCCCGGTGTGAACGCGGAGAATTTTCTGGCTGAGGCCCGGATTCCATTGGGCGGCGTAATAGGCGACTTCGGCTAATTCGGGCATGGCAGGGATTACTTTTGACAAAGGCGGGGCGCCGCCGGAAAAACGTCTGGCAGACCAGCGGGGTCTCCCGAATCAGCGGCCCGAGGGGTGTTTCTGTCCTATTTTCCAGAAGCCGCCGCCTCGACCTTGCCGAGATGCTCCAACAATTCTTCCGGCGGATGGGGCTGGGCGAGTTCCACGGCTTTGCGGAGGATTTTCAGGGCATTGGGGTAGTCCTTTTTCTGGAAGTGCCACCAGCCGAGACTGTCCAGGTAAGGCGGATGGTCTTTGACGAGTTCGTTGGCGGTGCGGAGCAGTTCGCCGGCGGCTTCGAGGTTTTTGTTTTGAGTGAGCCAAAGGTATCCGAGGTCGTTGTAGGCGGGGGCGGCCCGCTCGGGTTCGGTGGAGGGCGCTTTTTCGATGGATTGACGGTAGCGGGCTTCGGCTTCCTCAGCGCGCTCGGCACGCTGGGCGACGGTGGCCCAACTGTAATAAAAAGCGGAATCGAGCAGCTTGGGGGAGCGGTCTTTGGCGCGGATCTCGGCTTGGGTGAGGGAGTCGAGGGCGGCGGAGTGATCGCCCTTTTCGGAGAGGACGCGGGCTTGGAGATAAAGGAGAGACGCGGAGTCCGGATGGAAAAAGAGACCGCGCTTGATCAGGGTCAGGGCTTCAGTGGACCGTTTGGCCTTCAGCAGTTCGGTGGTCGTGGTGCCATAATCCCGGGGATCGCCGTTTTCGAGATGGAGCAGGGTGGCCCGGTGGGTGAGGGCCTTGGCCGGATCGGTTTTCTCGTGCAGGGAGACCAGGGCTTTGTGCGAGACGGTGTCGCCCGGGTCGATCGTGACGAGGGATTCGAACAGCGCGATGGCTTCCAGATTGCGGTCTGCCATCCGGAGGAGCTGACCGAGTTTTTGCCTCGTTTTCAGGTCGCCGGGGCGTTGGGCCGTCACTTTTTGGTAAAGGGCGAGCGCCCGGTCCGGCTGGCGGTTGCGGGCGAAAAAATCGCCGGCGGCTTCCTGCAGGTCCGGACGATCGGGATCCAGTGACAGGGCTTTTTCAATCCCTTGGCTGACGATGCCGAAATGTTTTTCGTAGGTATCGCGGTCGTCGAGCGGGTAGGCGTTGCGGGCGGGGGTGACGAGCGCAAGCCAGTAGGACGGGTCCGTGGACGGGGAAAGCAGGGCCTGGTCGATCACCGACTGGGCTTTTTCCCGGTGCTGGTCGGCAAGGTGGAGGCGGACGAGGTGGTCCACCGCGTCGGCGGAACCGGGGAACTTGGCGGCGGCTTCCTCTGAAGTGCGCAAGGCGCGGAGTTTTTGCTCGGGGGCTTCCTGGTGGTGCTGGTTCAGGAAGCGGGCGAGCGCGAGCAGTGGGGAGGGGTCTTTGGGAAAGCGGGCGACGGATTTTTCCAGCAGGGCGAGCGCATCATTCAGCTGGCCGTTACGGGTGTAGAGATCGATCAGGCGCTGATGGAGAGTGGGTTGACCGGGATCGAGCGTGGCGGCTTCGAGATACAGCCCCAGAACTGAAGGGTCGTCCGTTTCCTGCTCGAGGCGGCGGGCCTTGTAATACAGGGCGAGGGCGGCCGCGCGTTTGACGGTGGGAGGTGGATTGGCTTCCGACCGGAGGGTGGGCTGACGGAGCTCCGGTCCGGGCATGACAGAGGCCCACGAAGAAGCCTTGGGGGCATCCGCGTGGGCCTTGTTTGAAAACGTAAGGATCAGGCAACAAGCCAGTCCGGCAGCAGAAGCATTGAGTAAAAAGCGGACGCGGCAGGCCTGAGGCTTGACGGGAATCCGGGATTTCATGCTCCCGAGGCTGAGGGACTAGGACTTGTAGCGCAAGCGCTTCTTGTGGCGGTTGGCGCGCATGCGCTTCTTGCGCTTATGCTTGTTGATCTTGGTCTTTCTCCGTTTTTTGAGGGATCCCATGGTAGGTAAAGTGGTTCAGAATGACCCCGGATGGGGGGAGCGCACTAAAAACGGCTGGGGAAATTTTGCAAACAGAAATCCGGTGGGAGGGAAATTTAGAATTTTGGGGGGTGCGGGTGCTTTGGAGGGACTATCCGGGATGGAACTGATGGGAGGGATAGGTCCTATGGGGCCTATACGCCCTACGGGGCCCATGCGATGGGGCAACTCGGTGACAGCGCTGAAAATGACTGGACTGATTGACGGGCTGGACGGGCAATGGTAAAGAATGCCACGGCCGGCAGGAAACCACGCACCACCTGCACTTCCGGAGAAAATCCGGAACTGCCTGCCGGTAAATTGAACCCAGTGGAGGTACTGAGACAACTCCACCGGGAGGGAGATGGCCTCACCGCGGCGGCTGCCATCAATTACATGGAAGAAATCCGCGAAGATCGAAGGCAATGGAAGACCGGGTCAATGGTCTTAATAACCGAAATCGAATTTGGCACCGGAACACGACATCCCGCGCAGTAATCGACTTGGGATTGAACCGTCCTTGAGGATTATTGGACTGAGGAATCAGGCATGAGCAGGTGTTAAAACCTCACCCCTTCCGGCTCAAATACCACTGCACAAACTTCGGAATCCCTTCCTGGATCGGCGTGTTGGGATTGTAGCCGAGGAGGCGTTTGGCTTTGGAGACGTCGGCGTAAGTGAGGGGGACGTCGCCGGGTTGGAGGGGGAGGTCCTGGATGATGGCTTTTTTGCCCAAGGCATCCTCGACGGCGGTAATGAGGCCGGCGAGGGTGGTGGTTTGGGAGCCACCGAGATTGAAGATGTCGAACGGGTCGCCTTCGTAGGCGGCGGAGGCCATGATGCCGTCCACGATGTCATCGACGAAGGTGTAGTCGCGGGCGGTGCTGCCGTCGCCATAGCGGGGGACGGGTTTACCCTGGTCGATCAGGGAGGTGAATTTGGAAATGGCGAGGTCCGGCCGCTGGCGGGGTCCGTAGACGGTGAAGAAGCGCAGGCAAACCGTGCGGATGTTATACAGATTGGTGTAGTTGGAACACATCTGCTCACCGGCCATTTTGGTCATGGCGTAGGGGGAAATGGTTTGCTCGATGCGGTCGGTCTCGGCGAAGGGGACCTTTTTGTTGATCCCGTAAACCGAGGAACTGCTGGCGAAGACAAAACGGGGCACGCCAGTGGCTTTGGCGGCTTCCAGCAGGTGGAAGGTGCCGTTGATGTTGGTGGCGAGGTAGAGCGCGGGGTCGTCAATGGATGGACGCACCCCGGCGCGGGCGGCGAGGTGGATCACGGTGTCGAATTTCCCTTCGGCAAAGACGCGGTCCACGGTAGGACGGTCCCGGAGGTCGCCTTCGATGACGTTGGCCTGTCCCTGGAAGCCGGCGACGTTGGCCCGTTTGATGGCGGGGTCGTAGTAGTCGTTGAATTCATCCAACACGGTCACGGTATCGCCCTGGGCGAGCAGGCGCTCGACCGTGTGCGATCCAATAAACCCGGCACCACCGGTCACGAGCACTTTCATAAGGCCGCGTTCCTACCCTGCCGGGTCCCGCAGGGTCAAGAGGAAAGGCCCAGGGTGGCAGGGCGCCACGCCTGGGCCTGGAGAGACGCTAAGGCTTGGCCGGGGCGGCTTTCGGGAAGCTGTCGGTGCGGAACGGCGTCAGGGGCAGGCCTTCGGCGCTGGTGACGTTGCACACGGGATTGTCGGCCCAGGCATAGCGGACGGCGACGGGCGCCGGCACGTCTTTGGCGCTGACTTCGATGGTGTTCTTCCCCGTGATTTTGCCCTCGGCCCAGACCCACTTCTTATCTTGGCCGCAAACCGCGAAACCCTTCAATTCCGCTGCGTCATGGGCGCGGAGTTTTTCGGAACCG